>NZ_QOSA01000005.1:0-235952 GCF_008368795.1 Bacillus sp. BF2-3
GTGTTAGATATTAATAAATTTGTAACAGATGGATGGGGTCCTTGGCATGAGGCAGGACATTTGAGACAACAATCACCCTGGAAGTTTTATAATATGACAGAAGTACAAAATAATATATACAGCCTTTCTGTAGAAAAAGCATTTAATCAATCATCCAACTTAGAGAAAAGTGGAGTTTATCCAAAAGCGTTTCAATATCTAGAACAAACGAATAAAAACTATGACGAAATTAGTGATGTTTTTGTAAAACTTGTTATGCTTTGGCAACTACAGTTAGCGTATGGAGAGGATTTCTATCCTAAATTGCATCAATTGTATAGAGACATGCCTTCAAGTGAACTTCCACAAACTGATGAAAATAAAAAACAATTATTTATGATTTCAGCATCAAAAGTAGCCAAACAAAATTTGATTCCTTTCTTTGAGAAGTGGGGATTACGTCCAAATAACGATACCATTCAAAAAGTAGCTGCATTAGGATATCCAATTTTAACAGCAGAGATTTGGAAGGGGACGGATTCTAATCCAATTAAACCAGATATGCCTAATGTAAATAATATTTTAGAAGGAAACCAGTTTGCATGGTCACTAAAAGGAATTAGTGATTTCGAGTTTGCAAAAATTAATTTCAATAAGTCAACAGAAGAAATGCAAATCGACTTAAAAGCAGGCGTACCGCATCATTATTTTAATGAAACGTATGCGAGTATTAAAGTACAAAATGCATCAGGAAAAGTAGTATACAATAAAGACATTTATGGAAACAAACAACAAAATGCTGAATCGCAAAAAGTTCCAGTTAAAGTAGGAGATTATATTGAGTTGACACACCTAGAAGGTATGCATAGAGCTACTTTAATAAATGTAGACAGCAGTAAACAAGAAAGCTTTGGAAAAAAAGTCATGTACGAAGTTACAAAAGAAGGCTTGAAGAAAGTAGAAAAAATGCCAGAAACAACGGTTTTAGATGGAAATCATTTTGGGTGGTCTTTAAAAGGATATAGTGATAGAGAAATCGCAAAAGTTGATTATAATAGGACAACAGAGAAAATGCAGGTGAATTTAGAAGCAGGCGTACCACATTCTTACTTTAATAGTACGTATGCAAGTATTACAGTTCAGAATTCAACCGGTAGTGTTGTGTATAATAAGGAAATAGTGGGAAACAGACAACAAACTGCTGAAATCCAAACAGTGCCCGTAAAAGTGGGAGATTACATTGAGTTTACCCATATAGAAGGGGAAGCAGTAAAGGAAAAGACACGTGCTACACTTCTTAACCTTGAGAATAATAAACAAGTATATATAGGCAAAAAAAGAACCTATCAAGTTACTTCAACGGGGTTAAACCAAATAGATTAACATGAGGAACATTCTAATTATTAGTTAGATGCAAATAGTCGTTCATTATGAACGGCTATTTGGCTTTTATTTAAAGAAAAGTGAAATGAAAATACTCTCTCTTTTGTATATACTCTCCTTTCTATCAACTGCTATATTTGTTTATCAGGGGGGATTTCAAAAATGTGCTTGAGAATTGATACATGTTTAAGTGCTATAGATTTGAGAAAAAAGAAACAGAATAGTAAGGTATTTATTGAAAAAACCTTTCTTTTGTTACAATATTTTACATATTTGGTATGATGTATATGAGTTCTATGTATATTAAGGGAGGAATGGGAATGAAGAGGTTCATAACACGTGCAAGTGGTAATACAATCTCAAAAAAGTTAGTTTTAATGATGTTGCCGATGGTTTTAATGATATTGATGATTACACCATCGAATGATGTATCGGCAGCAAATCTATCAAAAGCAGGTTCACTAAAAGTCGTGAATTTATTTAATGGAAGTTGGACAGTTGCTATACAGGCAGCAAATTTACAATATGTTTCTGCTGAGCCTTTGGGAAATGTAATAGCAAATCGTAATGCAGTTAATGAATGGGAGAAATTTGAATTAATTCCGACTGGGGAATTATATACGTACGCTTTAAAAGCTAAAAGTAATGGGAAGTATGTTTCGTTTGAGCCAAATGGTAGAGTAGTAGCAGATCGTACATTAATTGGGGCATGGGAAAAATTTATCTTATATAATGGTGGGGATAATAGGATATATGTATTACAAGCATTAAGTAATGGTAGATATATATCAGCAAATGGTGGTAGAGAATTAACAGCTACTAGTTATGTTGCTGGAAGCTGGGAAAGATTTGTTATTGTATACTTCTAAACTTTGAAGTGTTATATATCTAAATAATAATGGCATGTTAAGTTTGTATAAATGCCTAATACAAGAAAGTGTTAAGTATTTAATACAAGTGTATATTAATGTGTAAAAGGGCTGCAAGTAATTAGCAGTCCTTTTGCATGTTAAATAAGGAATTACTGAGGTTATAATGAAAAGAAAAAGAACCCTATAGGGTTCTTTTTCAAGGCATATTAACAGTAAGGAGAATCATGAAATGCTACTTCAAATCTTTATTAGGGGAAAGATTTTGAAAAAGCTTAACATACATCCGTTTTTACATATATGTAATATATAGTAAATTGATAATATTTATACTTACTATTACTAATATTCAATTAACATATTTAACACTATTTATACAGTGTTAAATGGCGCTTAGTACGGTATACATATAGAAATCTAATGATAGATTTCATTTGTTAAAAAAGTAATAGATATATTATTTCAAATTAAACTATAAGCATATCGAAATAGGTGAAAACGCTTGAGTACCGTGATTAAATTACCTTTAAAGATGAGGTTTAGATTAGAGGGCTAATTGGATCTTACTGAAAAGGAAAAATGTTTTTAGATGAAAAGAAGAAAAGACACCTTTTGGGTGTCTTTTCTTTAGGTAAACAGTTCACATATTGCTGAATTAGATACGAAACCAAAATTCGACTATGAAGTAAATTTTAACATAATCTGAACAGAAAAAATATGTAATAATCCATTTTTAGTTTTTAATTATTTTATAAAATATAGAGCAGCAACGTAAATAAAAAGGGCATGCAGTCGTATCTGCAGCCCTTATTAGGAGGAATTCAAGACACCATTAGGACACGTATTGGTAAACAGGTTCAAAAATAGTATATGTGAAAAGAAAAAGTCCTATACCAATAGTAGACAGGATCTTATCTTTTTTACATTTTCAAAAATGAAATTCCGTCTTTTTTGAAATCAGTACAGCACACACTTGGTTCGTAATGAATTTAGAAAAAGTATACATAAAAATGGCAGACAACTATTTTGTTGCCTGCCGGTGCCAGTGGGTTGAATGAGTTAGTCAATTCAATAAATTGTGCTATCCCATTACCAGAAGAGTGAAGCCGCTAGTTCAAACGGCTTAGACATAGTTTGCCTAATAACGAAAAAATTATGAGTCGAGATTTTGTTTGCTCTATATGAAAAGATAAATAGATATTCATCAGACAAGGATAATTTAGCATACCTTGAATAGGGTGTAGGAACGAATTAAAGAAAAGGATATTTGTTTAGGAAGGGACTGACTCAGGAGTGGGACTTTCGTACAGGATTTGGGGAGCGATGATTGCCTTTGGCATTGCGACTAATATCGTTGCTTGTATGATGGCAGTATACATTCAAAAATATGAGCTAATGATAAATCATCTTACAAATATTTTATTTTTAATAATTATCTCTTTAACGTTTATTAAGATGAAAATTAACAAATGGGTGGCTTTAGGATTTATATTTGTTGTAATAGAGAAAGGTATTAAGGCGGGATATGACTTCTACACACATGATTATTATGGTGTCAGTTGGAGTTTAGCTATCATTGTCTATTGCATATACGAGATGGAAAAGTATTATATTGAAATAAACGAATAGGCGCAACAAAAAGGTTTTAGTAGGTGGAATTCTTTTTAAAATACTATAAAAAAGACACTACAAGAGTGTCTTTTTTTTGAAAATACTCTATAATTAACTTTGGGGAAGGTAATGTTAGAGTATTCGTTTAGCATTATCTTTATATTTGATAAACCATGAAATCGAAAGATTTTGTGGTTTATTTTATGAACAATAGACATTACAGTATTGGCAGTGAGCAATTGATCATTATAAGCATTAAGAGAGAAGGGATTAAAAGTCTAACATCGAATAACGGTTCCGGAATATAGTGTTGCGAAATGATTTCCCATATCCAAAACGGTACTTGCCTGTATATAGCCCTTAAAGCCTTCTGAAGAATAATAAATCTCTTTTGGTATACTTTCTTTAGTTTGGAAATGTGCTTTAGAGTACTTTACATAATGGTTTTTAATAACTTTTGATTCGGGAACAATAGTGTTTTTTTGTTCCAATGCTGGCCTAGCACTAGAAGTTGGTATGAATTTTACATGGTCTTGGTAATTAGGATCTAAGGTGTCAGCTTGTACACTGTGCGACGAAACAAAGGTACTTAAACTACTTCCCGCGATTAAAGTCGCAAATGCTAACTTTGAGAATTTTGTTAATCTACTCATTTTATAATCTCCTTTTTATTATTTTGTAAGGTATCTCCTTACACCTCACAGTCTATATCCACTACAAAAGGGTGTACATACATATTGATAGACAAAATTCTACAAAATACCTCATGTTTTTAGGGGGGTGTATAATAATCCAATGTTTAATAATTTATCAGAAGTAAAAAAATAGGTGTTATATAAAAGAAAATGAATAATTTATGCAGGGAATGTATATATAATTATTGTTTAAATATTCTAAAATGAGTTGATAAAGATGTGGAATTATTTTTTAGAAAATAAATGATTTCAAAGGATAAATTTGGAATTTTAATTCCCTTTTTAAGTTTATTTTTATTATATGATTTATACGTATGGATTATTAGAGTATCTAAAGAGTTTTTGTACAAACATTTAAAATATAAAAAAGTGAGAAAAATGATAAACATTCTTCTCACTTTCATCAATTAGGGTGGCATATACATAAATATGCGTTTGGGTAGATTTTCGGATGAAAAATCCACAAGCATAGTATAACAAAAAAAGTAAGGCTTTTCGCATGTAATATTGCATATGAAAAATAGTAAAGTTTTAAATTTTAATATTAAAAACTCATATATACATGTTACAATGTAATTCTCTAATTTATTTTATTCTTCTATTTGGAATTTATGGTTTAGTGATTCAATTAAACAAAAGTGGTTGTAATAAGTAGATAAATCAATGAAGTGATACAGTTAGAATGGTTAAAAGGCAGTTAAATATAATTATTAAAAGATAAGATTTACTTAGTTATGTTTAGTGAATTTATTATGGTAAGGATTTCATTCGAAAAATCCAATAATTATTTTTTAAATGAAGTATATGTTTCATCCAGTTTATTTGGAATAATTCGTAGTCTAATAATTGCTAAATCTACAAAAATAATATATTCAAAAGGAGGACAGATAAAACTCTGCCTGTGAAATTTAAATCGCTAAATTATAAAATTTGAATTATAGGATGTAATTATGGTTCCATAAATGAATGTGGAAAAAATAAAGGAGAAAAACTTAAATAAATATAAAAGTAGTAAAAATGAAAAGGAGAAGTAGCTAGTGTATAGTATAAAAGAAAGATTGGGACAAATAAAGCTTAAAACAAAGTTGTCTATGGCATTTATAGCAATATTAATTATACCAAGTCTTATCGTAGGAGTATCATCTTATAATAAAGCAAAAACAGATCTTAATGAAACAATTCTACAATCAGCAAAAGATAATATAAGTATATTAGATAAGATTGTTGATGATGAATTAGAAAATAAGCATATAGATGTCACTCATTTTGCAAAAGTACTTACACAAGGTGATTATAATCCTGAACAATCGCAAAATGTACAGAGTAAATTTGATCAATATATACAGTTACATCCAGAGATAGAAACGATTTATACGGCATCTAGTAACAACCAATTTATTCATGCACCTGTTGGCAAGATACCAGAAGGGTTTAATCCGTTAGAAAGTAGTTGGTATAAGGATGCAGTAAAAGCAAATGGAGAGATTATTGTTTCATCTCCCTATAAATCAAAGTCTACAGGAAATATGGTAATTGCAATTGCAAAGCAAAATGCAGATAAAAGTGGTGTCATTGGCGTAGATTTGAATATTACAGATATCGTAAAAACATCCAAAATGATAAAAATTGGAAAGCAAGGATTTGTATCTATAGTTAGTCAAGATAAAACTATAGTTGTTCATCCATCACTAAAGCCTGGAGAGAAATTAGAGAAAAGTTTAGCGGATGAATTGTACAAGAAAGAAGATGGAGTAATTACTTATAGCCTCAATGGTGAAGATCGAGACATAAGCTTTAAGACAAATAAAAAAACAGGTTGGAAGATAGCTGGGGTAATGCCTACGAAAGAAATTGAAGAAGCTACCAATCCTATTTTTTATAAAACGCTCACTATAATAGGGGCTTCATTATTGTTAGGTGGAATTGTAATTTTATTTATACTTAGATCCATTATTACTCCACTAAGACAATTAGTTATCTCGGCCCAAAGAATTAGTCAGGGAGATTTAACCGAGAAAATAGATATTCGCTCAAATGATGAACTTGGTCAATTAGGTGGTAGTTTCAATACAATGGCAGAGTCGTTACGTACTATTATTTCTCAAATTAACACATCTGCAGGACATGTAGCTGCGTCTTCTGAGGAATTAACTGCTAGTGTAGAGCAAGCAAGTGTTGCGACAGAACAAATTACAAAAGAGATGGAAGAAATCTCGAACAGTGCAGAGGTTCAAAATAATGAAGTTGAGTCTGGAGCTGAATTAATTGGTGAGGTAACACGAAATATTCAATACGTAGCTGAGAATGCTTCTGAAGTATCGGCTTCATCCATATACACTAAACAAAAAGCCAATGAAGGTGAACAATTAGTAGAACAAACTGTAACACAAATGCAGTCTATCCATCACTCTGTTTCTCAATCCGATAATGTCATAAAATTATTAGATAAGAAATCACAGCAAATTGGCAGTATATTAGAAGCGATTCAAAATATTGCGGAACAAACAAATTTATTAGCATTAAATGCAGCGATTGAAGCAGCTAGAGCTGGGGAACAGGGGAGAGGGTTTGCAATTGTTGCTGATGAAGTTAGAAAGTTGGCGGAGCAATCATCCGAATCTTCAATGGAAATTGGAAGTTTAATTAAGGAAATACAAGCAGACGTACATGAGACTGTAAAAGCTATGAATGAAGTAGGCGTAGAAGTACAGTCGGGAATTAAGGTTGCGAATGATACAAAACAAAGTTTTTATGAGATTTCAAAATCTGCAAATGATATTGTATCAAAAGTGCATGGTATGGTAGAACTATCAAATAAAATGACAACTGATGCAATGAAAGTTGATACATCGATTGATCAAATAGCTATGGCTGTAAAAGAAAATTCTTCAAGTATGCAAACGATAGCTGGTTCATCTGAGGAACAACATGCTTCTATGGAAGAGATAAATTCTTCAGCAATACAATTAGCACAGATGGCGGAAGAACTTCAAGAGTTAATTGGTGGATTTAAGATTTAAGTTGAGATTTTAGGAGAGAATGCTAGAATCTTGTTACAGAGTGGAAATGAAAAATCTTATAACATAGTAAATAAGTATAATATGTACTCTCTATGCGTATTGAACAGGCAGATAAGCCATTTAAAAACCCTCCATTTGGAGGGTTTTTAAATACATTTACATTAAATTTGTGGTGGTGCACCACCATAATCGCCAACACTATATGAAGGAGCAGGATAATGCCCATGAGTAGCAAGCTGATCTGTTTTAGAAAACTGAAAAATTCCCACCGTTAATACCCCAATAAAAGCAATGCCTGATAATAATAAGCTAATTTTTTTCATTATTTTAACACTCCTTTTGCGATTGATTTTTGTCTTGCTTGATAACAAATATGGAAATAGTCACTTACTTTTTGGTGGTTCTCTAATTGTCTACATTTTGTGGCAAATAATTCGGCGTATTCGACAACATATTCCCATAATTCTTCTTCCTCAAAGTATAAGATTCCTTCTTGAATGATTTTTTCTAATTCTTCCAATGGAATATTTTCGTTTAATTTTTTTAAAATAGAGAAGTGGTGTGTGTATTCTTCGTTATGAATTTCTCTACAAATCTGTAGTCCCTTATCAATGAGTTGGCTGGCCGTTGGTTGTTCTCCTAACTTATAATGTTCCTTAGCTTGTAGGAAGATGGCCTTGAAGTGTGTAGGGATTTTCTCTGTTACTTCTGAAAGGTGACGAATAGCTAAAGTAGACATACTTTGATCAGAATACAGCCACCCCATAGTATTTTTTACGTATAACAAGGAATCTTCTTCCCTATTTTTTTGTAGTAAATCAATTGCGCAATGTAGATATTCTTCTGCTTGTTCGTACTGTTTTAAATAGATGCAGCAACCACCTAGCAAACTATTACAAAAGGCTGTTTTTACTTCATAACCTTCGTACTTTGAAAAGATTGCTCTCGATTTATTTGCGTACTCGATAGAAGCGAGATTGTTATAGGTATGGTGATAGAAAGTAGCAATTCTATAGTAAAATTCAGCATGTTCAATTTCATCTGGTATAGCTACCAATATTTTTTCTGCTAGTTTATAATGTTCCTCTGCCTCAGTATAATTAGATATAAAAGTGGAATGAATGGATTTGAAAAAATGATAATAGAATTGTAGAAATTGATCTGTAGGCATATCATAATCGCTAATAGTATCAAAACTATTTTGTTGAATACCAAGGCTATCTGTTAAGACCTTGTAACGAAATTCGAGTAGTGAATAGTATAGTAACAAATTTTGATCCTGATGTTCTTGATCCGGCTCAATGCTTAACTTATTAATTTTTTCATCAATTTTCTTTTTTAGATTAGTAGCTTTTATCACTTGTTGAGATAGCATAGCTCGATACCAGTCGTTCAATAGAGAGGTTAATTGCTCATTTCCCTTTACTGAAACACTCATAATATACGCCCCCATTTTCTAAAAAAATCCTAATCCAATTTAATTATAAACATCATAACAAAATAGAAGAAAAAATGGAGTGATATTACAATATTTTTCAAGAAAATTCATAAAAAACAATCAATTTGTGTCGAATATACTTAGAATAAAACATCCAAAAATTATCAAAAGATGATATGAGTCTTTATACGTTCTATCAGGTGAACTTAGAAACTGTGATTGAAGATTTATGAAATTTCCTTTTCTTAAAACGGATCAATTACATATTAATTTTTAAATTATTTTATCGGATACATATAGTATGTATCCGATAAAATATATAAATCTTGCGTATGTAAATAAGAAGACAATAAAGAAAACAAAAAAGAACTTGTAAGAATTCCTACAAGTTCTTTTTTAGATAATGTAAAAAGGTGAAACAGAACATCTCATTATTTGTAATAGTGAAATTATCTTACTTATGGTTTTGTTTTATAGAAGATGTACTATATTGAAGATTTGTTCTTATTGTTGATTAAAGGCAAATTAAAGACTGGTAGGGAAGAAGTGCATAAAAGAGAAAGCCTTCTTTACTTATTCTGAAAAGATAATTCAAAAAGCAATTTGTGAATAGAATAAGCAATGCATGAATTCATCAACATTGGTGATAATAAATCAGAGAATCAATATATAAGCATGAACTTTAGTGGAATAGCTACAAGAAGGGGATAATTCTATAATAGTAGATATAATTATCAAAATTTTCATCTTAGTTACTTTTCGGGTAGGATAAGTAGAAGAAAATAGGAAGTTTTTCTTTGAAGAAAGCTCTTTTGACAGGAATAGATTTTTTCATAACTAGAACAAATAAATTAATAATCGCATATACTGTATTGTCGTTAAAGCAAGACATTATTTTCTCAGAACAAGGGAATCACTAGAAAAATATGTGATTCCTTTATTCTTAAGTATAATGTCAATAGTTGATTTGAAATAACCGAAGAAATAAAATCTTTGTTAATGGACAATCACATAATTTTAGGTATAGTAGGTTTATAATTTAGACTATAAAAATTAATGTATCTTTTATTATTTTAACCAAGAAGACTCCCTCCATAAGGAACTCACAGCAAGTATGGGGAAGTGGGAGTAGTTCAAAGCATGCAATATTGTTTGATTTGGCTAATACATAGATTTATCATCTCAGAACTGGTGTAAGAATTATAATGTTTATACCATTCTATTGTATTTTCTAAAGTCTGTTGTAGGGACCATTTTGGCTGCCAATTAAGATTGAATTTTGCTTTGCTAATGTCAAGATTTAGTAAATTTGCTTCATGAAAATTTATTGGACCTATATTTTCTGCTGTCCAATCCCCGCAGCCCCAAATATCTAGTAAACTGGTCACTAATTTTTCTACTGGAACAATATTGCTTAGGGATGGCCCGAAGTTCCATGCTCCTGAATAAGGGATACCATTATTTATAATTTTTTCTGTAAGGAGTAAATACCCGCTTAAAGGTTCTAGTACATGTTGCCAGGGTCTAATAGCAGTAGGGTTTCTAATAATAATGTTTTTGTTTGATTCTAATGCTCGTATACAATCAGGAATAATTCTATCTATTGACCAATCACCACCACCAATTACATTACCAGCTCGAACGCTTGCAATTATTTTCTTGTGTTGAGAAAAGTTTTCTTCTGAAAAGTAAGAATTTCGATAGGAAGAAATTAAAAGTTCACAGCATCCTTTGCTTGAGCTATATATGTCATGGCCGCCCATAGGGTCAATTTCACGATAACCCCAAGGCCATTCTTTATTTTCATAGCACTTGTCACTTGTCACCATAATTCCTATTTTAGCTGATTCATGTAATCGAATTGCCTCTAGTACATTCATAGTCCCTACAACGTTTACCTCGTATGTTTCTCTAGGATATTCATATGAATAATTAACTAGAGGTTGGGCAGCTAAATGGAATACAATTTCAGGTTTATAATCTGTAAAAACCTTATTTAATTTATTAAAATCTCTAATGTCTCCACGAATATCAATTATATTATTTTGAAGGTTAGTAATGTTAAAGTTATCATTCTTATTTTTAGGATCTAATGAATATCCGATTACAGTAGCACCTAATTCATTCAACCATAGGGATAACCAAGAACCTTTAAAACCAGTATGTCCAGTAATTAAAATTGTTTTTCCGTAAAAAGCATTATTAAAGTTTTGGTTTAACAATTAGTCCACCTCCTTTAGTACCCTATTTTTAGGGGGTTAGGTATAAATGTTTATTATTTTTATACCAATTAACAGTTTTTATAATTCCTTCTTCAATATTAATTCTAGGTTCCCAGGAAAGAGAGTTTTTTATTTTTTGCACATCCGCTTCAGGAACCCATCTTTCATTTGTTCTAGAGGAAATTGCACCGTAATTTGGTCTGGAATTGGTTTTCAAATGTTTGAATAATAATTCTACATAATGTTTCAAGGGGTGAATAGTGCCGCTCCCAATATTAAAAATTTCATTTTGTACAGTAGTATTTTCTACTGCTAGGATACAGGCATCTATTACATTTTCTATATAACAATAATCTCTTAATTGATTACATAAAGTTAAATTTACATCTTTGTTTTGTAATACTCGCAAGATTATATAGCTAAAAATTTTATGCGGCTCTTCGCCTTCTCCGAATATGCCAAAAGGTCTTAATGTTATAAGATTAATATTGTTTTCGCTAGCAATTTGATGGGCGAGTATAGTAGCAGCAGCTTTGGTACTTCCATAGATATCCACAGGAGTTAGTAACATATTTTCATGAATAGGTTCCATCTTGTTACCGTATTCAGAACTACTCCCAAAATTGATGATTTTTTTACAATTCACCAATTTTGCTGCTTGAATAATGTTACAAGTCCCTATAACATTTGTTTCTATAGCATGGATGTAATCTGTATGGGCAGAATTTACACCATAGGCTGCCAGGTGAAAGATATAATCGGGATTAATTTTCTTTATTGCATCTTGTACTTGTTTTTTATCTCGTATATCTATTTCATAGGTTTCAATATATTTTAGAATATCCTTTAGTCTCCAAGAGTTTGATGGTGTTCTTATGAAAAGAACAATTTTTGCTTGTAAATTTAAAAGTCTTCGTGCCAAGTGAGAACCAATAAAACCGTATCCACCAGTAATAAGGAAAGTTTTATTTTTAAATGAAGCAATCATAGTGATAATCTATCCTTTATTAAGATGTATTTTTAGTTGCTGAAATAAATAGATTTATTTTTAAATAAGGAAAGTATCAGTCTTAATTGTGATGAGGGGAGGGGTATTTAAAATAATTTTTTATTGTTGTTGTATCAATTTGATCAGCAAATAAAGAGGAGGAAGGTTTTTGAAAAGTATTATGAAGGGTATGACATGTCTTATTCAATTGTTCAATATAAGGAATGTATATATAATCTAAAACTGCTGGAGGTAATTCTAAAGTTTCGTGTTTCCATAAATCGAACTCATTTGGATTAATAATTTGCATACTTCCAAAATGAAAAGCTATTAATTCATCTTGATCAATAAAAACTTTATTATCTGTTTTGGATATAGAACTGCTATTTAAAATGACATTCCAAGGTGCTGCATCAATACCTCTATGAGTCATGATTTTTATATTAGAAAAGATGTTAGGAATGTGATTTAAATATTTTTGATCACCCCATCTATCCATTTCAACATCATAATGATTATTACAATATTCTAGGCATTTATCTTTCCACCATGTTAAAATTTCTTTACTATTTTGATCGTTTTTGAAGCCTACTAAACCAGCTTGGTATATACCGTGTATGCTTTCAATTTCAGTAGAGCTTCTTTGAGGGCAAAGGAATACAGAGTATTTCCACCACTCATCAAGAATGATATTAGGTGCTGTAAAGAAATACATATCAGCATCACAATATATAATGTGATCAACTTCCGGATAAAGACTAAGGACATGTAGACATAGGGGCGCTTTTAATGTCCAACAATACTCTTGTAAACTTCTATCATTTTTTATACTGAGGAGTTCATGATTTTCAATTTCTTTTACCGGAATTAGTATGGCGTGCTTTAATTTTAATTTCTCTAATATTTGATAAGTTAGATCATCCATACAACAGATCCATACAGTAAATTTAGCGTTGAAATTTTCTAAGGAATAATAAGAGGTCAATCCTTGAATTAATCGTTCTTTACTTATAATCATGGAAAAGTTCATAAAATGATTGGATTGATTCATTTTTCTTCTTAATTGTGAATCTTTATATAAAGTTTGAGCTTTATTTATATCTTTTTTACTTAAAAATTGTTTAGTATCTTTATTGAATTTATCCTTTAATTGCTTTAAAACAAATTGAATTCTCTCTAAATACGGAGTGTAAATATGGTTTAATATATTATTGGGTATTGAAATTTCTCCCAAAGACCAAAGATCAAAATCATTTTCAGTAAAGATAGTAATACATGCAAAATGGTAAACAACTAGTTTGTCGTTTTCAATAAATATATCATTTTTAGTCTTGTCAATTTTATAATCGTTATTATATATACAGTTCCAAGGCGCAGCATTTATACCTAAGTTATTTGAAATTTTTACTTTTGGAAAATATATAGGGATATAATCTAAATACTTTTGGTCTCCAAATTTCCCCTCTTCAGCCTCGGCACTGCACCAATCTATACATTTATTTTTCCACCATCTTACACTTTTTAGTCCATAGAGATCATTCTTAAATCCAATTAGACCAGCCTGATATTTTCCGTACATTTTTTCTACCCAATCACGATCTCTTTGGGGGGTTAGGAAGATAGAATGGTCACCCCATTCCTCAAAAATAATATTAGGGTCAGAGAAAAAGCATAAATCACCATCACAATATAGAATAGATGGTAAATCATAATTGACCAATAAATATTCTATCAAGACAGATTTTAAAGTCCAACAATATTCATTTACTTTTCTTTTTCTCTTAATTGCTTTTAGTTCACGATCTTCTAATTCTTCAACTTGTAAAAGGTTTACATTAATTAAACTCATTTCTTTTAATAGTGAATATGCAAAAGGATCTATACAACAAATCCACAATGTGAATTTTTCTGAGTACTGCATTAATGATTGCTGTAAAGCAATAATTTTCAAGACATACTCACTACCTACAATGACGCAGAAATGATTATTTAGATCATGTTGTTGATTATAGAATTGGGGATTAATTCTTTTTTGAGTATTTTTTTTGGAGAGATTTGAAGCTTTAATTCCTGTTGAAAGTGGGTTAACTATTTTCTCATTAGAGGGGATGTACAATCGAGGTAAACTTATTTTTTTATCATTAGAGTTCAATGCTTATTCAGTCCTCTCCACTAAAATTTATTTGGATTCCAACTTTCATTTACAGTTTTTAAATCTTTAGGTGTATCGACACTAGCCCAAAAGTCATTGTGTTCATAGACGGCGAGCTCATTGTCTTTTATTAAATTTCGAAGAGGATCTTCTTCTAGAACACAATCATCATTATTACTTAAATAATTGAATATTTCTTTGTTAAATACAAAAAAACCGCCATTAATTACTTCATCAAGTAATGGTTTTTCTTTAAAATCAATAGCAATTCCATCTTCGACCGCCAATAGGCCGTATTGACTATTTTTTTTAATTCCAGTTAATGTAGCAATTTTTCCTTTTTCTTTATGGAATGCTATTAGTTGATCAATATCTATATTGGCTAATCCGTCACCATAAGTTAATAAAAAGGTTTCACCCTGTACAAAGGATTCAAGTTTTTTTAGTCTTGCCCCGGTCATTGTATCAATTCCTGTATCTATAAAGTGTATATTCCAATTTTCTAATTTCTGAAGTAGCGTATATTGACTGGTTTTAAAATTCAAACTAAAGTCATTCTCTTTCCAGCTAAAGTCCATAAAATATTCCTTAATTTTCTCACCTTTATATCCTAAGGGTAAAATGAAATCAGAATGTCCATATTTTCTATACCAATTCATTATATGCAAGAGGAGAGGCTTTCCTTGAACTCGAACTAATGGTTTGGGAATGTCCTCTAAAATTCCTTGCATCCGAAGCCCTTTTCCGCCACACAAAATTATGACTTTCATAGATTTATTTCCTTCCTCTCTATATATTTTACTAATTTAAACTATGTAGTTTGTTTGGTAAATGTATACACGGTTGTACCATAATGACAATCAACTAAAAAAAATATGTTAGATTTATAATTCAGATGCTGATTAAACGTGGAGAATACACACTGTAGTTTATCATTAATTATATGTAAATTAGGTTCTTTTAAAATCTATGCTTTAGTTTATTTAATATTAATGAAAGAAATTGCTTGTTCTTAAGATAAAAGAAGGGGAAGGAAATCAAGGGAATTGAAGAAGCTTATAATGAAATATCCAAGAAGACAAAATATAAGATAAAGTATGGAAGTAAGTAGTCGTGAATGCACTACATAAGCAGAATATGCTGATCGCATAAATGATTATACAGAAATCAATAGAAGAATAACAAAGGGAATTAGCCATTTAAAGGAAAATGGAACAACTATTTTTACATTTTATAAATTCAAAAAAGAGCACCGCATAAAGGTGCTCTAGTGATGGAACTAATTTTGTAAAGAACTATTTATTCAATAAAGAAGGACTTACGAATTATTATATGAACGTTTTGTTAATTAAGTGTGTATCAATTAGACAGGAATTTTATTTTTCTACACCTATTTGATTTTACGGGCCAAATCATGTTAAAAGTAAGAAGAAAATTATTAAGTTAATGTTATTTTGTTTAAAATAACATCCCAATCGGAATCATCACCTTCCCATCTATCCTGATAACGTGGGAGTTCAATTGAACAAACCCTCGATATTCCCCAATTTTGTTCAACAATATTAGATATACCCTCCTTGAAATTAACAATAAGAATATTAAAATCCTTATTTGTAATTTTAGATAATACGTTTTGTAATTCAACCGCTTCATCTCGATTTCCCCAAATTCTAATGAATAAAATGGATTCACTACTATTTATTTTTTCAAGGAATCGATTAATTCTAGTGTCTAATTTAGCTTTAAAAGAAGGATAGATTGATTTCAAATCCTTTTCGGAATTAATAGGAAAATCATGCATTGAAAAACAATTATAATAAGTGTCCTTTATACAGTAGGTAATTCGTTCTGCCCATTTAATTTGATTATCAAATTCTGATTCAATAAGACCGTAACTTTCTGAACCTTCTATAACCATATTTTCCAACTTCATGAATTTTTTAAATCGATTTTGAAGTAATCTGTTTACATCTGAAAGTGATGGATAATAAAACCAATCTAAAGGTCCAGAAAATGTTCTTAAATTGTGTCTTTTGATTTGGTTGGTGACTTGACACAATCCTCCTAAACTTACAATTACGCCATAGGATTTTTGTATATCTTCTAGGTTCATCCTCATCATCCTTTATAAAAGTAATTTAAATTATCTGTTCAGTATATGATGCAATAACATATTGATGTGGACCTATATATCACAGTACATAGAGCTAAGACATTTGTATAAATTTAAAAAGTCAAATACCTAAGTTGAGGGATTTCATCTTTGACGTTATATCATGGAGTTATTATTGGAATGAAAGCTGGTAGGGATATTGCGCCAGAGTTATATATTCTCCAGTAACTTAATTTAGAAACCTGTTCTTGATTACTGTAGTAAAATTGTTGTTCTTTTAAAAGAATCCTTAGATAAAAAAGAAAAATCTATTGGCTAGCATTTAACCAGTAGATTTTTCTTTTCATCTTCATAGTTTTCCTGCCTCTCTTAAAGTTATGATATATAATCTTTTAAAGACTGACACGGTGCATTTTTTTCATAATGCACGCAAAAAAATCAGTTTAAGAATTATGTGAAATCGTGTCAAAAAATTAAAGGTAATTATATATGTATTTAAGATGATATCCATCTGCGTGTATTTTTTAAATTTTTAGATAAATGCAATGATAATGGCTTCTTAAGAATTAATTTAGCACCTTGTTTATTTAGAAAAGCCCTATAAACCATTTAGTTCATAGTAAAAGTAATATATTTAATATTAAATGTCTTGCATAATGCGATAAAATTTCACAATTTTTTATCAATATATACAGAAAAAAGGTAACGAAACTTAAGCGATATTTAATACTTTTCATATTTGTGAAGTATGTGAATTTGTTTATTTTAACATCTAAGATGTTAGATGTTGTTTTTTAAACATTACTTATCCGGATTCATGAAAAGTATTTTAATGCATTATTTTTATTTTATATAATAATATTTAGTTTTAATATTAAAACTAAAATATGGAAGTAACATAGGGGATTTACGCATATAGTAATGTTGATGGTAAAATTAACAAAATTTTCATTTAAATCAGATAAAACTATGATGTTTTTAACTTATAATCATGTTACTACGATGAAAAAATGGCTACTAATTAGTTAATTTAAAAATCAATTTTAGATAGGAAGAGGATAATGAAGACCAGAGATAGTTATAAAATTATTGTAATTGGTGCTGGGACAGCAGGACTATCTTCTACTGCACATTTATTACGAAATGTACCCCTATTGAAAGAAAGTATAGCAATTATTGATCCATCAAAAAAACATTACTTTCAGCCACTATGGAGTTTAGTGGGGGGAGGAATTGTTTCAAAGGAAAGTACGATGCGTAATCAGGAATCGCTTATTCCAAAAGGGGCAACGTGGATCCCTAAAAGTGTTGTTGAGTTATTTCCATCTGAAAATAAGATACTTTTAGATGACGGACTGCTACTTGAGTATGAAATTCTTATTGTAGCAGCTGGTATCCAAATAAATTGGGACAGTATTAAAGGCTTAAAAGAGTCTATTGGCACTAATGGGGTATGTAGCAATTATTCTTATACATATGTTGATTCTACTTGGAGAGAAATCGAAAAATTTAAAGGAGGAAATGCGCTTTTTACCCACCCTAATACTCCTATTAAATGCGGTGGTGCTCCACAAAAAATTATGTACTTAGCAGAGGAGTATTTTTGTAATAGTGGTGTAAGAAACAGAAGTAAAGTAATATTTTATTCTGCAAACAATAACATATTTCAGGTTCCACGATATGCAAATACTTTAGAACAAGTACTAGAAAGAAAGCAAATTATAACGAATTATAATAAAAATCTAGTGGAAATTATCGCCGAAAAGAGAGAGGCAATTTTTGAAGATACGCAAACACTAAAAAGAGAAACCGTACCATATAGTATGATACATGTTGTTCCGCCAATGGGGCCACCTAATTTTATTAAAGAGAGTGAGATAAGTGATCATCAGGGGTGGGTAGATATAAGCCCTTATACTTTGCAGCATGTGCAATATAAAAATATTTTTGGAATTGGAGATTGTACCAATTTACCTACCTCTAAAACTGGAGCAGCAATTCGAAAACAAATACCCGTCTTAAAACAAAATATTATGGACGTACTTAGCGGAAGAGATTTACAGGCTAAATATGATGGATATACATCATGTCCGATTGTTACAGGATATAAAAGTCTTATACTTGCTGAATTTAACTATGAACATGAGCCTCAAGAAACGTTTCCATTTAATCAAGCGAAAGAACGGTATAGTATGTTTTTACTTAAAAGATATATGTTGCCATATATGTATTGGAATTTAATGTTGAAAGGGATTCTATAGGAGAAGATAAAAAGTGGTTACAAAAATTGAAAATTAATTTGAAATAACTAATTGGAGGGAATAGCTATGCTTTTAAAATATTTTTATGATGAAAAATTAGCACATGCTTCCTATTTAGTCGGTTGTCAGAAAGAAGGCGTAGCAATCGTTATTGATCCTAGTCGCTATATAGAACAATATATAGAATTTGCTAAGAAAGAGGGGATGGAAGTAATTGCTGCGGCTGAGACTCATATTCATGCTGATTTTCTTTCTGGGTCTAGAGAACTTTCTAATCTTTACCATGCAAATTTATATGTATCTGATGAAGGAGATTGTGATTGGAAATATCAATATCTTAACGAAGGTCGATACAAATTGGTTAGAGAGGGCACAGAGTTTAAAGTAGGTCATATAAAATTTAATGTAATTCACACCCCAGGGCATACGCCTGAAAGTATTTCTTTTTTAGTAACTGATACAAGTCAAAATAATTATACGAATGATAAACCGATAGGAATATTCACAGGTGATTTTATATTTGTAGGAGATATAGGAAGACCGGATTTATTAGAAACTGCAGTCGGTATTAAAGATACTGCAAAAATAGGAGCGAAACAATTATTTGATTCTATACAAAAAATAAAAATACTTCCTGATTATTTGCAAATATGGCCATCACATGGTGCGGGAAGCGCATGTGGAAAAGCATTAGGAGCAATTCCAACTTCTACATTAGGTTATGAAAAGATGTTCAATTGGGCATTTCGGTGTAATGAAGAAAGTGATTTTATATCGACTTTATTGACGGGACAGCCAGAGCCTCCAAAGTATTTTTCATTAATGAAGAATTTAAATAAGTATGGTCCGCCAATTCGTAAGAAGAGAAAAAGTACTGCTATTAATACAGTAGAAGAACTTCAAGAAATTTTGAAGAGCGTTTATCAAATAGTTGATATAAGGGATGTAGAGAGTTTTGCTGCAGGTCATATCGAGAAGTCAATTAACATACCTTATAACAATTCTTTCACAACTTGGTGTGGATGGTTATTAGATTATAAAAAAGAAACTTTAATAATTCTAGATGAGGAAAAGGTTAAAGTAGAGGCAGTTATTAGAGAATTTGAATCTATTGGGTTAGATAATATTATTGCTTTTGCACCCTTAAAAGTAATACAAAGACTTGATAGATTTGAAAGTTACAAAGAAAAAACATCGATTGAATTATATCCGCATATAAAAGGTGGAAGCGTTAAGGTTATCGATGTGCGTAGTAAAAAAGAGTGGGAGGAAGGACACCTTCATGATGCAATACATATCACTTTAGGTAATCTATTTGAACAACTAGATTATATACCGAAAGATTTTCCAATAGTTTTGCAATGTCGAACCGGATTACGTTCCGCTATAGCAGCTAGTATTTTACAAAGAGCTGGTATAAAGGAAGTAGTGAATTTAAAGGGAGGATTTCTTGCATGGAAAGAAGAAGGGCTTCCTTATACAACATGCAATCTCAATGTGTAGGAAAATATTATATGCTAGGTAAGAATAATTAAAAGAAGTTATAGATGACGTGTTAGAAAAGGGAATCATAATTGTCGCAGATTCAGGAAATACATTAGGATTATTAATTGATTATCCAGTTAAATATGAAAATGTAATATTTGTTTTAGCATTAAATAATTTAACATTGGATCCATCTTTTATGGAATGGCAGTGTTGGAAGTACTTAGGTATTATCAATAAGAACCCAATTTAAAATTCTCTTGGATGCAAGAGAATTTTTTTATTGGGAATAGTAAGGGGGAGGGGAGGTGCATTACATATGGGAAAAGGTAGAAGTAATAATGCTGGTAAAAAGCAACCAAATTTTGATGATTCATCTAATTTTGCTAAACAAAGCCAACCGACAGAAAAGAAGAAGAAATAAGAACAGGAGCTCTCTTGATAAAGGGAGCTCCTGTTAAAAGTGGACTGACGTTTCAGAATAACATATCGATGGATTAACCCAATAGCCATAAATACAAGGTTTTAATTTTTCGAAGGGCACCTAATTTAATATTATTGTCCCGCTTTTTTATACTTATTGACGCGTTAAATCCATTTAAAATGCTCCTTAATGGCGTTGGGCGTGACCTTCATTAAAATTTTTTAAACCTAATGGGACTTACCATTAAGAGGGCGAGGATTAAAGTAATCCATGCATTACTATATGAAAACAATGCCATACCAGCCAATGATAATCCTGCAGCTGGAATAGGTAATCCCTTAAAATATCCAATAGTTGGTTTAATACTAAATTTAGCTAATCTTAAAGCACCCATTGTTGGGAATAGGATAAATGCCAAAGAAGTTAAAATAGAAGGTGTTGCTATCGTATGAAATAAAAGCGCAGGAGCGACGCCGAAACTAACAATATCAGCTAAGGAATCCAATTCTACGCCAAACTCACTGTTCACTTTTAATTTTCTTGCAATTCTTCCATCAAGAAAATCTAAAACAGCTGAAAAGAAAATGAGAATGGAGGCTGCTCCTAAATATTCACTCATATTCAAGGTGATTGAGAAAACACCGCACAATAAATTTCCAATCGTAAATAAATTCGGTATAACTTTTACAAGCTGATTAAACAAGTTTGTTCCTCCTAAATTAATTAAACTTCACATTTCTGTAGCAATTTCTATATATTCTTCCGTTATTCTTAAAAATATATGACCACTGTATTACTGTAAGCTAATTAAATTTCGATAAGAGAAAAATTGATTTCTTAAATGTTCCACTGGTTTATAAAAATGTTTAATCATTTTCAGTACGCGTTATTGAATATTAGCACCTGATAGTTGATATTTCGAGTAGTCAGGGATTTTCCGGTTCTGGTGCAAAAAATTCAAGGTAATTAAAAATAATCTCTAAAAAGGAGACATAATGATACTATTATTTTAAAAAGGTTCGTGGTTGGTATCGAATATAAAAAAATAGAATTTTTATACAAAAATCACCCGAAAGGGTGCCTTTTGTACCTCTTAAAATGACTGAAGATGTGTTTACTTGAGTTCATTAGGTAGTTAGAGGTTGATAGACTATCTTTAACGAAAATGTTGAGTAGTTCATCTTCATTATATATCAATTTAATAATGATTGGGGATTTAGAAAGTTCCATGGAAAGTACATATCAACCTGATTGGAAGATTGGAAATTTAATAACTGGTGATACATTTTACTTAACACAACATTTTGGTGCGCAAATGAAAATTTTTAAAGTCCACACAAATGGTACCCTAGAACGATTCCAAACAATAGAACCAGAATTAAAATAAAATTTTTGTAGCATCAATTAAATTCATTTCTTTTTATGCAAACACACTTTCAGCGGAACTAACTTCTTCACTATTTTGCGCTGGAAAGACTTTATAAAAAATGGTTACGTTTTCTGATCTTGAAATAACCCTCTCAAATTGCAATCCTGCTTTTTCTAAAAGCTTTACTGCATCAACAATAGAAGTAATTGCTACAAAAGTTTTTCAAATAAAATTTATAAAAGCTTGATAGGTAATGCCAAGGGAAAAGACCGTAGCTACTATATGTGCAGTCCATTTAGGCATATTTAAATTTAATACGGTATTGTACAACATTCCATATACGATACAAATGATTAATATGAATGCAATGAATTGAAGAACTAATAAAAATAGCGGTTGTTCCATTTATTCTCACTTCCTTTATTTGATATATTAATATAATTTATTTAAATGTGAAAGTTTTATTTCTATGAATTTCCAAAAAATGTGATATGAAAGGCATAGTAGTAATCACAAGAATTACTGCAAAACTATAATGGAACTAAAAGTATTATGACGAGATCAGTAAAATAGTAAAGAAGGTCACCATTCACGGCGACCTTCTTTACTATGCGTTATACCCAAATAATTTTAAATCTTCTCCTGAATCTGAAATGATTTTCTCAAATCGTAATCCTACTTTTTCTAAAAGCTTTCCTGAGGCGATGTTATCTATAGAAGTAATTGCTACAATTCGTTTCATGTTGAGCTTTTGTACACCGTATTCGATTATCGCAGAAGCTGACTCGTAGCCGTATCCTTGTGAACGGAATGTCTCTAAAAAGGCAAATCCGATATCAACATCTTCTAATGAATCTCTTTTAATAAGGCCACACATACCAAGTGGAGTGAGATCTTCTTTTCGTTCTACTAAGTAAAGGCCAAATCCGAGTTTGTTATACATATCGATGGGACCGTTTACAATATAATTTTTTGCATCTTCTAAGTTTCTAACTCCTTTGTCACCGATAAACTGAATCCATGCAGGATCGTTTACTAACTCAAGAATAAAAGGAGCGTCTTTTATATCAAACCAACGAAGGTTAAGACGTTCGGTTTCAAGAACTATCAATTATTACACCACCTTTAAAAAGTTATAACAATTAGTATGGATTGTGTAAAACAAAAGTGCAACATATTTTAATGGAGCTTTGTTTGTTCACATAAAGTTCGTTTGTTTTGTATAGAGAGATATTTTATAATTAGGATTGATTGTAAAGAGTGAGATGCTTATACAATGACTCCTAGGTGACTAGGAGTTTTTACTATATAACTATCATTATTACTAAATATGACACACTACACATTCTACTCAAGGAGGTACATAATGAAGAAATTATATAATGCATCGTTTACGTATTTGATTATCGGTTTATTATCAGGGATTTTCGCTAGGGAGTATGGTAAGTATAAAGGGATTTTAGGATCTACTTTGTTAAATCTTTTGCATACACATACACTTGTACTTGGCTTTTTCTTCTTTTTAATTGCTTTAGGATTAGCAAAAGTATTCGCGTTTCATGAAGTGCAAGGGTTTAATAAGTGGTTTGTTTTACATAACATTGCATTAACATTAATGTTAGGTTCGCTAGCAGCGAGAGGGCTTCTTCAGTTAAATGGAGCTGACTTTAAAGGGTTAACTTATATTGTAGGATTTTCTCATTCGTTGATGGCAGTTACTTTAATTTGGTTTATGTTGTTAATAAAGAAATCGTTTAAAATGTAGTGGGAAAGAACTTGTAGCGTGTGCTGCAGGTTCTTTTTTGTATGTTTAGGTTTAAAAATCTAATTTTTCTAATTATTTTGTATAAAGATGGTATACTTGTTTTAAATTTAAAAAGGAGAGTTGATTATGGAAATAACAATTGAACATGTAGTAAATGAATTAAAAGGCATACTTCCTGAAGATCGAGTAGTAATAAATATGACAGTACGAGAGTTACATAGTAAAGATGAATCTTACCATGTTAGTAGTTTACCTGATGTAGTTGTTTTTCCAAAAACGACCGAAGAAGTTAGCACGATAATGAAAATAGCGAGTCAGCACGGAACAGCTGTCGTTCCATTTGGAGTAGGGTCCAGTTTAGAGGGACATGTAATTCCTTACGAAAAAGGAATTACAATGGACTTTTCTCTTATGAACAAAATACTTGAAATAAGAGAAAAGGATTTTCTTGTGAGAGTACAACCAGGGGTGACGCGCTCTCAGCTTAATAAAGAATTGAAAAAGTATGGATTATTTTTTAGTGTAGACCCAGGAGCTGATGCAACGTTAGGAGGAATGGCTGCTACAAATGCGAGCGGAACGACAGCGGTAAAGTATGGGGTAATGCGTGATCAAGTCCGAGATTTAGAAGTCGTTCTTGCTGATGGAGAAGTAATACATACCGGGAATTTAGCGGCGAAGTCATCATCAGGTTATCATTTAAATGGTATTTTCGTAGGCTCAGAAGGAACACTTGGATGTTTCACGGAGTTAACTTTAAAAGTATACGGTATACCAGAACATGTTATGGCTGCGAGGGCATCGTTTCCAACTATAAATGATGCAGTAGAAGCTGTAATTAACATATTACAGGCAGGTATTCCAATCGCGAGAATTGAACTCGTTGATGAATTATCTATGAAACAAGTAAATCATTACAATGAAACAAGTTACAGAGAAGAACCGACACTGTTTTTAGAGTTTCACGGCAATGAAGCAGGGTTAAAGCAAGATATTGAATTTACGAAAGAAATCGTTCTTGATCATAAATGTATAGAAATTGCGTTTGAGATGGAAACAGCAGCGAGAAATAAACTGTGGGATGCAAGACATAATTTAGCGTACTCTTACGTGCATAGTTATCCTGGTAAAAAGCTAATGAGTACAGACGTATGTGTGCCAATTTCGGAATTAGCTGGAGCGATTCAACATGCGAAAGAGGTATTAGATAAAGTAGGGCTTATTGGCGGTATTCTCGGTCATGTTGGGGATGGGAATTTCCATGTACTCTTAATGATTGATACAAATGATAAAGAGGAAGTGAAGAAGGCAGACGAAATAAATGAAAGTATCGTTCAGTATGCTCTTAAACGAGGAGGAACGTGTACAGGAGAACATGGCGTTGGAATCGGAAAACGAAAGTATCAAGAAGAAGAGCATGGGGCAGCATTATTTGTAATGGAGAAAATAAAGAAAGCTCTTGATCCGCAAAATATTTTGAATCCGAATAAGGTGTTTCAATTAAAAGATAGGGGCTGAGTGGATGAAAGTACTAGAAGCGATAAGTAATGTAGCTGGAAAGTATTTTGCATTTTGGACCGGCTGCTGCACTCCCAAGTGTATTAGCAGCAGTATGGCATAACATTGCAGGGCCAATATTAGCAACCATCTGGTCAAAAAATGCAAAGAACACTTTCAGCGATGAAAATGTATCAATAAATATAGAAAAATAGGAATGATAAATAATGCAAAAACGTATTGTACATTTTGAAGGAATGGTTGTATTTTTAGCCACGATTTATATGTATTCGATATATGAGTTTAGTTGGATTATATTTTTTGTATTCCTTTTAGCGCCGGATCTATCAATGTTAGCATATGGGATTAATAATCACGTTGGTGTGAAAATATATAATGTATGTCACACATATATCATATCCATATTAATTGTTCTACTAGGTGTCTATTTTAAGATAGATACCGTTATAATGATTGGCTTAATATGGACAGCACATATTGGAATGGATCGAATGTTTGGATATGGATTGAAATATGAGACGGATTTTAAGGATACTCATATTCAACGGTTATAATTTGTTTTGAGAAGAGGGGTACGTTGAAGCAGAGAATTGCTATCGAAGAATATAATGTCAAATGGGAAAGTGAATTTAATAAACTACACACTCTTATTAACAATGTAATGGAAGACAGCATTGTATCTATTGAACATGTTGGGAGTACATCTGTTAAAGGGCTTGCATCAAAACCAATACTAGATATTGATATTGTAATAGAAGAGTACGAAATTTTTCATGAGGTAGTAAAAAAACTTGAGAAGATAGGGTACTATCATCAGTTAGAATGGAGCTTTAAAGGAAGAGAGGCGTTTGGAAGAAAGGATACGTTCGTTCCATGGAACGGGGGAAATACAGTTTGGATGGAGCATGTGTGTGATAAAAATAGTGAAGAGTTGAGAAGGCATATAGCGTTTCGAGATTACCTTCGTGAACATACTGAAGTAGCTAATAAGTATGGAAACTTGAAGGAAGAGTTAGCAAGAGAGTCGAAAAATCGATCTAGTTATATTGAAGGTAAGACCGTATTTATTACAAATATATTAGAAAAAATAAACTAAGGCAGCATGGAATACATGCTGCCTATTGTTTTGAAATAGAAAGCTGCCATTATAAAACAAATACAAACTGGCCCTGTTGATTGATGCGGTTACTAAATATAATAGGAAATAAAATAGAAAAGAGCGGAAAAGAGGGAGCTTATGTACATACCAAAATATTTCGCAATACAAGATGAAGAGATGAAGTACGAAATAATGGAACAAAATAGCTTTGCGACATTATTTTCTCAACATAACGGAGAACCATATGCAACGCACTTGCCGTTGTTGCTAAATAGGGAGACCCTTACTTTACATGGTCACTTCGCACGACCGAATGAACAGTGGAAAGATATTGGGACTCAGCAAGTACTAGCTATATTTCAAGGACCACATAGTTACATCTCTCCGTCATGGTATGAAACAAACAATGCAGTACCAACATGGAATTACGTTGCAGTGCATGTATATGGTGAATTAGAAATTGTTGAAGATGAGAAGACATTAGTAGATTCTCTTCAAGATTTAGTAAATAAATATGAAGATCCAGAGAGCACCTACTCACTTAATGATGTAGATCCAAATTATATGGGAGGATTAAGTAAGGGAATAGTTGGATTCAAAATAAAGATAAATAAAATAGAAGGAAAAGCGAAGTTAAGTCAAAATCATTCTGTAGAGAGACGGAATTTAGTTGTGGAGAAACTTGAGAAAGTTGGTAGTGAGGAGAGTAAGAGGATTGCGGAGTTGATGAGAAAATAAAGCCTACATGAAAGGGAAATATTCTAAATAAGCGTATTTAAAAAGACCTTCTTAATTGAAGGTCTTTCATTTTTTAAAGTGCTTTTTCAGTTGTTGTTGAGTTGTAGTCTTTACTTACGTCAACGGATTGAACAAGGTCAGGTCTTTGTGGTGCAGGAAGATCAGCATGACCCGCTTGGTATGTAAATGAACTATGAATGCCAGTAGCCAAAATACCGAAAACAGATAGTCCTAAAAAAACAGAGCTAATTTTTTTAATCATTTCAATGCCCCTTTCTCAAACGTTTTTTCTTTTGCTTGTAACGCTTTATGAAAATATTCACTTGCCTTAATATGGTTATTTTCACTATAAAATTTAACAGCTAATTTTTCTGAGTATTCTTGAGTGTAGTTATATAATAATTCTTTGTCGAAAAACGTAATTCCTTTAAGGATAATTGTTTCTAATTCTTCAGAACCAACATTATTATTTAGTTCGTTTAGAATTTTAAAATGATATATATATTCTTCATTATTTAATTCCGTACAAATTTTTAACCCTTTTTGGATTAATCCTTCAGCGATACTTGTTTCATCTAGTTTAGAGTGTTCTCTTGCTTGCAAGAAGAGAGCCTTGAAATGTGTTGGTTTCTTTTCGGTCACTTCTGATAGGTGACGGATTGCGAGTGTGGAGAGGTTTTGACTGGCATACAACCAACCCAAATTATTACGTACACTTAAAATTAATTCTTTTTCATCAGATTTCTGTAAAAGGTGTATTGCTGAATTATATTGCTCTTCTGCTTGTTCATATTGTTTTAAATATACAAATGAGGCACCTAATGTATTTTTACATAATCCAACTTTAACTTCAAAGCCAGTTTGTTTATCGAAAATCTCTTTAGCCTTAGTTGCATATTCAATAGATTCAATTGGTTGGTAAAAGTGATAATGGAAAATCGCCATTCGATAATAAAATTCAGCATGCTCTAGATTATCAGTGTTATTTACTAATAATAACTTAGCCTGTTCATAATGTTCGCTAGCTAAGTTATAGTCTGTGGTTAAAGTTGCATAAATGCCTTTAAAGAAGTGATAGTAGTAAGACAGTGGATGATTGGATGAGATTACGTAAGAATCTATTTTATCAAAGCTATCTTTTGAAATACTTAAACTATCTGTCAAAACTTTATGTCGAAACTCTAGTAAGGAATGATATAATGCTAAATTTTCATCTTCTTCAAAGTTTAGTTCCTTTTCCTCAATTTCATGCTTTAAGTTTGCCGCTTGGGACACATCTTGTTTTAACATAGCTAAATACCAGTCATTAAATAATTTTGTAATTTGTTCATTACCTTGTAGTTGAACGTTCATGAAATCCCCTCACTTTTTGAATATTCTTATAAAATATAGTATCAAAAATAAAAATATTTAGAAATGATGTTTTATATTTCTCAATATTTGTTTAACAAGCTTACGAGTAAGTCTATTGGAATAGTGTAGAATTTGTTTTGGATTAAAGAAATGGCATCGGGGGATGTGCATTTTAAAGTTTTAGTTGAGTGGGGGGATATAAAAAAGGTGCGTTCACACAAATTATATGAACGCACCTTTTTACATATTAAACAATCAAGTCCCACAAAAAGTACGATAAGGGCGATTCGTCGGTGTAGGCGGAATGCAGTATTCTTCTTGATCTGTAGAATACGCATAAGGGTTTGATAAAGCTTCAAGAAGTTGCTCCATTACGCTATAGTCGTCATTTGTAACAGCTGCTTCTAGTGCTTCTTCTACACGGTGGTTCCTCGGGATGATTGATGGGTTATTATTTTTCATCATCTCGTAGGCGTTTTCTTTTGATTGTTCTTGTCTTTCTAATCGAGATTGCCACAGTTTGTACCATTCTTTAAATTCAGGACTTTCAAATAGAGCTGTATTTTCGATAGCATCAAGAGTTAATGAACGGAATGTATTTGTGTAATCCGCTTTATATTTCTCCATCATTTTTAAAAGTTGCTCAATAAGTGATTGATCTTGTTCTTCGTTGCTAAATAGTCCTAATTTCTTTTTCATTCCAAGGAACCACTGTTTTTCATACTGTACGCTAAATTTCGAAATTTCGTCTTGAGCGATTTTTAATGCTTCTTCTTCATCTTCGTGCAAAATTGGTATTAAAGATTCAGCTAGTCGTGCTAGATCCCATGCGGCCATATATGGTTGATTTCCATATGCATAACGACCTTGTGTGTCAATAGAGCTAAATACAGTTTCTTGGTCGTAATTGTCCATAAATGCACAAGGACCGTAATCAATTGTTTCGCCACTGATCGTTATATTGTCAGTGTTCATTACGCCGTGAATAAATCCAACAAGTTGCCATTTTGCGATAAGACTGGCTTGTCTTTTAATGACTTCTTGTAGTAATGCAGTATATCGGTTTTCATGAGATTCAATTTCTGGGTAATGCCTTTTTATCGTATAGTCAGCTAGTGATTTCAGGTCCTCTATTGAACCACGAGCTGCAGCATATTGAAATGTACCGACGCGAATATGGCTACTAGCTACTCTAGTTAAAATTGCTCCAGGTAACTTTGTTTCACGATAGGTTGGTTCACCGGTTGTGACAACTGCTAAACTGCGGGTAGTTGGAATATCGAGTGCATACATTGCTTCGCTAATAATATATTCACGTAGCATCGGACCGAGTGCAGCACGGCCATCTCCTCGGCGTGAATAGGGAGTAGGCCCAGAACCTTTCAGTTGAATATCGAAACGCTCACCTGAAGGAGTAATTTGTTCGCCAATTAAAAGAGCACGACCGTCGCCTAACATATTAAAATGTCCGAATTGATGGCCAGCATATGCTTGAGCTAATGGATGAGCTCCTTCTGGGAGTGCATTACCAGCGAAAATAGCAATTTCAGCTTCCTTTTTCAGTTCTTCAGGGGTCAAGCCAAGAGATATCGCTAATGAATGGTTTAGTTTAACTAACTCCGGTGAACTTACGGGAGTAGGGGGGATTTCTGTATAAAATGATTGTGGTAAAGTCGTATAACTATTATCTAAATTCCAACCTGTTTCATTATTTTTAGTCATTGTATCTCCTCCTTTTTGTATTTTAAATTATGTATTTGTACGTATATATTCTTTGTAAAGTTAACTAAAAGTATAATATAATATTTCCCCTTGCAATCTATTGTAAGGACTTCATTGCACTATGTCTATTTAACAGCAAATACAAAACTCCATTTTTAAAAAAATGGAGTTTTTATTATTACTTAATTTTTACGATTATTTTTCCTTTTGCTCTTCCAGCCTCGGAATATTCCATTGCTTTTTGCGCATCTTCAAAAGGGAAAACTCGATCGATTACCGGTTTGATTTCACCAGCTTCAATATAGTTTGCAATAGTACGTAATTGATCCCCACTTGGCTTCATAAATAAAAATGAATATTGAGCATTATGCTTTTTTTCAAGTGCAGTAAGTTTTTTGCTGGCTAATGAAAATAAGAGAGTTTTAAAGAATCCTGAACCAAATTCTTTACCGAAGCGAGCATTCGGCATGCCTGAAACGGAAACAATGTTTCCTCCCCTTTTTATAATATTGAATGATTTTTCAAGTGTTGCACCGCCGATTGTATCAAATACGGCATCATAATTTTTTAGTATATCTTCAAATTTCTCTGTTTTGTAATTAATAATTTCATCTGCGCCAAGAGACGTTACTAAATTCGCACCAGCTTCACTAGCAGTCGTTGTAACAATGGCACCCATTATTTTTGCTAACTGAATAGCGAAAGTACCAACACCACCGGATCCAGCGTGAATTAAAATCTTTTGTCCTTTTTGTAATTGCATGATGTCATGTAATGCTTGATATGATGTTAAGCCAACGAGTGGAATCGAAGCAGCTTCCTCAAAACTTAAATTTTTCGGTTTTAAAGCTATATCATCTTCATGAATGGCTATATACTCCGCGAAAGTACCAATCTTATTTTTTCTTGGACGAGCATATATTTCATCACCAACTTTAAAACGAGTTACTTTTGATCCAACCTTCGTGATGACACCGGCAAAGTCGTTACCAAGGATTAGGGGCATTTCATATTTCAGTAACATTTTTACTTTTCCGTCGCGTATTTTAAAATCAATTGGGTTAATGCTAGCTGCATGAATTTCTGCGAGCACTTCATACTCATTTATTTCAGGAGTAGGTACCTCTGCCATACGCATTGGGACTTTTCCATATCTATCAATTATCATTGCTTTCATTTCTTATACCTCCAAGTTTTAATAAAAGTTTTGCAATAGCTTCTCAATATCTAATACAAGATTTTTTAATAAACCTAATTTTGTACGTATATCAATATAATAAAAATTCTTTGTACCTTCTTTTCTCATTAAAATAATGCCAGCTTCTCGTAAAATCTTAAGGTGATGTGATACTGCTGGACGGGAAAGGTGTGTTTGCTTCGTGATTTCTCCTACACGTAATCCTGTTTGACATTCCGTTTCCATTAGCACTAATAAAATAGCTTGACGCGTTTCATCACCAATTGCCAATAATACTTTTTGAGAATCAATAAAATCTTTTTTTATAATATTTAATTGTTCTTGTTTATTCATTTCAATCACTTTGCCTCCAGGTAATTAGTCGAAAGGTTTAAGATGATGAACCATTACTTCGATACGGTAATGCTACATGATTGTTGTATGAGGTGCAATATTGAGAAAGAAAATCGAGACGAATGAATTTTTTATTGTTGAAAATTATAGGGAGATAGAAAAGGGATTGGAAGGACTACATAACACAATAGATGAGGTTTTAAAAACAAAAAATGATGTAACAATAAAATAAGCGGTCGTAACCTTGTATAATCCATAAGGTTACGACCGCTTATAATGTTTGTATTATTTTTGAATTTTACGATAGAACATGGTTCAACGTAAAGTACGTTCTTTTGTTTTACACTTTCATACAGACACAATTCAGGTGATTATAGATGTATGAAAAGGTAAAAGGAATTTTGGGGCGTAATCTATCTATATGATAATTCAAAATGAAATATAAGTCTATATTTTAATGTTTTTTTTGATTATATTTATGTCACTGAGCTCAGAACAATGATTTGGAGGGGAAATATATGAAATCGAATTATGTACCAGTTTTAATTGTTGGAGGGGGATTATCTGGGTTAGCGTCTGCGTTATTTCTTGCAAAACATAACATTGAGTACTTACTTATTGAAAGGCATCCGTCTACTGCCATTCATCCGAAAGCAGGCGGTCTTACTTTACGTACAATGGAGTTATTTCGAGAATTAGGCTTGGAAAAAAGAATTAAATTGGCAGGTAAAGCATTAGAGAACTGCCGAGGAAGAATAGCGGTTCATACAATAGCTGAGGCGAATAAAGAAGAATTGGAACAAATGAGAGCGACACAATACGGAAACGATGAAGAGTTACTTCAAAAAATAGAAAAGATTAGTCCATCAAAACAAACTGCGTGTTATCAAATTATTTTAGAAGAGATGATGTTACAAGAAGCGAAAACATTAGGCGGGCAACTATCTTTTTATCATGAATTAGTTTCATTTGAACAAAGTGAAAACGGGGTAAAAGCAAAGATTCGAAATCGTGAAACAGAAAAAGAAAGTGTCATACATTGTGACTATGTAATTGCAGCAGATGGAGCGAAAAGTAAAATACGTGAGCAGTTAGGGATTAAAACTGAGGGTCGTGGAACCATTGGTGGCTATTATATGAATATTTATTTTGAAGCAGATTTAAGAGAGTTTATACAAGGAGACGCATTCGGTTTTTCGATGGTACTTCATCCGGAGGTTCTTGGTGCACTTATCCCGGTTGATAACGTAAAAAAATGGATTTATCATGTAGCCTACGATCCGTTAAAAGGAGAGGGGCTAGAGGACTTCACTATAGAACGTTGTAAACAAATTATTCAAATAGCAATTGGAAGTACAAATGTTGAATCAAAAATATTAAGTGTTTTACCGTGGGAAGCGGCCGAAAGTACAGCGGTGAAATTTCAAGGGAATCGAACCTTTTTAGTTGGAGATTCAGCACATATTATGCCGCCAACAGGAGGATTTGGTTCAAATACAGGAATACAAGATGCGCATAACTTAGCTTGGAAATTAGCGGCTGTTATAAAAGGGAAGGCAAAACCAAAACTGTTAGAAACATATCATGAGGAGAGACACTCTGTTGCAAAATTAACGACAGCTTATGCAAGTAGTTTACTGTTTCGTGCTGCGAATAGAGAGGAAGGCAGTTTGAATAATATGGATGGTTTAGCTGTTACAGTTGGATATCAGTATTGTTCAGAGGCAATTATAGATGATTCAGTCACTCCGCATAGAATGGATAGCATAGAGTTGAACGGAAGACCTGGAACGCGAGCGCCACATTTATGGGGAACGTATGAAGGGAAGAAAGTTTCTACATTAGACTTATTCGGTAACAGTTTTGTATTACTTACAGGAGTAGAAAATAGTTCTTGGGCTGAGGCAGCACATGCTGTTTCAGCTAAATTAGGAATAAATATAAAAGGGTATCGTGTTGGCTTAAGTGGAGACTTTGTTGTTCCAGAAGATATTTTTAGTAAATTATATGGTATAGAGAATAGAGGTGCTGTATTAATTAGACCAGATGGCTTTATCGGATGGCGTTCGGAAAAAACGGTAGTAAATCCAGATATAGTATTGGAAGAGGTAATGAGAAATTTATTATGTGATTTTTAAGTAACTACAGAAATATTGTTTTATGTGCTTCACTCTACTGAAAAAAATATTCACAAATTTCAATAGGTTTGATATGATTAAATTCGACAAGTTAATAGAGGCCGGAGATATTTGAGAAAAGCCATAAATTTATTTAGGGACACAGGAGTGTAGCCTAAATAATTTATGGCTTTTTTTATTGAATGAACCGTACAAAATAGGGAGTTACATGTGAAAAGGAGGGCTATAGGAATTAAATAGGATAATACTAGTTTTCTATATTAATAATATAGAGAAAGTATATTTGTAAGATTGGAATTTTAATATAGGTTTATAAAAATATTGAAAGTGTGTCTTCTATTTCGTGTAAATCTCATTAGCTTGTTGAAATTTGCAACGTAGGAAGGGTTAGAAGGATGAGAAAGATTATTAGCGTTTTAGTTATTTTCTTTATGACGGGGAGCATCTTTGCTGGGGGAGCTGTTCATGCGAAAGCAGAAGGAAAGCATGAATGGAATACGAATAAGTTTTTAAATATTGCACATCGCGGAGCAAGTGGACATGCACCTGAGCACACTTTTGCTTCTTATGATTTAGTGAAAAAAATGAAAGCGGATTATTTAGAGTTAGATATTCAATTAACAAAGGATGGCCAATTAATTGCAATGCATGATACAGCGGTTGATCGCACTACAAATGGAACAGGCGAAGTACGTGATAAAACGTTAAGCGAAATAAAGAGTTTAGATGCAGGATCATGGTTTAATAAAGCGTATCCAGAAAAGGCTAAGCATGAGTATGTTGGGCAAAAAGTTCCAACTCTTGAAGAAATTTTTCAAAAGTATGGAAGAAGTATGAAGTATTATATTGAAACAAAATCACCAGATGTGTATCCAGGAATGGAAGAGAAATTGTTGGCGTTGTTACAAAAATATAATTTAGTAGGTCAAAACATGTCTTCTAGCCGTGTTATGATTCAATCATTTAGTAAAGATAGTTTGAAAAAGATTCATAGTATGAATGAAAATATTCCATTAGTTCAATTGCTTTGGTATTATCCAAATGAAAACAATGAAATTGTTGAATGGTCTGGCATTACACAGGAACCGAAAAGTGTAACAAATGATGATTTTCAAGAAATTAAAAAGTATGCAGCTGGTATTGGACCAAACTTACGTAATGATAACGGGGAACTAATTATTGATGAGTCCTATATGAAAATGGCTAGGAAAAATGGACTGTTAATTCACCCTTATACAATTAATGAGAAACCAGATATGAGACTGTTAATCAAATGGGGTGCTACAGGAATGTTTACAAATTATCCGGATCGATTACATAGTGTATTGAAGGAAAAATAAGTGGAACAGGGTATACCAGTGTTTTAGGTATACCCTTTTTAATCTAACTCTCCGATAAACAGAATCTCTTTTTCATAGCATTCATCTGCATCATAAATAATTTCTTGAAAGTGAAGCGTTTTGAAGGAATGACAAACTGACATTTCCCATGTCTCCCAAAAATCAATTTCATTTGAAAGAAGAATCCATTTTTGAAATTCACTATCTCTATTAAAGAAATTATGAAAGTAGTCCTCATTTTTAAATATAATGATTTGCGAATCCCACAAATTATTTATAGAAATCAAAACAACAACTCGATATGTATGTGTATCGCTCGGTTTCATATTTATTAAATGATTTGCTTGATTTAATAAGGTTTGAATACATAACCGTTTTACTTTTCTAGGTGTTTTACGAGAGTCAATAAAAGCTTGCGAAACTGGCAATAGCATATTCCAATATTCATCGTTATAGAAAGTAGAAGGGAACGATTTTGTATGTTCCTCAATTCGCTTTATCATAGTGTTTGTTTTTCGTTTCATACCACGTATTTTCTTTTCACGCATTGTGAGTCATCTCCATAAATTTTTGTAATGCAGCAGAGTGATATATATCTTTTCTAGTAATAAAAGTAGTAGGAACTTTTTTGAAGCTATTTGGCAAAGGGTTGAATGATATGTCATGTTGATGACCATTTAAAATAGACTTCATCATAATTGCTATGCCCATACCTGATTTTACACATGCGAGTATCGCTTCAATTGTTCCAAACTCTAATACTCGCTTAGGTGAAATTCCTTCTTCTTGAAGCCAATCTTCTAATAAATTTCTATAATAGCACCCGTGACTAAATGCAAGTAAATTCATGTCTCCTATGTCTTTAAAGGAATATAAAGGCTTTTTGCTAATGAGAACTAATTCTTCTTCACGAAATATATTTGTATGAAGTTCAGCATGCTGAGTAGAGCCAGCTATAAACGCTCCGTCCAGTTTTCGTTCTAGTACAAGCCTAATCAATTGTTCCGTCGTATTTGATTCTAAAATCAATTCGACTTTTGAGTATTTCTCATAATAGGCCGTTAATATAGATGGAAGTCTTACAGCGGTTGTAGATTCTGTACATCCAATTTTTAAAGTGCCCCTTAGTTCGATCCCATTACTTTGAACTGCTTTAACAGATTGATCCATTAAGTGGATAATTTGTTTAGCGTATGTTAATAAAATCTCACCGTTAGAAGTTAAAGTTACACCTTTTCCGTTTCGGTAAAATAAAGGTACACCTAGTTCATTTTCTAGTTGTTTCATACGCATTGTTACGCCAGACTGTACATAGTTTAAATTTTTAGCTGCGTGAGATATGTTTTTTTCTTTCGCAACTTCGTAAAATACAGTTAAATCTTTTATATCCAAGTATCATCCCTCCAGAAAAGGTATCATTTTTTTTGATGGATTACATGATAAATCTTTATTTTATATGATATCAGAACTTTCATACAATGGAAGGGGATGGAGGGATTATTGTGTTAATGGAAGAAAGGGTGAATAGTACTTATAAGTGGGTTATGTTAATTTTTGCGACGGTTGCTCAAACAACAGCGACACTTATAACGTATGGTGTTGGAGCGTTTGCTTTATTTTGGAAAGAAGAATATGCACTTACGAATACGGAGATTGGATTGTTAGTAAGTGTTGTAAATATAGGACCGCTATTTTGTATGCTTTTTGTCGGGCGGCTACTTGATCAATACAATGAAAAGTTGTTAATTTCGATAAGTTCATTTTTACTAGGAGGTTCGTTTTTACTGACTAATATGGTCAATGGATTTAATGGGTTACTCTTTGTACTTTTATTAGTAGGAACGTTTTATAGTGTTTCGCAGCCAGGAGGAAGTAAGGTGATAATGAAGTGGTTCTCAAAAGAAAATCGCGGGTTAGCGATGGGGATTAGACAAGCCGGTATACCGATTGGTGGTACATTAGCGGGAGTATTGATCCCGTTTCTTACAATAAAATATAATATGGCCTATGCGGTAAATAGTATTGCATGTATTTGTATAATTGGAGGGTTTTTATTTTTTATATTTTATAAGGAACCATATATTCAAGAGAAAGTTAAACAAGAACGTAGTAAACTTTCTTTTTGGATGCAGTTAAAAGAAGTGATGTGTAAAAAAGAGTTGTATGCAATTTATATAACTGGCATTTGTATGATTTCATTGCAAATGGTGTTAGTTGCGCACTTTATAAAATTTTTAGTATTGGAACAATCAATCACGCCAATTTTAGCTGGAAAAGTATTTTCCGTTATGTTCTTTTCTGGAATGGTTGGTAGGGTTATATTAGCAGCTACTAGTGATTTATTTTATAAGGGGAATAGGCGTACCCTCTTATTTATAACTGTTTGTATTTCTATTTTCTTTATTCTAATATTAGTAATGAGCATACATACAATAACGAATGTATTGTATGGTGTAAGTGCGTTGTTAGGATTCTTTTCAATTGGATGGTTTAGTCTTTTTATAACTGAAGTTGCGGAATCAGCAAGTGAAGAATCGGTAGGGATGACAGTGAGTTTTGCACTTACATTAAATCAAATTGCCATTATTGCTGCGCCTGCTTTATTTGGTTATATTGTAGATAAGAAGGGATATACGTATGCGTGGTTATGCATAGTTGTATTACTAACTATTTCAGCGGTTAGCTTATATAGGAAGTATAGAAAATGAAGGAATGTTAGCAATGTAAATTTTTTATGAAGAAAGTCTAAAGAAATGTTGAATGAGCGACATTTCTTTTTTTATTTGTTGTATAATCAAAATGTAAATGAGATTCGTTTTCAATTTCGTTCATTACCTCTTTTGAAATTACCTGTAATTTTAGCCATAATTAGCTGTTTTTCTTTATCGTTATTTGCATGATTTATTTTATTTAAAAATTTTTCAGCATCATTTCCTTTTAATGCCATAATCTGTTTTCCGTAATATTCAATTAATACCATGTTATTTTTTGTTATCCGATAATGAAACATCTTATCATCTAAACGATTGCGTTTATCGGTGTTTTTCATATTACATCTCCATTCTTTTTAGTATGTAACAAATGTTACAAAAGAATTTGAAATTATAGTGTAATGCATCCGATTGTATGTTGGAAATTTTGCAAGAAAGAAATACAATAGAGAGTAGTCAAAATTGAAAATGAGAAAAAGGAATCTAGTTTTAACAGAGTGAATATTAAATAATATTATAATATACTTGATAATTAAAAGATATAAAATAGAATGGATGTACGTTAAGTGAAACTAGATAAAAGAGGGTTCCTAGTATGTTAAAGAAATGGTTAATCGTTTTCTTTATTTTTGCAGTTTTTTGTGGAAGTATTGTTACACTAATACATGCAAATAAAGGAAAAAAATATGATGCAAAGGCATTTTCTAATGTAAATAGTAAGCAAAAAGATGTTAAGCAGGAAATTGATGCGAATGAGAAAAAGCGTTATGAAATTGCAGCTGGAAAACTAGATCAGTACTTAAAAGATAAAGGATTTAATGGAAGTGTTCTTGTAGCAAGTAAAGGTCATGTGATTTTACGAAAAGGCTACGGTTATGCGAATGTGAAAGATCAAGTATTAACAACGCCAAGAACGAAATATCGCATTGGTTCTATTACGAAAACAGTTGTTGCAATATCTATTATGCAACTAAAAGAAAAAGGGAAGTTGAACATTGAAGACAATGTAAATAAATATATCCCATCGTTTCCAGCAGATAAAAATATTACGTTACGAAACTTGTTAACACATACGTCTGGATTACCAGAACAGGGACAAGGTAGTGTTGACGCAGCATCACGGTTAAAATTAGTAACGTGGATTGGGGCACAAACGTTACAATTTCCAGCAGGGACAGGATGGAAATATACAGATTATAATTATATGGTGCTTGCATATATTGTAGAAAAAATATCGAATAAACCACTTGCTGAATATGTGAAAGAAAATATTTTGACTCCCGTTGAAATGAATGAATCTGGAATGGGCGCAACACTTCCAGAAGATATTTTCTTAGCAGAAGGGTATACGAAAAAAGATAATAAGTTAATAGCCACGCCGCGCTTAAAAATGAACTGGCTGTATGGTTGTGGTGAAATGTATACGACTGTTGAAGATATGAAAAAGTTAGATGAAGCTATTATGGATGGTAAACTACTTTCTAAACAAAGTGTATCAGATATGTTTTCTGCATCACCTGCAAGAAAATATGGATTTAGTTTCTATATTTACCCAGATTATTATCATAACCACGGTGTATTAGCTGGCTGGAACACTTTTAATAATTTTAACTGGGATAAACGAACGTTTGTCATATTATTTTCTAACGTCCAAAATGGTATGAATGACGCATTTAATCAAGAATTCAGGAAAATGGCGAATGATTTAATAGAAGGAAAATAATTATAAAAAATCGGTATTGATATGTAATTATCAATACCGATTTTTTTATTTTGTAAAGTTTTACTTACTGAATAAAGTGAAACTTTATTCAGTGGAGGGGCTTTGTTCATCCCCACTGAGTAGAAGCCCTCATCAATCGGGCTTTTACGGACAGCAGGGCCCCCACCTAACTTTTTTGCTTCCGCTGAATTTTGAGGTGAGGGTTACTGCCCATAAATAGCGGGATCAATAGGTAAGAAAGGTGATTGACATATGAATAAATCTAAATAGGTAGTTAAATGCTAAGTAATGCAAAGAAAAATTGGTAATTTTTACATTGATAAAAAAGCTTGAGCTTCACACTATGTGAAGCTTTATATTATTGGAGACAAGAACAGGAGGTTGAAAAAATGAAAAAAGCAATAAAGTTTTGTTTAATAGCTACATTATCTACAACAATTATTAGTGGATGCTCTTTTGAGGGTAACAATGAAAATGTTAAAGGGAAAGAAGGGGAAAAAGTAGAGGTACAGAAAAATGCTGGGAAATATACGATGCCAGATGAAAAAGATAAACATGAAGGTACATGGCTGCAATGGCCACATGAATACACATATGGTGAAGAGTATAAGAAGGAAGTTGAACCTATTTGGGTTAAGATGGCAAGTGCTTTAACTGAGGGTGAGAAAGTCCACATTGTTGCATATGACCAGGAAGAAAAAGAAAGAATCAATAACCTTTTAACAGATGAAGGGTTGAATATGGAGAAGATTGATTTCTTTATCGCGCCTACTGATGATGTATGGGCAAGGGACAGTGGACCAATTTTTGTTTATGACAGCAATAAAAATCTCAAAATATTAGATCCAGCATTTAATGGTTGGGGGAAGAAAACACCTTATAAAAATGATGCTCAAATACGTAAGAATGTTAGTAAACAATCAGGAATTGAAAGAGTTGATTGGGGGAAATTTGTCCTTGAAGGCGGCGCAATTGAATTAGACAGCAATGGGACTGCGTTATTAACTCGAAGTGCAGTAACGAATAAAAATAGAAATCCTGATTTATCAGAAAAGGAAATTGAAAAATATATAAGTGACCTTGGGGTATCAAACTTTATTTGGTTAGATGGAGTACCTAATTTAGATATTACGGACTTTCATATTGATGGATTTGCTAAATTCCATAATAAATCTACCATTGTAACGATGAAAGAAGATGACCTAGCCGAATGGGGTTTATCTAATAAAGATATGGATACATTGTTAGATGCAAAAAATGCTTCAGGACAGAAATATAAGTATGAATACTTGCCGCTTAGTAAAGAAAAGGTTGCTTTAGAAAATGGAAAAACTCTCGATTATAAGGGATCGTATATCAATTATTATATCGGAAATACAGTTGTATTAGTGCCTAATTATAATGATCCGAATGATAAAATTGCAAACGATACGATTCAGAAGTTATACCCAGATCGTAAAGTAGTCGGTATTGATGTGAGAGAGTTGTATAAAAACGGCGGTATGATTCATTGTGTGACACAACAACAACCCATTGCATTGAAGTAATTAATTTTAATTTCGTTGTGCTGCTATATAGACAAAATAGGTGGAATCTTATTACCTATTTTGTCGTTCCTTATTATTTGTAATAATAAAATTTCAATATAATGATAAATGAATTGTAGTGTATGTTCGCTTTTCGTTTTATATGGTAAAGGAGAAAAATGTTTGTGTTAAAGAATTTTAAAATAGTGTTTTCGTATTTCCCTATCGTTTTGCAGTACATTTTAAATGTAGCTTTAATTTGCTTAGGGGTTGTTCTAAGTGTGTTTCTTATGAAAGAAGTCATTCAGTTTATACAAGAAATGAAATTGGATAGTAATGAATCTAGTTATCATTTAATTGATAGTATCGTTGTATTCTTTTTGTACTTTGAATTCATCGTAATGATTATAAAGTATTTTCAAATGAATTTTCATTTTCCATTACGATATTTTATATATATAGGTATAACAGCTATTGTGCGTCTCATCATTATAGATCACGATAGTCCGTTAGATTTATTGTTATATGCCTGTGCAATCTTTGTATTAATTAGTGCATTGTTCATTGCGAATTCTAAAATGATGCGTCGGGATTTAGAATAGTGACATTTGTTGTTGAATTAAATAAGATATTTTATCTTTTTGCAAAAAAGGAGTAACGGTATTGAAAGAAATAATCTTAACCAGCCTCATAATGATAGGGTTTATGATTCTATTATTTAATTGTATACTTTCATGATTTAAAAGAATAAAAGGTTAATAGAGAAAGAGGTTTTTGTAAATATGGTTCATTACAATAATCAAAATAGTTTACATTTATAAGTTTTGCATTCATAGGTATTGAAGCAATAGGGGTTGAAATTGAAGATCCCTTTGGTCAGGATCCAAATGATCTTCCGCTAGAAGGAATTTGTATAGGAGTAGAAACGCATTTAGTGAATTTATACAATCAAAACGATCTATTAGAAGTAATGGGTTTGAATCGGGATAAAAAAATCGTTTGATTATTTATTGTTGTTTTAAAATATGGTATTTAAAAAACTTGTCAAGAGTCAATTTAAGGCTTAACGTCAGCTTTATATTTTTTATATAAATATATAATATTTCTCCATGCTATAATCCATTCATAAAATGTACATGTTGCATGAGTTGTAATGAAAAAAGACATAAATTTAGGAATAGTTGGCTTTGTAAAATCAGTTATGTAACTACTACTAAAAAGCGAGGTAAATAATATGGAACAAAAACATAATGGCATTATTTTTACTGCAATACCAGACGAATCAAATGAATATTATCAACCATTTTATGAAGACTTGATTTACTTTAATGAATGTTTAAATGAAAAGAAATCAATTGCGGATCAACTTATATCTTTATCTGCTGAAGAACAAGACTTTCATACGAGCTGTTTTGAGTATGATGATATTTGGCTAAGAGATGTTGCACCGGTTGTCACAAATCATCTAGTTAAATTTAAATATCGACCAAATTATTTACCAGATGATCAAGGGCGATATTTAGATCAACAATTTAATAAATGGTTGAAAAAGAATGACTTTGAATATGAAAAATCCCCATTAATATTAGATGGCGGTAATCTTATTTGGAATAAAAAAGATACTGTAATATTAACAGAACGCATATTTGATGATAACGATGATTGGACAGAAGAGGAAATTATTGAGCAGTTAGAATGGGATTTAGATGTGAGCCGAGTTATTATTATTCCTGCTGAAGAAGGGGATGTACTAGCACACGCAGACGGAATGGTTAAATTTATTGATGAACATACAATGTTTATTAGTGATTTTTTAGGGGATCATGAATTTAGATATAGTGTTCAAGAGATTATTCAAGAACAAATGCCAGAAGCTGAATTTATAGTTGTTCCCTCATCATATACAGAGAAAGGACAATATGATCAAGAGATAGCATCGGCAAAAGGGTTGTATATAAATATGTTAGAATCATGTGATGCTCTTTATGTTCCTAAGTTTGGACTAGCTAAAGATGAGGAAGTTTTACGTTATATTCAACAGTATACGGAGAAACAAGTTATTCAAATTCAGGTAGGAGAAATATCAACAATGGGAGGCGCAATGAATTGTTTAACATGGTATTGTCCAAGTCATTTGTTACCTTCAAAAATGAGAAGATTGAAAAATCAGAATGGAGATTTTTCAATGAAGAAGATTTTTGATTGGTTTTAATAAATAAGTAATGAAAAGAAAATCTATTCAAGGAGTATTGATATGTATACCATCGCTGAGTTTTCTCGGATTTGTAAAATGAGTACGCGGATGTTAAGACATTATGACAAAGAGGAGATATTAAAACCGGCATATGTGAATCCGGTTAATGGGTATAGATATTATGAACAAGAGCAGCTGGAAGTAGCGTTGAAAATAAAAAAGCTAAGGGAGTATAAATTTCCTCTTCCAAAAATTAAAATTGTTTTGCAGTCATCGGATCAAGATTCGTTTGTTCAACATATACAATCACAAATTATCGAGTTGTCTCAGGAAGTGAAGCAAAATTTACAGGTTATTTCAGAAATGAATGAAATGGTAATGGTGAATAGTAGTCTAAATATTGCTCGCCATAGAAGTTACGATATATTAATGGGAATGAGGAACGAAGTAACGCTAATTACTCAAAGAGTAAAAATAGATATAGATGATATGGATGATTATTTTTATGACTTATATGAAGAGGTACAAAAAAATAACTTTCAAATAGTCGGTTCTCCATCTGCAGTCTTTTATGATGAAGAATATATTCCAAGTAACAGTGATATTGAGTTAAGAATTCCGGTTATGCAGGGGAATGATGAAGACGTAGCACAAGAGTATGAAATGAAACAACTAAGTCCACATCATATCGTTACTACTATGCATTATGGAAGTTACGACTATATAGGTTACGCTTATATAGCGTTAGAAGAATGGATTGAAAGAAATGGGTATGTGATAATTAATTCGCCATACGAGGTTTATATAAAGGGACCTGAATGTGATTGTTTAGCAGAAGAGTATGTGACACAAATTTGTTTTTTAGTTACGAAAATAGAATGAGAATAAGGATTGACATTAACATTATGTCAATCCTTATTCTATGTGTGAAAGCAATTTATCATAATAAAAAGGAGAGAGAATATGAGAAGAATAATCATGATTATTTGTCTGATTCTAAGTATGGTATGGATTTCCGCATGTACTTCTGGAGTAGGAGAAGGTGAGAGTGGTAGCGCTGTTCTACCTAATCAGCTACCTAAAAATGTAGTGTTTAAAAATGGTACAATCTATACTTCAAATGAAAAGCAAGACATCGTAGAGGCTGTAGCCGTTAAAGAGGGGAAAATTATATTTGTTGGTTCAAACAAGGATGTAGAGGAATTTATAAATGAAGATACGAAAGTGTTGGATTTACAAGGACGTTTTATCCTTCCTGGTTTTGTGGACAATCATAATCATATATTTGAAGCAAAATCACCAGCAGCAGGAAATTGTAGTGTTTCACCAGATGCTTCTCTGCAAAAACAACGCTCGTATTTAAAGGCTTGTAAAAAAGGTGTGAAAGATGGCGGATGGATAAGTGGAACGGGGTTCAGTTTGGAAGCGTTGTTAAAAGATATGGACGAAAAATCAGAGCAACAAACCCCATTACAAGTTCTTGATGAGTTATTTCCTAATAATCCAGTATTAATTATGGAAAGAACCTCCCATTCTGTATGGGTTAATTCAAAGGCACTCGAGTTAGCTGGAATAAATAAAGATACAAAAGATCCACAAGGTGGAAGGATTATTCGGGATTCCGAGACAGGAGAACCGTTTGGTGTTCTTTATGATACAGCAGGAGATATCGTGATGGAAAAAGCATGGAATTCTCAACCAAATCTGTTTGAAAAAAATTATGAAGGTTTATTAGACGGTTTAGATGAGGTTGCAAAGAATGGTATTACTACAGTTGGTGATGGACGTCTTTATTGGAAGCGAGGCTGGTTAGACGTTTGGAATAAAGTAAATGACGAAAAAAAGCTAACGTCACGCGTAGTACTTCGACCATGGGTATATCCAAATTTAAACGAAGCAGAACAAATGGAGTATTTCAAAAAAATTAAGCGTGATGATGTGTCATCCCGTATGCTTATTAATCAAGTGAAAATGTATAGTGATGGAATTAGTATTAATAGCACTGCTAAAACACTAGAAAAATATAAATTTGAATGGTTTACAGGAACTCCGTATGGGTTGAATTATATTCCAGAAGAAAAAATGAAATGGTGGTTAACCGAATTAAATAAAATTGGTTACGGTGCACTTATTCATACAATTGGAGATGCTGGGGTAAGAGAGAGTTTAAATGCGATTGAAGCAGCGAAAAAAGAAGGTGCAAACCAGCCTTATACACTTACGCATGTGGAAATGGTAGAAGATAGTGATATAGATCGTTTTGCTAAGTTAGGTATTAGCGCTGATTTTCAAGTAGGTCATGATTTTGCGGAAGATCCAAAACAAAGCTGGGCAAGTACGTATTTTACAAATCAGCAAATGAAACGAATTATGCCGTTAGGGCGAATTTGGAAAACCGGTGCGAATGTATCACTTAGTAGTGATTGGGATGTAAACGAACTGAATCCACTTGTGACGATTTCAAATGCATTAAGCATTGATGAAAAGGGCTTGTCTGATGTATACGCAGCTATTGATGCCTATACAATTAAGCCAGCTAAAGCGCTAGGTCTTGATAACATTACAGGTTCGATTGAAGTAGGCAAATCAGCTGATATGGTATTACTAAATGAAGATATTACTAAAATGAGTGCCGATAAGATTCCGAATGCGAAAGTTTTAGTGACGGTTTTACAAGGAGAAGTAGTGCATCACAAGGAGAAATAAAGAGTCACCTTATAAAGTTGCTACAAGTAAATGAATATATTCCTGTTGACCTTAACACGATGTCAAAGTATAGACTGGACATACATTCATATAAGGGGTGAACACGTATGAGAAATATAGAAAATAGTTTGTATTATATGCCTGCGGAATGGGAGAAACATGAAGGTACATGGCTCCAATGGCCACATGATAAAACACATAGGGGTGAAGGTTACAGAGCTAAGTTAGATGATATTTGGATATCGATGGCAAAGGAGCTTCACTATGGAGAAAATGTCCATATTGTTGTATGTGATGAAGAAGAAAAAATACATGTCCAATCGAAGTTAATGGAAGCTAACGTGAATATGAATAAAATTGATTTCTTAATTCAAGAAACTGATGATATTTGGATAAGAGATAACGGACCAATCTTTGTAAAAGATAAAGAAGGGAACCGCTATCTAACGCACTGGATATTTAATGGTTGGGGAGATAAATATCCGTACGAAAACGACGCTAATATTCCGAATAAAATAAGTGAAATGTATCGCATTCCAAAAGTTGAATCTAGTGTCTGTTTAGAGGGCGGAGGAATTGAGATAAACGGAAACGGGACCTTAATGGCGGCGGAAACGTCTATTATAAATGAAAATCGAAATCCTACACTAAGTCAGAAAGAAATTGAAATGGAGTTAACGAAATATTTAGGAGTAACGAATTTTATATGGATAACTGGTATACGCGGAGAGGATAATTATGATGAAGATACAGATTATCATATTGATGGCGCGGCACGGTTTGTAAATGAAAATACGATATTGTATGAATATGATCCTTTCGGTGAAGGAGAGTCATATCTTTTGGAGGCGTACGAAAAGCATTATCAAGAATTGCGACAAGCAAGAAATATAGATGGCAAGCCATTTCAGCTCATTCCAGTACCAGTAACAAGAAAATTGGTAAAAGAAGCAGATTGTAAAGGATCGTACTTAAATTTTTACATTGGTAATGAAGTTGTATTGGTACCTATATACGGTGATGAACATGATAAATTAGGGCTTCAAATCATTGAAGGTCAATTTCCAGGGAGAAGAATTGTCGGTATATATGTTAACGAATTGTATGCATACGGTGGTATGATTCATTGTGTGACGCAGCAGCATATAGAATAGAGTAATTCAAATAAAAAGCATGCAGAGCATATACTCTGCATGCTTTTTATAATGTTGAAAACTCCTCAACAAGTTGAGTGAATTGTTTCAATGCACTTTCAATCGGTTCTGGCGTAGTTAAATCAACACCAGCTTTTTTCAATAGGTTTAGTGGATAGTCAGAACTTCCACCTTTCAGGAATTCAATATAATTTTTCTGAGCATTCGGATCATCACTTAATAGTTTATCAGCGATTTGAATGGCAGATGCGAATCCAGTTGCATATTTGTATACGTAAAACGGGCGATAGAAATGAGGGATTCTAGCCCATCCGTATTTTACTTCTTCATCAAATACAAGTGAATCACCGTTATATTCTTTAAATAGCTTTTCATAAATTTCACTGAAGACTTGTGCATTTAATGGTTTACCTTGTTCAGCCATTTCATGTGTAATTTTTTCAAATTCTGCAAACATAATTTGTGTAAAGAAAGTACCTTTAAATTTCTCAATAAAATGGTTAATTAAATGGTTACGCACGTCCGTATCTTTTGCTTCTTTTAATAAATAGTGAATTAATAACACTTCATTTACTGTAGAAGCGACTTCTGCGACAAAGATAGAATAATGTGCAGAAATTCTTGGTTGGTATCCATGTGAATAGTGCGTATGCATACCGTGACCGCATTCATGAGTAAGAGTGAACAGGCTGTTTAAATCATCGTGATGATTTAAAAGAATGAAAGGATGAACGCCGTATACACCAAAGTTATAAGCACCAGAACGTTTTCCTGGTGTTTCTCTTACGTCTATATATCTTTTATCTTTAAAACTTTTTAATGTCTCAATATATTCTTCTCCTAAAGGAGCTAGTGATGAAATCATAATGTCAAATGCTTCACTATATGGGATGTCTTGTTTTGCACCTTCTACTAAATCGACGCCTAAGTCGTATTGTCTTAGTTCATCTACGTTTAATTTTTCTTTTCGAATTTCATTGTATGTATGTAATGTTTGAATGTTTTTTTTCGTTGTATCAATTAGGTTTTCATATACTTCTTTCGGAACCATATCGCCAAATAATGATTTCTCTAGCGCTGATGGATAGTTTCTTAATTTCGAAACAGTAACATTATTTTTAATAGTAGCGGATAAAGTAGATGCGATGGAATTCTTTAACTGAACATATGGTTTGTAATATGCTTTATAAGCTTCTTTACGCTTTTCACGATTCGTATCTTCTATTAATTTTGCATACATTCCGCGTGTTAAGTTCACTTTTTCTCCATCGTCAGTCGTCACTTCACCAAATAATATATCTGCATTGTTTAACATACCAAATGTGTGCTGTGGAGAAGAAAGAGCTTCACCCATTTGTGATAAAATTGCTTCTTGGTCCTTATTCAATACGTGTTTTTTATAACGATATAATTCAAATAAGTCTTCTTTATAATATTGTAAGCCTTCTGTTTCTTCTATGTAAGAATGTAATGTGTTTTCGTCTATGCTAAGTAAGAAGGGGGAAAAGAAAGATTTCGCTGCACTTACTTTCACGTGTAATTGTGATACTTTATCGACAAGAGATTGCGCGTCAGTATCGCGTGTATCAAGGTCAGATTGTAATCGTGCATAAGCGAACATTAAAGATATTATGCTAGAAATTTCTTCACTCTTCGTTAAATAAGCTAATAAACTATTGCCATCGTGAATATTGCCATTAAATTCGTGTAATTCCTTCGTTAATACTTCAATTTTATGAAAATCACTTTCCCAATCTTCAATTGTATGGTAAATGTCTGTTAAATCCCATTTTTCTATATCAGCTACTTGTAATCGATCTTTAAGTTCTGTCATAATCATTTCCTTTCTAAACATGTAGTTATATTTCTATATAACTATGAAATACAACAAATTGCAAAAAATCCCTGCTGAAAATTGAAAAGCCTTGCTAAAATAACAAGGCTTACATACTTATAGTGTAATTCCGAATTTTGAATGTAAAAGGTTTGTATATTGCATGTCTGTAACGGTTTCTTTCGTTTTTTTACCATTTTTCGCTACTGTAAGGCTATCTTTCGTTAAAGAGGCATGCCCATCTTCAGTTAGTTTTACAATAAGAGGTACTTTATTAAAGGGTGATCCTTCATGTTCAACGATAATTTTTTGTGCTGTATTTGCTTTTTCTTCATCCACTTCTTCTATATAAAATGCATAGCCTAACGTCCAATCATCAGCAGAAGATTGATCCAAGAACTCATTGTTTTTCCGCATCTCTAAAATGTAGTTTCCCTTTTCGGTCATTTCTTTACGAATACGATAATCTCCTGTAGCAGAGTGAATGACTTCACCTGAGAAAGGGACAGGGGCAAGAGGTAAGTATGATCCGAATCCTACTTCAATTAAATAAAGTTCATTCTGATGTGTTAAAACGGTTACGATATGGCCAGAATCAACAGCCCATATGGAGTTTGCAGCGTTATAAACTGTTCCTGAAACGAGATGAACATCGAATCCAGAATCTTTCAGGAAGTAATACATAGTAGGATTGAGTTCATAACAAAGACCGCCACGGTTATTTACTAAAATTTTCTCTTTCAAATTTTCTTTTGATATTTCTTTAAAATTCTTTTCGAGAATATTTAAGTTTTCAAAAGGAACAGTTTGTGCCATTGCGTACATAATGTTAGATAAATCTTCAAATGAAACTGTGTCTTTTTCTTCTATATGTAATCGTGCGAAAAATTGTTTTTGAAAGTCTGTCATCGAAATCCCTCCGTTATGCTTTTATAGGTAAATTGTAAACAATCTTGAATAGGATGTGAAATGAAAACTACGTTGAATATTTGAAATTAGATTAAAAATAATATGGGAGAGTGAGAGATTGCTACTTTACTAACGGTGGGACGAATATTATAATAATTCTGATAAACTATGCAAACGCTTTCTTGGAAGGGGATGGTGTACAGATGTTTAAAAGAATAACAATAGTCGGATTGTCAGTTGTTATGTTTTTACCTAGTATATATGAGGGGAGTAAGGCATATGCAGACACAGTTAACAATGGAACGTTAATGCAGTATTTTGAGTGGTATTCTCCGAATGATGGGAATCATTGGAATCGTTTGCGTACTGATGCTGAAAATTTAGCGGAAAAAGGAATTACATCTGTTTGGATACCACCTGCATATAAAGGAACTACGCAAAATGACGTAGGATATGGAGCATATGATTTATATGATCTGGGGGAATTCAATCAAAAGGGCACAGTGCGGACGAAATATGGGACGAAAGCACAATTGAAATCTGCAATTGACGCTTTACATAAGAAAAACATCGATGTATACGGTGATGTAGTTATGAATCATAAAGGTGGGGCTGATTATACAGAAACTGTCACAGCAGTTGAGGTAGACCCGAGCAATCGAAATAATGAAGTATCAGGTGATTATGAAATTAGTGCGTGGACAGGATTTAACTTTCCAGGGCGTGGAGATTCTTATTCTAATTTCAAATGGAAATGGTATCATTTTGACGGAACGGATTGGGATGAAGGAAGGAAATTAAACCGAATTTATAAATTTAGGGGCATAGGTAAAGCATGGGACTGGGAAGTGTCTAGCGAGAATGGGAATTATGATTATTTGATGTATGCGGATCTTGATTTTGATCATCCAGATGTTGCGAATGAAATGAAAAAATGGGGAACGTGGTATGCGAATGAATTAAATTTAGATGGTTTTCGTTTAGATGCTGTTAAACATATTGATCATGAATATTTGCGCGATTGGGTAAATCATGTTAGACAGCAAACAGGGAAAGAAATGTTTACAGTAGCTGAATATTGGCAAAATGATATCCAGACTTTAAATAATTATTTAGCGAAGGTTAATTATAATCAATCTGTGTTCGATGCACCACTTCATTATAATTTTCATTATGCTTCAACAGGAAATGGAAATTATGATATGAGAAATATTTTAAAAGGAACGGTAGTTGCGAATCATCCTACACTTGCGGTTACTCTAGTTGAAAATCATGATTCACAGCCTGGTCAGTCATTGGAATCTGTAGTGAGCCCTTGGTTCAAACCGCTGGCATATGCATTTATTTTAACGCGTGCAGAGGGGTATCCTTCTGTTTTCTATGGTGATTACTATGGTACAAAAGGAAATAGTAACTATGAAATTCCAGCGTTAAAGGACAAAATTGATCCGATTTTGACGGCACGAAAAAACTTTGCATATGGTACGCAACGTGATTATTTTGATCATCCAGATGTGATTGGCTGGACAAGAGAAGGTGATAGTGTACATGCTAATTCTGGTTTAGCAACATTAATCTCTGATGGACCAGGAGGGGCGAAGTGGATGGATGTTGGAAAGAATAACGCAGGGGAAGTATGGTATGATATTACGGGTAATCAAACAAATACTGTAACAATTAATAAGGACGGATGGGGGCAGTTCCAAGTAAGTGGAGGATCAGTTTCCATATATGTTCAACAATAATTTGGTGATGAAAAAGAAGAGGTAGACTGAAATATAAGTTTTCCTCTTCCTTTTTACATTCTGTATAGTTATAAAAGTATGACACCTTTACTTCTCACGTAACATATAGTATGATGATTTCAATAAATTAGATTTCAATGACTATAATATAAATTAATGAGAGGTGCTTTTTGTGAGTGCGGTAGGTATTAAATAGGAAAAATTTAATGAAATAAATCGGATAAGACCAGGGGATTTTTATGTACATCATACCCCTAATTTTGTCATGCATTTATTTCAAAACCTATGAAGATACCTACAATACTTTATAAAGCGTGTAATAAGGGACTGCCATCTATTTTTTATGGCTTATTTCCTCATACGTTATTACACATGCCTTGTAAATGTAAAAGCTGCGGTATCCCCGCAGCTTTTTTGTATATGTTTTTATTGTATAATTATGGAATTTTATATATGACTCATTGGAATCTAATGAGTAGGTATCTTCATTTATGATAAAAATCAATCATAGTGAGGAGAAACAAAATGAATACGATGACTTTTGAAAAGTTACAATATAACGAATTAAAGGATATAGTGAAATCTTATTGTGTAAGTGGATTAGGTAAGGAATTATTAAACAAATTAGAGCCGAGTACGAGTATAAAAGTAGTGAGAAATCGGTTGAATGAAACGACAGAAGCACGAGCTATATTAGATGCAGAAGGGCATGTTCCTTTCTTCGGCATTTCTAATATTGCTAGTACAATTCAAAAATTAGAAAAAGGGATGATTTTAGATCCAGAAGAATTAGTAAGTGTTTCAGACTTTTTACGTGGATGTAGAAAGATTAAAAAGTTTATGTTAGATAAAGAATTTTTTGCACCAGTATTAGCTTCTTATGCAAATTCAATGACTGAATATAAAAGTATTGAAGAGGAAATTAACTTTTCAATTAAAGGAAATAGTATTGATGCAGCTGCAAGTAAAGAGTTAAAACGAATTCGAAATAATATCGATTCTGTAGATGGGAAAATAAAAGAACGTTTAACGAAGTTTTTAAATAGTAGTGCAAATAAGAAATTCATTCAGGAATTCTTTATTAGTAAAAAGGATGACCGTTATACGATTCCAATTAAATCTTCCTATAAAAACCAAGTTGCCGGAAGTATTATTGAAGCCTCGGCAAAAGGTTCTACTGTATTTATAGAACCGCATACGGTTACGAAATTGAATGCAGAACTAGCAGGTTTGAAAGCAGAAGAAGCGGTTGAAGAATATCAAATTTTAGCGACTTTATCAGGGATGGTATTAGAAAATATTTATAGTATAAAGATTAACATGGAGCTAATTAGTCAGTATGATATGGTATTTGCGAAAGCGAAGTTTAGTAAATCGATTGATGGAATAGAACCGAAGTTAAATGATCATGGCTACATTCATTTAGTGAATTGTAAGCATCCGCTTTTAACAGGGCAAGTTGTACCCTTAAATTTTAAAATTGGTCAAGAGTATCGTAGTTTAATTATTACAGGGCCGAATGCGGGCGGAAAGACAATTGTGTTAAAAACAATTGGATTGTTAACATTAGCTACAATGTCAGGTCTTCATATTGCAGGAGATAAAGGGACAGAAATCGCTATTTTCGAAAATGTATTTGTAGATATTGGTGATAATCAAAGTATCGAAAACGCACTAAGTACATTTTCATCTCATATGAAAAATCTTTCTGAGATTATGAGGATGTCAAATAATAATACGTTACTTTTATTTGATGAAATAGGGAGCGGTACAGAACCAAATGAAGGTGCAGCACTTGCAATTTCTATTTTAGAAGAGTTGTACTTTGCGGGATGTATTACCGCTGCGAGTACGCATTACGGAGAAATTAAACGATTCTCAGAAATGCATGATGACTTTATGAATGCAGCGATGCAGTTTAATAGTGAAACGTTAGAGCCGCTTTATAAATTAGTTATCGGAAAATCAGGAGAAAGTAATGCACTTTGGATTGCGAATAAAATGAACGTAAAAGAACATGTACTGAAAAGGGCGAAAGAGTACATGGGAAATAAAGAGTACGCTTTAGAAAAAGTGAATGAAAGTAAAATTAGAAAACCGAAATTCGTACAAGAAAAAAGAGAATCTCATTATGAGTACAAAATCGGCGATCGTGTTAATTTATTGGATCATGATGATTTTGGTATCATCTATAAGGAAAAAGATAATTTTTATAACGTTGTTGTATATTATAACGGTGAATTCGTTGAAGTAAATGTAAAACGTATTACTTTAGAAGTAGCAGCGAAGGAGTTATATCCAGAAGGATACGATTTAAATACACTATTTGTTGATTATAAAGAAAGAAAAATGCAACACGATATTGAGCGCGGATCGAAAAAAGCACTTCGTAAAATTCAAAAAGAAATAAGAAAGAATAGAGGATAAGTTAAAATGGTAACGATTAGACAAGAACAAAAAAATGATTGTAGAAAAACAGAAGAAGTCGTAAAAGAGGCATTTTCACTTGAAGAATTTAGTGATAAAACAGAACATGAACTTGTAAAACGTATTAGAGAATGTGACGCGTTTGTTCCGGAGTTATCAATTGTTGCGGTAGATGAAGATATAGTTGGTCACATTATGTTATCGAAAATTACAATAGAACAATGTGGAACTTCTGTAGAATCGTTAGCACTTGCACCAGTTTCAGTTGCTAGGGGCCATCAGAAGAAAGGAATTGGTGGAAAACTGATTACGGCTGCTTTAGAAAAAGCGAAAGAACTTGGATACGGATCAGTTGTAGTATTAGGACATCCAGAGTACTACCCGAAATTTGGTTTTAAGAAAGCAAGTGAGTGGAATATAAAAGCACCGTTTGAAGTGCCTGAAGAGGTATTTATGATAAAGGAATTAACAGAAAATGCTCTTCGAGGTGTAGAAGGAATTGTACAATATTCGAGTGCTTTTGCTGAGTAGGAGTACCGGTTAAGAAATGTAATCATAAAAGATGCTATCTTTTTGTATGGATATACAGAAAGATAGCTTTTTTTATTAAGCGGATCTACTGACGTATATTTTGCTCAATGAATAATTGAGGTGGTAAAATTGATATAGAAACGTAAAGGGAGAGAATGAAATGAATAAGCGAGAAACAGATAGCAATGAGAATGTAGTGACGTTATATGTTACAAGACACGGTAAAACAATATTAAATACGAATCATCGCGCGCAAGGTTGGGCAGATTCTCCTTTAGTAGAAAAAGGTGTTGAAGTTGCCACAAATTTAGGAACAGGATTAAAAGATATTCATTTTATGAATGCATATAGTAGTGATAGCGGCCGCGCAATTGAAACTGCTAATTTAGTATTAAAATATAGTGAGCAATCAAAATTAAAACTTGAGCAAAGAAAAGATTTGCGAGAATTAAGTTTCGGTATTTTTGAAGGTGAAAAACTTGAGAATATGTGGGATGTGGTTGGAAAAGCTGCAGGCGTTGCATCACCAGAAGAACTTATGAAGTTTTCTATTCAAGAAGTGATTAATCTTATTAGAGCAGCAGATCCTACGAAACAGGCGGAAGATTGGGACTTATTTTCTACTCGTATAAAAAAAGAGATAGATAAAATTAGTGAAGAAGCTGCTGGAAATGGTGGCGGTAACGTTTTAGTTGTCGTTCATGGGCTTTTGATTACTACCTTAATAGAAATGTTAGACAGTAGCAAAACAAAACTTGGAGTGGAAAATGCTAGTGTGACGAAAATTGTATATCAAGATGGAACATACACAGTCGAGTCTGTTGGAGATATGAGTTATGTTGCAAAAGGGAAAGAAAGTGTTGAAATATAATTAAATCTCCAATAGATATAAGAAAAGGAAGGTAGAGAAATCTAGCTTCCTTTTCTTATTGGAACGATTATGGAATCAATAAAATCTTCCCAGTACTTTTTCTGCTCTCTAATAATTTATGTGCAAGAGCACCATCTTGTAAAGAGAATGTAGTAGGACTCGCGATGTTTACTTTTCCGCTAGTGATCCAATTGAATAATTGAGTAGAGCGCTGCTTACGTTCTTCAAAAGTAGTAAGCACGTTCCAAAGGTCTCCACCAGTTAAAGTTTTTGAAGTATCCATAAGCATACGCGGATCAACTGGCGCAGGATTACCACCAGCCATTCCGTAAAATACGACAGTACCGCCAATTTTAGTAGCGTTAAAACTTTCCCCTAATGTAGAACCTACTGATTCATACACAACATTTACTCCAGTTCCATTAGTCATTTCAAGTACTTTCGTATGCCATTCTTCGGTATATAAAAATACGTGATCGGCACCAGCTAATGTAGCTATCTTTGCTTTTTCTTTTGATGATGTAAGACCAATTACTGTTCCGCCCTGTAGTTTAATCATTTGAATCAGAAGTTGACCAACGCCACCAGCCGCAGCATGGACTAAAGCTGTATCACCTTGTTTTATTTGATAGCTATCTTTCGTTAAATAATGTGCCGTTAGACCTTGTAATAAGACAGAAGCGGCTGTTTCAAAAGAAATAGAATCCGGAAGTAGGATGGCTTTTTCTGATGGAACGGCAACTAGTTCTGCATTTGCAAATGGAACGTCAGCAAATGCAATACGGTCTCCAGGGGTGATAGTTGTAACATTAGCTCCTACTTCTTCAACAATACCAGCCCCTTCATAACCTAATATATAAGGCGGATTACCAGCGAGATGATAATCACCGCGGCGTCTATAAATATCAGCGAAGTTTAATCCGATTGCTTTCGTGCGTACTAGAATTTCATTTGGGTTTATGGTTGGATCGTGTATTTCTTTATATTGTAGTACATCTGGACTTCCAAACTGTTCGAAACAAAGTGCTTTCATATGGAATACCTCCATTTTATTGTTTGTCGATGCTCTTTATCATACAATATAAATATCAATAGACAAAGAGGATTATTTCGATGAAATCAATCGAAAATACCGATTGAAAAAGAAGGATGATAAATGGAGATAAAACAATTAATTACATTTAAAGTAGCAGCAGATACTTTGAACTTTACACAAACTGCGAAGAAATTAAACTTTGCCCAATCGAGCGTTACAGCACAAATTAAAACATTAGAGGCTGAGCTCGGTACACCACTATTTGAGAGATTAGGGAAACGTCTTTTCTTAACTGAAGCAGGAAGAAAGTTTCAACTATATGCGGACAAGATAATCGCACTTAGTAACGCAGCGAAGACGGCTGTGAAAGATGATGAGGAAATAGCAGGTACGTTAATAATTGGTGCACAAGAAAGTCAATGTACATACAGACTGCCTTCTATATTAAAGAGGTTTAAAATACAATTCCCAAAAATAAAACTTATATTTAAACCAGCACATTCCAATAAAGATGCGAAGGAACAATTGATGGAGGGAAAAGTAGATCTTGCATTTATTTTGGATGAGTGTAAAACAGAAGATGTTTTACATGTGGAACCACTTATGAAAGAAGAATTAAAAGTAGTAGCTGCTCCAGGGCATCGTTTACTTGAACAACCTTCAGTTTCTATAAAAGATTTAGAGAGTGAAACACTTTTACTAACAGAATTAGGCTGCTCGTATCGGACTTTATTTGAAGAGCTATTTCGCGGGGAAGATGTATATCCAGCAAATAAAATTGAGTTTGTTAGTGTTGAAGCAATTAAACAATGTGTTATTGCAGATTTAGGCATAGCCGTTTTACCAGCGATAGTAGTAGAAAAAGATATACGGGAAGGGACGTTAAAGGAGTTAATGTTAAACGAAACAATATCTCCAATTTATACACAAATTGCTTGGCATAAAGACAAATGGATGACAGTGCCACTGCGACAATTTATTGATGTAACGAGGGAGTTTTTTGTAACGGATTAAGTGGAGAAATATTTATTTTATATAAAAGAAAAAATGACAATTTTGTATAAAGAACCGATGCTTGAATATAACAAGTATCGGTTCTTTTATGTTTTAAATATAGAATGCTATAAAATGTGTATTTCTCAACTTTTTTTCTTACAAGGATAAGTAAAATTCTTCGTATATTCCAATAATCATAAGGGAATTTACAACGTTTATTCGTTTCTGTAAGATGCCTCTAGGAAGCGTGAAAGGAGGACTTACATAGCAGTATAGCTTGTCTTTAGTATACGTACTTATTGTGAGGAGGAATTTAAAATGTTTAAAAAGTTAATGAAAGTATGCGTGTTAAGTGCGGCAAGTATAGGTGTATTATTTAGTTTTCAAGAAAGTACATTTGCAGCTACTGATTTAAGTAGTTATTATGACGGGAAAAATCCAGTAACAACGAAAGTATACGGGGGAAGTACGACGTGTGATGCAGATGGATTTAATGCAAAGTCTACAGCAGTCTATGAAGGTAGTAAAAAAGTAGGAACAGTGTATTTACGTTACAGTAATAAATGTCATGCAGCATGGTCTAAGCTTGTTTTAGATCAACCAGCTCCTTCTGTTTCTGGAGGGGTATATGCTTACGCTGTTATTAATAAATATAAAAATGGTGTATTCCAAAAATCAGTAGACTCTAATAGTGGCAATGGAGCAATAAAAACAGGACAAACGAGTACGTATACAGGAATGGTGTTTGATTTAACTGCAGATTTTGGTTATACAGCTGATGCCGAAGCGGTGACGATTAATAACGGCTACGGGAAAACTGGACGTTATTAATAAAGGAGTGGAATTCTATGAAGCTTTTTAAAAAGGTAAGCGCATGTCTTTGTCTGGCATTGCTCATCGTAACTAGTGTGTTTAGTACGACCAACAATGATAAAGCATACGCAGAAGACCATTCATATGATGGGAAAAGTCCTTATTATAATAGCTGTGATCAATCCGCAGTAACGAAAGAAAAGAAGTGGATTGATTCAAATTCTTATGTAGAATTAAAATTTAGCACGACATGTAAGACAGCATGGGCGAAAGTTACTGTAACTCGCCTGGCAATTTATAATAATGAAGCTGATGCAAGGATTGTTAGAAAAACAGATGGAAAGGCATACACTTGCGGAAGTGCTGGAGGAAATGGTGTTGTAAATAAAGGGCAAACATCATGCTATACGCCAATGGTATATGATTTAGATCCAAGAAAGGCACAAGCACAAGGGAAACATGCCATTCCGAATAGTGATGCATATAATTATGCGGAGACTATTTGGTATTGATACGATTATACATGTTTTAAGAGCTGTTATTTGATATAAAAAAAGAAAGAGCCTTACTGCATTTTATTGTGGTAAGGTTCTTTAAAATTGTTTAATAGATTAAGTACATCCATTTACAAAGGTCTGTCTATATAATCGCTTTTAAGTATGGCCATAATAATTTCATCTGAGTATGTATCGTTATAAAATAAAGATTGACGTAAGGTTCCTTCTTTTACAAAACCAACTTTTTCATAAGCTTTAATTCCGCGTAAATTATGGCTAAATACTTCTAACTGTAAACGATTTAATGATAGTTGTTCAAAAACAAATCTTAAAACTATTTTAATAGCTTCAGTTCCATAGCCTTGTCCTGTTAATGCTATTGAAAGCATTGATATTCTGAATCCTGCTCTTTTGTTCTCCTCATCGATATCTAAAATCGACAACTCTCCAATCATCTCGTCAGTACTTTGTAAACAAATAGCGAAATCATAGCGACTTGAATCATTATTTATATGATCTATATGTTTCGTAATTTGCCCCAATGAAAAAGTGGACTTAGTTCCAGTCATATATCTTATTTCATCATCCATTGTACTTTCTAATATAATAGGAGCATCTAGCTGACAAAGAGGCCTTAAATAAATTCTTTCGCTCTCTAATCTCATTATAATTTTCTCTTTTAGTTAGTAATTGAATGTATAAGTACTTAAACTTTCTTCAATGAGTTACATAAAAAATATGAATCTTAATTCGATGTTACATGAATTTTATAATGGCATGGTATACCTAAAACAAATAATAAATGTTTTATACACAACAAAATGTATCAACGAGTTTTTTGATCATACTATTATTCTTGCTGCTCATTCCGCTTTTAAATGAACACGAATGTATTAACTAAGGTCTGTATCAGGAGGAGTATATCCAAGGTGCCTAGCCATTGATACAATTTGTCCTTTATGATGAAACTCATGAGTCTCTGTATGAGTTAAAAGCCACAGCGGAGTTGTGCTCCAAGGTTCTCTTTGCCATTTCACTTCATTTGCTATATTTTCGAGCCAACGGTCATTGTATTCATCTAAAAAACGTTGTACAGTCTCATCTACTAACTTAAATCTAGCACGGACTTTCGCGACATCTGCATGCTCAATTTCGTAATCGCTAGCAAATGAAAAATCTGCTCTTTTTTGCTTGAATGCGAATGACCCAAGCCAGTATCGATAGCAATCGGCTACATGAATATGTGTCTTTATAATGCTACCGCTCCCGAAATTCGGAACAGTGCTATGTAATTTTTCTACTGGGATTTCTTCCAAAAACGAAAATAGAGTTTCTCTTGTAGCGCTAATAAGATTATATTGTTGTTTTAAAATATGTAACATGCAAGTACACTCCTCTTTTATTAACATAGTAAGTAATTCTATATTTACGAGGAGTGAACCTTTTTATTATTTTTAATAAGCATATTAGATGTATTTCTTATTTGTTTCTGATAGATTAAACAAGGTGAAACTTTAATAAGTTGAACATTCTTAGTTCATAATAAATTGTACATCAAGAAGGGGAACGATAAAATGAATAGACTAGTGGGTTTAAAACAGTTTGAAATAACGCGCGGGGCGTTACTTAAATTTATGGAAACGTTAGATGATAAAACTGTGGATACGCAGCCAGAAGGTTTTAACAATACAATTCGTTGGCATATTGGACACGTGTTAACAGCAGCAGAGACTTTCATGTTCGGAAGAGAATTTAAACAATTGCCAACTGAATATCCAGGTATGTTTGGATATGGATCAAGACCATCTAAATGGACGACAGAAGGACCATCGTTAGAAGTGTTAACGGCTCAATTAAAAGAACAAGCAAAACGTATTAACGAAATTCCAGCAGAAGCATTTGAAAATAAACTGCCAGAGCCATTCCTAGGATTGGAAACAGTAGGGGAGCTTTACGGTATGATGCTTTATCATGAAGCTGATCATATTGGGCAAATGAAGGCGATGGAACGTATTATTAAAGCTCTTTAGTCTTAATTGCATATAACAAGCAATACAGTTGTAATGTTAAATAATATATACAAAAAAGGTAGATAAATTATTATCTACCTTTTTTGTATAACTTCTTGAAGGATTAGAGAATTTTATAATTTTTTATGTTGTGATTATTAATTATAGTATTCCTAAATATGGAATATACGTATAATGATAGAGAAGAACTAGAAATAGGGGTGAATACTATGATTACATTAGAGAAAAAGTTGGAGCAATATAAACATACATATGTACAGTTAAAGGGAGAACTAAAATGGAAAACGAGTGATTCTCGAACAGGAATGATGATTGCTGCTATGTATGCAGGTAGTGATAAATTGTTTGATCTCGGACGTTTTTTAGAAATTAGTAGTTATATTAAGAATCAGGTAGGGATGTTTTCATACTTAAAGTCTTATCATCGTTTTGTAGTAGCCGCAACATTAGATATTCACTTTACAGATTACAAGAAAGCTTTTCGGACGTTTTTAGATTTATATGAACAATTGGTCACTGGTGGCTTTAGCCGGAGTATATTTACTTATCTCGCAGCAGCTGTGCTTTTGACAGAAGAAGATGAACAGCATGGCGCGCACATTCAGCGTTCGATGCAAGTATATAAACGCATGAAAAAGGATCATCTCTTTCTTACAAGTACAAATGATTATCCGCTCGCAGTTTTATTAGCAGGACAATCAGAGCATGTAGAAACACTTATGGACCGAGTGGAACGTCTTTATCAGAAACTAGCGACAGCTGGTTTGCGTAAAGGGAATGATCTTCAATTCTTGAGTCATATTCTTTCATTAAAGAAGGAGGTCAGGGAAGAACTATTAGTTGCAAAATGCACAAATATATGGAATTTGTTAAAGCAAGAAAAGGTAAAAGTAAAACAGATGCATTACCCAGCTATCGGGCTACTAGCGTTACTCGAGGATGGAGAAAAAGAGATTCATTCTATTCGAGCATTTATTGAAAAATTGCAGGGGGATAAATTGTTCCGTTGGCATACAGATACAAATATTCTTATTGCTATTCAACTGTTCGTAAGTCAGAAAGGTGAGGAAAGTAGAGCTACCAACACAGGTTTACAAACAATGATAGAAGTCCTCATACAAGCACAACAGGCAGCCATGATGGCAACGATTGCCGCTTCATCTGCAGCAACATCTTCTGCTAGTAGTAGTTCATAATGTGCAACTGCTTATACTCTTGTAAATTATAATTCCTTTGATAAGGTCGGTTTAAAAAATATTACTAAAAAAAGCCCATCACTCTCTAATGAGTGATGGGCTAACTGTTTTTACATAATTAGCATTATCTTTTTGATTGCTTCAAATATTTGAGTTGCGTAAGAATCATAATACTAATAACAACTAATAAAAACCATGAGCTAATTTTGCTTAAGTGAACGAGGTTCCATGCTTCCCGTTGATTTGGATATTGCCATGCACCGAAAAATGTTGCGATGTTCTCTGCAATCCAAATGAAAAATCCGATAAGGAAAAAGGAGAGAACGAGTGGTATTTTATATGTAACGCCTCGTAATGAAAATTCCACAAATGTCTGAAAGAAAACGATGAATAGAAGTAAAGTTAAGAACCATCTAAAATCGTATAGAAAATGATGCGTAAAAAAATTGAAGTAAATCATTGCTCCTAATGGCACGGTAAAAATAGTTTTCGGCCAATGATGCATTTTTAAATGCAACCTTCTCCAGGCTTGACATATGTAACTCGCGACACTCGCATACATAAAACCGCTGTAAAGCGGAACTCCAAAAACCTTCGAATATGCCTCTTCGGGATAACTCCATGAACCGAAATGTACTTTATATATTTCTAGTAAAAGGCCGATGAGGTGGAAGATGGTAATTACTTTTAGTTCGTCTTTTGTTTCAAGACCAGTCTTGTACATAATCCACTGCATAAGAAGGCATACGATGAGTATGAAATCATAGCGGTATAACCCTGGGATTGAAACGATTTTTGAAAGGGCTAGTGTTAAGAAAATAATGACTGGGAATAAGCAAGATAATGCTTGTTCGTAAGTGAAATGTAGTAGTTGTTTTATATAGAACATTGTGTCACCTTTGGAATTTTTATTAGAAAAATCAAAATAATTAATAAGTATACTACAATTTAAAAAATAATTCAGTAGTCTATTTTGCGTGTATTTGTAAGTCTTGGAAGGGAATTGTAATGAGTATTTTAATATTTAGCGAAGTGAAAAAATAGTTTGCTATTTAAAAAAAGTGGCGATATAATATCTAAATGAAAATGATAATTATTATCAATAATAATTACAAATAAAAAATAATTATAAAAAACAACTGAATATAAAGGATGAAATGAAACATGTTACATAAGTCTACTGTACATGCTGGTAATAACCGCTGGATACATATTAAGTTCATATGTTTCATGAGCTTAACAATTTTATGTTTAATTGGATCTATATTTTTAGCCATTTCATTTGGTGCAAAAGATATTCATGTACAAACGGTGTGGGCAGCGGTTTTGGATTATAATCCGAAATTAACACAGCACCAAATTATTTATGAATTAAGGCTCCCGAGAGTAATTGGAGCAGCAGTTGTAGGGGCAGCTTTTGCGGTTGCTGGTGCTGTTATGCAAGGTGTAACACGAAACCCTTTAGCTGATGCAGGTGTACTCGGAATAAATGCAGGTGCGATGTTTGTAGTAGCACTTAGTTTTGCTTTTTTTCCGCATATGCCGTATTCCTATTTAATGATTGTTTCCTTTATTGGAGCAGTCTTAAGTACAGTACTTATTTTTGTTATTGGATCAGCAACATCAGGCGGGTTAACACCAATGAGGTTAACGATTGCTGGAGCTGTTATGGCAGCGCTTTTACATTCGTTAAGTTCAGGTGTTGCGATTTATTATGATTTAAGCCAAGATTTAGCGTTTTGGTATGCTGGTGGTGTTGCAGGGGTTAAGTGGGAACACTTGAAATTTTTAGTCCCTATTATTCTTATAACGATTATTTTTGCAATAGTGTTAGGGAGATCTATTTCACTCATATCAATGGGGGATGATGTTGCTACAAATTTAGGAGTGAAAACGAACCGAACGAGAATACTAGGGATGATTATAGTAGTTATTCTGGCAGGTGTTTCTGTTTCAGCTGTTGGTTCTATTGGATTTGTAGGACTAGTTATCCCGCACATTGCTAGAAAATTAGTTGGTGTTAATTATAGACTCATTATTCCTATGTCAGCATTATTAGGAGCTATGTTATTAGTTGTAGCTGATTTAGGGGCAAGAACAGTAAATCCTCCTAAGGAACTTGCGATAGGGATTATGGTAGCTCTTGTTGGAGTTCCGTTCTTCCTCTATATAGCACGTAAAGTTGGGAGGGAGTTATAAGTGAAAGATCTTTTTAACACGGATAAAAAGAGAGCTATTACTGTAACTACAATCTTCGGATGTATAAGTATCGCTGTAATTTTAATTAGTTTAAATACAGGGATACTGAGTATAGCACCACTTAGAGTAATTGAAACACTTTTTGGTTATGGTGATTTTGAGAGTGCAACCGTGCTATATGATTATCGTATGCCAAGAATAATAATCACGATGTTAGCCGGTATTGGTCTTGGTATTTCCGGTGCGATTTTGCAAGGGTTATCACGTAATACACTTGCAGATCCTGGTATTTTAGGGTTGCATTCAGGTGCATCTTTCGGTCTTATCGTATTTGTTACTCTCTTTCATTCTATTAATGAGAGTGCATCCATTTTAATACCGTTATTTACATTTGGCGGAGGAGTATTAGCTGCATTTCTTATTATTTTACTTGCGAGTGATCGGTCAAAAGGTTTACTTCCCATTAGACTTATTCTCGTTGGTATTGCAGTTTCAGCTGGCTTTAGTGCAATTTCGTTATTTTTCTCTCTCAAGTTAAATGATGAGACGTATACATTCGCTTCTAGATGGCTAGTTGGTAACGTGTGGGGAAGGGATTGGATTCATGTCTTTGCATTATTACCTTGGATTTTCATACTAACCCCTTATGCGTGGCTAAAATCTAAAACGTTAAATGCATTGTCACTAGGTGATAGTGTAGCGGCAGGACTTGGTGTTTCTGTTCAAAAAGAACGGTTATTACTTTTAGCTACAGCGGTCGGATTATCTTGCACAAGTGTATCGATGGCAGGAGGAATTGGTTTTATCGGTTTAGTTGCTCCGCATATCGCAAGGAAGTTAGTAGGTACTACATATCAACACTTTCTTCCTTTAGCTGGCATTATCGGAATGATTATTTTAGTGCTAGCAGATACGATAGGTCGTTCTATATTTGAGCCAAACTCTATTCCAGCTGGTGTAGTAGTGGCAGCTTTAGGAGCACCGTATTTTCTTTATTTACTTACAAAAACAAAATAAATACTTCAAAGAGGAGAACATATGAAAAAGAAACTTACTATTTTATTTAGCATGATGTGTATTTTAGTATTAGCAGCATGTGGTCAAACGAAAGCTAATGAAGAGGCAACGAAAAAAACGGAAAAAAGTAATGATCCAAAAATTGCTTCAATGTCTATTCATTTAACAAATGATTTACTTGCATTAGGAATTACACCAGTAGGTTCTGTTATTGGTGGAGATTTAAAAGATTTCTTACCGCACGCTAAAGAGAAGTTGAAAGATACGAAGAAGCTTGGTGTTGTAACAGATCCGAATATGGAAGCGTTACTTCAATTAAAGCCAACTGACATTTATGTTGATGAAAAATATGCTGGTAAAGATGTAGCGAAATACGAAAAAATTGCAAAAACACATTCTTTCAATTTAGATGAAGGTACGTGGAGAGAGCATTTAAAACAAGTTGGTAAACTTGTAAACCGTGAGAAAGAAGCAGATAAATATATTCAAGATTACGAAGAGCAATCAAAACGAGTAAAAGGTTTAATAGATAAAGAGCTAGGTAATAACGAAAAAGTAATGGCAATTCGCGTTACTGCAAAAGAATTGCGTGTATTTAGTACGAAAAGACCGATGGGACCAATTTTATTCCAAGACCTAGGGTTACAACCTGCAAATGGTGTAGAGAAAATTGATGGAAACCGTCCTTTCGAAGTCATTTCACAAGAAGTATTACCTGACTTTGATGCAGATGCGATTTTCGTTGTTGTAAATAGAGATGACAAAGCAAAAGCAGCATTTAAACAACTTCAAGAAACACCAATTTGGAAAGACTTAAAAGCAGTTAAAGGCAAGCATGTATACATTATCAATGATCAACCATGGCTTGACTATTCTGCTTTAGGAAACAAAATGGCAATGGATGAAGCGGAGAAAATGTTTACGAAATAATATAGTTTTGCTATTAGGAAAGGCCCTCTAAATTTGGAGGGCTTTTTATTATTGTTAGAATAAACGAAAAATTATACAATGAAGTTAATTTCGTGTAGAGGAGATGTGCCAATGTCAGCGCTTATTGTAAGTATCCCGTTTATAAAGCAGTTTATGGAACAAGGGGATAAATAGGCTAAAATAAGTATCCCCGTTATTAAAAAAGGGGGAGTTTGAAATGACAATGAATCTTTTTCGAAATAAAACGATTAAATTATCAGCTATGAGAGAAACAGATGCTGAAGTAATGGCTATGTGGCAAGAAGATAGTGAGTATTTAAGAAATGTTGATACAGATGTAGCATTCCCGCAATCTTTAAATGAAATAGCAAGTAATGGGTTATTAAAAGGACGAAGATCGAATAGTGTTTCTTTCATGGTAAGGGCAGTTCAAGAAGATCGCTTAATTGGTTTTGTGGCGATTCATGGTATAGAGTGGAATAATAGAACAGGTTTATTAGCCATTGGTATAGGAGATGCGAATGATAGAGGAAAAGGATATGGGAAAGAAGCAATACATCTTATTCTAAAGTATGCTTTCTATGAATTGAATTTACACCGCATCGGTCTCGATGTTATTTCGTATAATAAACCTGCCATTGCATTGTATAAAAAGATGGGTTTTGAAATGGAAGGCTGTATGAGAGAAGCGGTTCAAAGAGATGGGAAGTGTTTTGACCGTATGATTATGGGGATATTGCGAGATGAATGGATAGAGCGGCAAGGTTAGAAAGTACATTCGAAATTATATATGTAGTATGCAGGAGATATAATGGTAATTGGCGAAAATTTACAGTGTGTTGATTGAATTTATAAGGAGTCATGCAAAATGAATTTAGAAAAGGAAAAACCAGTAAATGAAGAGGTCGCCGAATTAAAAGAACTTATTAAAGAGTTACACGGAAGTGTGCACCAACTTCAAAGTGAAGTGCAGCAACTAAGGCACGAAAGACCAGTTGTTGAAGTGAGAAAAGGTGTTCAATTATCACCAACAATTATCGGACAAATTGGTGGTATGATTTTAGGTGGTTTAGCAATTATCGGTATATTTTGGTGATAAAAAAAGGTTTGCAGCACGATGCTGCAAACCTTTTGTATTTGACGATATAATGTCATGCAATACAACTTTTACATTAAATAACGTAAATATATATAAGCATGTGATAACAAGAGTGCAACAATAGTTAATGGTAAACCAATTTTTAAGAAGTCCATATAAGAGAAGCCATGTCCTTCACGTTTTGCAATACCAGCAACGACTACGTTTGCAGATGCTCCGATTAGCGTTCCATTTCCTCCTAAGCAAGCTCCAAGAGATAACGCCCACCATAGTACTTCGATTTGCGGAGAATCGACAGATAGTCCGAGTCCTGTAGCTAAGTCTTGAATAAGAGGAATCATCGTTGCGACAAATGGGATGTTGTCGATTGTCGCAGATGCGATGCCAGATACCCATAAAATAAGTATAGCTGCGAATCCGATGTCACCGTTTGTTACATCGATTACTTCTCTTGCAAGTGAAGAGATAAGTCCGATATCAATTAACCCGCCAACGAGAACGAATAGTCCGGCGAAGAAGAAAATGGTAACCCATTCAACGTGGGCAAATACATCTTCAATATCATGTTCTTTCACGCCGATTAACATAAGAAGTGTAGCGCCTGTCATCGCGATAACGGCAGCGTCTACATGAATAATCGAATGAAGTACGAAGCCTAAAATAGTGAGTCCTAAAATCGAAATAGATTTTAAAAGGAGGCTTTGATCTTTAATGTAATCTTTTTCGTTTAATGCCATTAGTTTTTCGATTTGTTCAGGTGTTGTTTTTAGTTTGTCACGATACATGAAGTAAATAATGCCAAGTGTCACGATAGAAATAATAATTACGATTGGAGCTAAGTTAAGTAAAAAGGCGTTAAAGTCTAAATGCTTATTTGCTGATCCAATCATAATATTAGGTGGATCACCGATTAATGTTGCTGTTCCGCCTATATTTGAAAACAGCACTTCTGAAATCAAATAAGGCACAGGATTTACTTTTAAAATACGTGTAATGGATAATGTAACAGGAACGATTAATAAAACAGTCGTTACATTGTCCAAAAATGCTGATCCGACGGCAGTTAATAGGGATAGTAATAATAAAATGCGAATCGGTTTTCCGCCAGCTGCTTTTGCCGCTTTAATGGCCACAAATTCAAAGACGCCTGATTGACTCGTAATATGTACGAGAATCATCATCCCAATTAAAAGGGTAATCGTTTCCCATTGAATATGTGATGTGAAAGCAGTATGTAAATCTACAACTCCAAAAATAATCATAATAGCAGCACCGAATAGTGCGATTACAGCACGATTCAATTTCTCAGAAATAATAAATCCGTACGTGATTAAAAATACGGCAATTGCAAAATAATATTGCCAATTTGCTACTTCATGTGCTGACTGTTCCAATCATGTCACCTTCTTTAAATTATGTATTCAATTGTCGAAATGTATCTCGCTGCAATAATACGGGATAAAATATATTGTAGCAAATTCAAAAAAGAAAGAAAACTATTTAACAAAGTGAAGGAAAAAATGTATTTTTTACATATCATATAAAAAATATAAAAAACACAGTGCAAATTATTAGGAAAAGTGAGCGTTGTCCTCTAATATAGAGATAGCAATTTACATTATTTTTGCGTAAAATGGTTTAAAGAGGTGAATTCCGATGGAAATAGTAAAAGATAGTTCTCTTATTCAAAATGAAATTGAACGTTTTGTAAATAAAGATGTATATATTCATTTAGAAACGACAAACGGAGCGTATGCATCACACATAAATGAAAAGATGATGACAGTTGGTGCTTTCATTCGAAATGCGATTATCCGTTTTGAACGCGGGAAGATAACTGGAACAAATCCATACCGAGTTGGTCTGAAAATGGATCACGGTTGGGTATATGCTGAAGGTATTACGCACTGGGAAGTAGACGATCAAGAGCGTTTATTATTAGCTGGACATGATAATTTAGGTCGTCTAGCAGTTGCACTTGAGTTAAGCTTAACACCATTTAAGTAAGAAGGAGGGAAACTTATGGAGAGACATGTACTTGTTGTATTTCCGCATCCAGATGATGAAGCATATGCTGCGGGAGGAACAATTCGCTTATTAACAGATCAAGGAGTACCTGTAACATATGCATGTGGTACTCTAGGACAAATGGGACGTAACATGGGTAAGAACGTATTCGCTAACCGTGAAACGATCCCACATATCCGTAAGAAAGAATTGAAAGATGCTTGTGAAGCGATGGGTATTAAAGATTTAAGAATGCTTGGCTTCCATGATAAAACGTTAGAATTTGAAGATGTTGATTTCGTTGCTGACAAAATTGAAGCAATCATTCAAGAAGTAAATCCATCTCGAATTATTACATTTTATCCAGAGCACGGTGTACATCCAGATCATAATGCATTTGGCCGCGCTGTCGTTCGCGCTGTATCACGTATGCCAAAAGAAGAGCGCCCAGTTATTCATGCTGTTGCGATTACGAAAAATCGTGAAGCAGTATTAGGAGAACCGGATGTTGTAAATAACATTAGTGAAGTATTTGATCATAAATTAACTGCATTAGGTGCGCACCGTTCACAAACAGAAGCAATGCTTGAAGACACGCATGCAAAAATAAAAAACAAAGATGCAGCAACATTAAAATGGCTGCAACTTGAACAGTTTTGGACTTATAAATGGGAGTAGGCTAGAAGGATACCTTCTAGTTGCTCTTACATAGAAAAAGCGCCGTCACTTGTGATGGCGCTTTTTCTTGTTGAAGACTATACATTTTTTAGGGTGCTTCAAAATTTTTAAATTAACGTGCAGTATAGCCTCCATCAACAAGAAGTGTTGTACCGTTAACAAAACTAGCATCATCACTTGCTAAAAATAAGACAGCTTTAGCGACTTCTTCTGGTGTTCCAAGTCTGCCTTGCGGATGAAGTGAAGTTAAATATTCTTTCTGTTGAGGATTAACACTGCCCAGTAAAGGGGTGTCAATATAACCAGGGCACACCGCATTAATACGTATTCCATATTTAGCGTAGGCAGTACATAAATTTTGAGTTAATAGTTTCACACCACCTTTTGCAGAGGAGTATGCTGTTGGGGTAGGTAATGAAACAAAACTATGAATCGAACCAGCGTTAACGATGACACCACCTGTACCTTGTTTAAGAAATTGTTCAATCGAATATTTATCAGAAAGGAATACCCCAGACAAATTAATATCAATAGTTCTTTTCCATTTTTCATAGGATAATTCGTTTGCCGGTGCATCATCAGCAACGCCGGCATTGGCATACATAATATCTAATTTACCGTATGTACTTACTGTCTCATGAATTAGCTGTTTAATATCTGCCTCTTTTGTTACATCAGTTTTAATAAATAACGTATTATATCCATGTGCATTCAATTCATCTGATAGTTCTTTTCCACGTTCAGAAAAGTCAGCAATAACTACTTTTGCACCTTCTTCGATAAAAAGACGAACAGTAGATTCGCCAATTCCACTTGCACCACCAGTTATGATTGCCACTTTGTCTTTTAATTTCATATAAACCTCTCCATTCATCAATGAATTTAAGTCGAATTTTTAAATCTTGTTACTAAACTATTAACCTTAAATAGTAAGTAGATAGAAGAAAAAGCTCGCGTTTACTTAATCGTGAGAGTGCTATTTTTTCTTTATCCCGCTATTTTCCAGGCAGTAAGACCCTCACCTCAAAATTCAGCGGAAGCAAAGACATTAGGTGAGGGCTAATAATCAGTGGGGGGGAACAAAACCCCCACCGATTAAAGTCTTACTTTATTGTACTTTTTGATACAGTGATGGGCGAAAATATTAATTTGGTCAATTTTATCATTAGATCGAATATTTGGTAAAGTATTCTCAAATAGAGTGAGTGCTGAAGCTAAACTACTGACCTACATAGGTATAACGAGGGGGATTTACATATAATTGCTCTTTTTTATTTTAGTAATTAACAAATTTTCAAACTTGCTGATGATGTAGTGGACTTAAATAAGTCACTTGTTTTTAAATTGAATCAAAAATAAAAACAGTAAAAATAAAACGTTTAATAATAATTATTTATTGAAAAACGATAAATAAAATGATATTATCAAATTGAAAATTAGTAAGAGAGGTGCTTTTTATAAAATGTAAAACGAATGTTATGTATTAAAAAGAAGTTGATGTAAATTAGGAAAATTATATATTTTAATAGTGAAATAAGAAAAGGGAGTTAGAGCATGATTAATAAAACAGTAAAGAAAGTTATCTTGATTGCAGGTGGTTTGTATATTACATATTTAGTAGGTGTAGTTATTTTAGCGGAATCTATACCGTATCCTACATCTCAACAACTTAAAGAAGCCGAAAGAGTAGTTGAACGCTATGTAGGTGAAAATAATGGAGTAAAAATGATAAATACATCTAGCAGCTTCACGGCTGAGATGTTCAATCGTACAATTCATATTGAAGGAAATTCAAAAGAAAATCCGGAACAAGTATATCGAATGAATTTAGATCAAGTTTCTAATGAAAGTGAAAAAATAACCGAAAAATCGATAAATACAGTTTGTAAATCAAATGATGGAGGAAAGAATTTTACGTGTGCTGATACTGAATAGCTAAAAGTAGGATCCGTAGCAGCATAGTAACAGTTGATAACCATTACTCTAGTTAAATAGGAAAAAGCCTCGCAGGGGGGCGAGGCTTTAAACAGGGTATTAAAAATTATCGATTCATTAAGAATAACTTCTATTGAATAAACTAATTTTAGCATGATAACTCATATATATGTGTTACGAATTTATGAACAAAAAATAATAATAAGAATGTAGAAAAGATAATAATTTATTTAGAATTTGTATCATTACATAAAGTTTGAGTGGAGAAGAAATTATACTTTTGTATGGTGTAATAAAGATATAGTCCGCCTACAGAAATAGGCGGGCTATTTTTTATAAAGAAAAGACAACTTAAGGTAGAGATCTTGTTAAGAAATAGGATAAAAACAAGAATCTTTAAGAAGAGATAAGGTCGTTCAAAAGATAAAGGTATTGTATTTGAAACACGTTATTATTCGTGGATTAAGTTATATTTTTGATAAAAAATCTTTAAAAAGCATTATAATCCCTAGAAGAGATAAGACTTCAATTGAAAACCAAAATACACTTTTTTGAGGTTTTTTAAACTCCATTATTATGGAGAAAAATAAAAAGATAGCAATGAAAAAAATAATTAAGAGACGAAGTATATCAAACATCAATAGCACTCCTAATAGTTAATTTGTTTCACTATATAGTTATTTCCAATATTACAGAATTTAAGAAGCGACTTATTAATATTAAAGCAAAAAGTTCTCAGAATCTATGAATTAAAAATAAAAAAATTTCGAACTACTGAGCACAGAGGGATTATATATTAATTAGTTTAGCAATTGAAAGAGTAATTTTTTAATCTTGTAAAAGTCCGATTGGTGAGGGCTGATTAAAGTTTCACTTTATTTGTTTTCTTTTTTATATAAAGCCTTAGAACTGGGATTTAGTAATGGTTTATAAGAAACATATATTTTGAATTATTTAATAGAATAATATATATTTATATTGATTTAGTGATTTTAGTTTGTTAAAAATGGGGAAATCGATATGAAGGTTAAATTTGCCGTAATAAAAGATGAGAGCTTTGATTGTAGTTTATTGGAAACAAAATTATTGAAAACTTTTAAAGAAGTAGATTGTGAAGCAGATATTGTAAAGGTTGAGGATGAAATTTTTGAAAACAATGATATACAAACGTATTTATCAGAAATAACCATTCATGTTACTGGAAAAAATATTGGATATAGATCCGTTTCAGCCAGTATATTTATTGTTCTAGAGAGTTTATCAATACAGCTATTTCGTATTCATATTAGTATACTTTAAGCAGTTCAAAAAGTGGCTTCTTCAGAAAATCATACTGATTATATGGAGTTGTAAATATGAAAACAATAGAAATTATCGTAGGTGCTCCCGAATGTTGGATTGCACCTTGTTTGTTGTTAAATAAACAAGGGATTCCTTTTTAAATTTTAATCTATCTTAACGCTAATTTATAAATAGAAGAATGGAAACATGTGAGTAATTCAATTAGATTGTACAAATAATTTGGTACGCGGATATACGCAATGTATTCACAGGTAAGAGGGTTGTCTCATAATATATATAGATTTTTCTATTAAGATGAACAGAGGGTGTGAATATATGGAAGATGTTTACGCTAAAATTGACAGTCTCAAGGCGGAGCAAAAAGAAATTATGAGAGACATTCGAAATTTAGAAACGCGTACTACTATTAATGAGAAAGACATAGCAACAATCAATAAGCAATTAGAAAAAATAAGTACAAACACAACTTGGATTTTGCGAATTATTATTAGCGCGATAATAATGTCAGTTTTAGGATTGATATTCAAAGGAATGATTTAGTCTTGTGAAATAGAACGATATAAAAGAAAGAGGGGAGCTCCCTCTTTCTTTTATGTAAATGAGAAGCTATAAATTTTCCGTTTCCTTTTCACCTGCATATTTTTCCTCTAAAGAAATTAATAGAGGAATGGATACAGTTACTAGAATGATTAAAGTAGTTATAAAAGATTTAGAAAGAGAAAAAGAACCTTCAATTAAAGGTAATAAAAACTTGAATGAAAGTATACTTGTTATGAAGGAAATTACTAAAAAGCTCAAAAGAGATATATTTTTATTCTTTATAGATGTCTCTATAAAGTCTTTAACACAGGTTATTACGACAAATATAGTTAATATGATAATAGAAACAAAATAATGTGTTAAATTCGTCATACTAATAGTAGGATCGTCTATTATGTAAGCAAGTAACTTAGATACTAATATTCCTCCAAACAATAAAATAATAAAAGCAAGTAATCCTTCCGATATATAAGTGCTTAAATTGTCTTTCTTGTTAAAGAGTTTATAGTTTAGAGTAGATTGGGTTATTTGAATTAGGAATAGGGTAATAATCCATACATAATATACAAATGGTAATTCTCCTGAGAATAGAGAAATTAGAAAGTTTACTACTGTCCTTAAAATTTCAATCATTACGAAAGTCCTCCTACTTGTTCAGCTTTATGACATTAGGAATATATGAGTCTATCATTTTATAATTAGGTTTATAGATTCAAACTATTTCTAATTATTCCATAATAAGGTGGTTATATCAAGTAGTTATCTTCTATGGTGTGTATTAGTTGTTCACTAATATAAAAAGAACATTTGAACGTTAATACTAGAAAAATAAAAGTAATATGTAATATAATTGAAAAAGTATGTTTTAAAATCAATGTTAATATTACCCTCCTATAAGTATTAACATACGTAATTGAGGTGTTTTCTTTGTTGTTTTATGACCGGATTTCTATCATGGCCCCTCCTGTTCCGTAGCTTAGGAAAGTCTTTTTACTTCTGAGATTTTCAAAGTTATAGGAGGGTATGAAAAATGAAAAAAGTCTCAGTACCATCACTGTTGTTAATGATTATTCTTGTCGCATTTCCGCAAATTAGTGAAACGATTTACACACCGTCTTTACCAGACATTTCAAAGGCATTACATGTAAGTAATAATGAGGTGCAGTTAACACTTAGTGTGTATTTTGCTGGATTTGCGTTAGGTGTATTTTTTATTGGGTGGTTATCAGATATAATTGGCCGTCGCCCAGCAATGTTATTTGGAATTGTAATATATGGCGTTGGGAGTTTCTTATGCTTTATTGCAAATTCCATTGAAGTTTTATTGGTAAGTCGTTTTATTCAAGCGTTTGGAGCAAGTGCAGGATCCGTTATTACACAAACGATTCTTCGGGAAAGTGTAGAAGGGCATAAGCGGCATGTTATGTTTGCTCAAATTTCGGCAGTCATTGCTTTTACACCAGCGATAGGACCTTTAATTGGTGGTTTTCTTGATCAAATGTTTGGATTTAAAATAGTATTTTTAAGTTTAGTAGTTATGAGTGGCGGAATTTTTCTATATACATTAGTTTCTCTTCCCGAAACTAAGACGGGTTCAGTAACGAATAAAATAAATGTGTTTTCAGTCTTGAAGAGGCTAATTACAAATCCGAAAGTAGTAACATATGGGCTATTAATTGGAGGAGCAAATGGTGTTTTATTTAGCTATTATGCAGAAGCGCCGTTTATCTTTATTGAATACTTTCAATTATCGCCTAGTATGTATGGATTTCTAGGAATTGTTGTAGCGTCTGCTTCTATTGTTGGAGCGAAAGTTTCGAAACGATTGCTTGCCACCTATAAACCAGAGAAGATTATATATGTCGGTTGTCTTGTAATGACAGGGGGAGCTATTCTTTTGTCTGTTATTACGTTTGTTGGATCAAATCCAAACATAATATATATGATTGGATTTTTAGTAGCGATGTTTATATTGCTATTAGGAATTGGAGTAGCGTTGCCTAACTGTTTAAGTTTAGCATTAGTAGATTTTCAAGATGTTATTGGTACAGCCGGAGCATTGTTTAGCTTAGGATACTATGTAATTGTAACGATGACAATTTTGGGGATGAGTCAGCTGCATACGGGCTCGTTACTGGTGATGCCACTTTATTTTCTGGTTATAGTAGTTATAATGGTAGTGTTTACTAGGGTATTTATCTTTGGTAAGCAAACTTCGAAATCGATTTAAATATGAAATTGTAAAAGAGTCTCATTTTTTAATGAGACTCTTTTATATTTTGGCTGGGGTAAAGAAGTTAGTAGTTTATTAATATATTAAATTTCTCATTGGTATATAAATCGAATGTGTGGGAAATTACGTTATCAACTATAAAGGTTGAAGTATTTGACATATGAAACCGAGAAAGAAATGCTCTCCTCTGTTATTTATATTGTAATAATATACATGCCGGAATCATATTGAATAGATGTATTTTATTGTTAATTTAGTTAAAAATTAATCAGGCTTATGTATAATAATTTATTGAAAAAATAATTGAATTTTTCAGATTAATGAATTAATATAAGGTAAGTAATTTTAAGATTTATAGAATATTGGAAGATGAAAGGTTTTGAAAATTTTATTAGGAGCACAAAACGATTTTAGGATAGCTTTAAAGCTAGTGTAAAATGACGTTTGCTTCATCATTTTCAGGGCCGAAAGGAATTAGGGGAAAGCATCTTGTGTTAAAATGCGGCTATGAATCATCTAAGAGGGGGAAGTGAAGTGGCAAACAAAGAATTGAAAAGAGGTTTAGAAGCACGTCATATTCAAATGATTGCTTTAGGCGGAACGATTGGTGTTGGTTTGTTTATGGGGTCAGCCAGCACAATTAAATGGACAGGTCCGTCAGTAATGCTTGCTTATGCAATTGCAGGTATTTTCATCTTCTTCATCATGCGTGCCATGGGAGAAATGTTGTATATGGAGCCAAGTACAGGCTCATTTGCGACGTTCGGTCATAAGTATATTCATCCGCTAGCTGGTTATATGACAGCTTGGAGTAACTGGTTCCAGTGGGTTATTGTTGGGATGTCAGAAATTATCGCGGTTGGAGCGTATATGCAATATTGGTTCCCGGACTTACCAGCTTGGATACCAGGTATAATCGCAATGGTCATTCTTGGCGCAGCTAACTTAATTTCTGTTAAGTCATTTGGTGAATTTGAATTTTGGTTTGCGATGATTAAAATCGTTACGATTCTATTAATGATTATTGCAGGATTTGGCCTTATTTTCTTTGGAATTGGTAACGGTGGAGAAGCAATTGGCATATCTAATCTTTGGTCAAATGGCGGTTTCTTTACAGGTGGTTTTTCAGGATTCTTCTTTGCTTTATCACTTGTAGTTGGTGCATACCAAGGTGTGGAATTAATCGGTATTACTGCTGGTGAAGCGAAGGATCCAAAGAAGACACTTACAAGAGCGATTCAAAGTACAATTTGGCGTATCTTAATTTTCTATATTGGTGCTATTTTCGTTATTGTAACTGTGTATCCGTGGGATCAATTAAGTACAATTGGTAGTCCGTTCGTAGCAACTTTTGCGAAAGTTGGTATTACGGCAGCTGCTGGACTTATTAACTTCGTTGTAATTACAGCAGCAATGTCTGGTTGTAATAGTGGTATTTATAGTGCTGGTCGTATGCTTTATACGTTAGGTGTAAATGGACAAGCACCGAAATATTTCACGAAACTTTCTGGAAATGGTGTACCTTTATTTGGTACAGTTGGCGTAATTATCGGTCTGGCGGTTGGTGTTGTTTTAAGTTACATCGCACCGAAAAACTTATTCGTATATGTATATAGTGCGAGTGTACTTCCTGGAATGGTACCATGGTTTGTCATTTTAATTAGTCAAATTAATTTTAGAAAAGAAAAGGGAGCAGAGATGAAAGATCATCCGTTCAAAATGCCATTTGCTCCTGTTACAAACTATTTAACAATTGCCTTTTTAATTATGGTATTAATCGGAATGTGGTTTAACGATGATACTCGTATTTCATTAGTTGTAGGTATTATTTTCTTAGCTATCGTTACAATTAGTTTCTATGCTTTCGGAATAGGAAAGCGAGCTCCGTTAGACGTTCAAAATAATAAAGAGATTTCAAGTAAATAAAGAAAAGGCTGTTCATCTGGAACAGCCTTTTCTTATTGTTGTTATTTGTCGATAAATCGATATAATTTGATTTGTGATAGATATATTTGAAAAATCGTTGATATATTGTACGTTATGATAGATATATTCGAAAAATCGTTAATATAACTTCACATACTATCTGTCACTATCATGATTAAAATTTCTCTAATATGATTTTCCAAATGGTGTGCCCGCTTTCAAGTAGTGCATGTACTTTCTTTAAGTTTTCAGCGTTAATCGGTGTTAATGTTTCATTTTTATGTAAGCTGTACTGATAGTCTAGAAGGAGTTTATTTCTAAAAAGAAGAATTTTTTACTGTATTACTTTATCCCAAACTAAATGTAAAGGTGGATACATAATGACAGTAAAGAAACTTTATTTCATCCCAGCAGGTCGTTGTATGTTGGATCATTCGTCTGTTAACAGTACGTTAACACCGGGAAAATTATTAAACTTGCCGGTATGGTGTTATCTTTTGGAGACAGAAGAAGGTCCTATTTTAGTAGATACAGGTATGCCAGAAAGTGCAGTTAATAATGAAGGGCTTTTTAACGGTACATTTGTTGAAGGACAGATTTTACCGAAAATGACTGAAGAAGATAGAATTGTGAATATATTAAAGCTTGTAGGGTATGAGCCGGACGACCTTTTATATATTATTAGCTCTCACTTACATTTTGATCATGCAGGAGGAAACGGTGTTTTTACAAATACACCGATTATTGTGCAGCGAACGGAATATGAGGCAGCACTTCATAGAGAAGAATATATGAAAGAATGTATATTACCGCATTTGAACTACAAAATTATTGAAGGGGATTATGAAGTGGTACCAGGTGTTCAATTATTGTATACGCCAGGCCATTCTCCAGGCCATCAGTCGCTATTCATTGAGACGGAGCAATCCGGTTCAGTTTTATTAACGATTGATGCATCGTACACGAAAGAGAATTTTGAAGATGAAGTGCCGTTCGCAGGATTTGATCCAGAATTAGCTTTATCTTCAATTAAACGTTTAAAAGGAGTTGTGGCGAAAGAGAAACCAATTGTTTTCTTTGGTCATGATATAGAGCAGGAAAAGGGTTGTAGAGTGTTCCCTGAGTATATATAGTGCAAAAAGTCATGAGTTCGCGTGCTCATGACTTTTTCGTTCAAATAATTTTTTTAAATAAATTATAAACTTTTTTTGAACTATCTTCGTTTAACTGATAGTACGTAAGGTTTACATCATCAGGAGTATCTTGCTGAGCAATCATCACTTCGCTGCTGTGATGATCAACTATCCATATGAAATATTTTTTATAAGTTCCATCCTCGAAAGTAATCCACATATCACAATCTATTAAATCTGATCCTTCTTCATCCAATGTTAATTTGCCTTTTTTTGCGGTATTCATACTGTTAATAAATGTTTTTAATTCATCTGTTTTTGTGAGAAAGATATCCTGTTTTGTTTTAATTGATTCGACATGTATATCTTTTATTTCCTGTTTACCTAAAAAAACAGGAGGCTCATTTGGATCTCGCGAGCTTGAAATAATAGTAGCTTTCTTTTTCGGTTTATTTGCAGTATAGAGATCTTGAATAGATTTTCCCGAGTTTATAAACCATACAATTCCACAAATAATCAATACACTACCTAGCAATAAAATAATTTTTTTAATAGGATTTTCTCCTCTCTATTACTTCGTGTGAAGAGCTTTTCTATTAATATATGATAGGTAAGCGTAAAGTATTATAGTTGAACTTGGTTATGCTTCACAGTTTTTATCGGGCGATCTATGAGTAAATTGTAAGTGAGCCCAATTAATACGAAAATGCCACCGATAACTTTACCAATTGAGAGTTCATTTGTTAGGAAGAAATCAATAATAGTCCCCGCAAATAATTGTCCGATAAAGATGAGTAATGTTAAATAAAAGGCTGATATTTTAGGAGTAATATAGTTGGATAATGAAATAACGATAACGCCTACTAATCCGCCTAAGTATACGGCGATAGGAATAGATTGCAATTTATGAATAGGGATATACAATGAATCTGAACTGAAAATTAAAAATAACATAGAGAAAAATAATCCAGTAATATAATTGAAAAACGTGCCTTCCCAGTTTCCAATTTCCTTTGCTAAATTCGCGTTAATAATTCTAGCAACGACGATAGAAACACCAGCTAAAATAGCGATAGTAATATATAACATATTTTTGCCCCCATTAATATATTGTCATGATAATAATCCCAGAAGAGATGAATACTAATCCAACTAGTTTTTTCTTTTCAAACTTTGCAACTTTCATTCCTAATAAGCCGAAATGATCGATAATGATGGAAGCAATGGATTGGCCGAGTAAACTTAATGCGATCGTAATAGAGGCACCAAGGACGGAGAAACTTATATTATTAAAAAGAACAGTGAATACTCCAATCGCTCCAGCGCTATATAAAAAAAGCGGAATACCTTTATCGAAATGAATTTTATGTTTGTTTAAGATTAAAACGAAAATAACTGCAATTAAACCGACAAGGTGAATGACCACGCTTGCTGTATACTTGCCAATTAACTCAGATAAAATCCCATTCAATGGAAGCATAACGGCGATGAGCACACCAATAAAGACAGAAAGAAAGTTATACAATGCAATATCCCCTTTGTATTTCATATTTGTAATGACTGTATCATGCTGAAATTGTGTATTACTATGACATATGTCATAGTGGAAGAAGAAAATTTTGATTACAATGGGGATGAGTTGTAAAGGTGGGGAACTATGAAGAAAGTATGTAATTCTATTAAATTAGCAGAGTATATGAAGAAAAATAATATTGATTCATTTTTTAGTCATGATATGAAGCCATATATGGAACTTATATTTTTTAAAAAGAATGAGTTTATTTGTAGAGAAAATGAAGAGATAGATTATTTATATTTCTTTGTTGAAGGAAAAGCGAAAGCGTTTAACACATTAAGTAACGGGAAATCCGTATTACTGTGTTTTTATGATAGTTTGCAGTTACTTGGAGATGTGGAGTTAATTCATTCCCAAAGGATTACTTCAAATGTACAAGTAATGGCAGATTCATATTGTGTTGGTTTACCATTAGGAAAAGTGAGAAATCAGCTATTTCATGATGCGAAATTTTTAAGATGTATTTGTGGATCGTTAGCACATAAGTTAAATCGACTTTCAAAAAATAGTACAATTAATTTATTGTATCCGCTTGAAAATAGACTTGCGAGTTACATGTTAGCAGCAGGGGAACGAGCAGTTCAGCATGAAAATAGAATTGTATTTAGTGGGAATTTAACGGAAATAGCGGAATTGTTAGGAACGAGCTATCGGCATTTGTTGCGAACATTAAATATTTTTTGTGATAAAGAGATAATAAAGAAGAACGATGGATGCTATGAAGTAGTAAACGTGGATGTTTTGAGAGAATTGGCAGCAGATGTTTATAAATAGGAGGAGAGTATAAATGATAACACCTATATTTAGAATTTTTGATATTGAAAAAGCAAAACTATTTTACTTAGGTTTTTTAGGATTTAAACTGGATTGGGAACATCGGTATGAGGAAAATATGCCATTATATTTGCAAATTTCGTTACAGGATGCTGTGATACATTTATCAGAACATCATGGTGATGCCTCACCAGGTGGTGCGATTCGGATCAAAATAGATGATGTAAAGGATTATCATTCTATATTATTAAGTAAAGAATATGCTTATTCGAAGCCGAATATAGAAAAAACACCTTGGGGTACAATTGAATTAACTGTAATTGATCCGTTTTCAAATAGAATTACACTGTACGAGGAAAAATTGTAGAAATGGAATGAAGAGTAGTTCATAGAGCAGTGAACTGCTCTTTTTTATTTTGAGTAGATATTGAATCATATAAAAAGAAAATGTTATGATTATGGAAACGTATGAATATATGAACAAGTATTCATACGTTTAAGAAGAGGAGGGATTAGAATGAAAGACCTAATTATTATTGGGGCGGGTCAAGCTGGATTAACAATGGGATATTACTTGAAGCAAGAAGGGTATAATTTTTTATTACTTGAGGCAGGAAAACGAGTTGGTGATTCATGGAGAAATCGATATGATTCTTTGCAGCTTTTTACCTCAAGGTCTTACAGTAGCTTGCCGGGTATGACGTTAATAGGTGAAAAAAATGAATTTCCATATAAAGATGAAATTGCAACTTATTTAGAAGAATATGCAAGACATTTTCAATTACCGGTACAATTACAAACGGAAGTTTTAAAGATAAAGAAAGAAAAAGAAATATTTGAATTACACACTCCTACAGAAATTTTACAAACGAAAAAAGTTATTATCGCATCAGGTGGTTTTCAGCAACCGTTTATTCCCTCAGTTTCAGCAAATCTATCATCACATATTTTTCAAATACATTCATCACAATATAAATCACCATCACAAATTCCTAAGGGAAAAGTACTAGTAGTAGGTGGTGGGAATTCAGGAATGCAAATTGCAGTAGAACTGGCAAAGACTCATGAAGTTACGGTGTCTATTAGTCATCCTTTAACGTTTTTACCGTTACAACTTTTTGGAAAAAGTATTTTTAATCTGCTAGAAAAAGTGGGTTTATTGTACGCTGAAATAAATACAAAGAGGGGAAGATGGTTTCAGAAGAGAAAGGACCCTATTTTCGGTTTTGAAGGTAAGAAACTTATTCGTAATGGAGCAATCAAACTGCAAGAAAAAGTAGTAAGTGCATCAGGAAATAACATTATGTTTCAGAATGGTGATACTTATAGTGCAGAAAGCATTATATGGTCAACTGGTTTTGTTCAAAATTATAATTGGATTGAAATTGAACAGGCAGTGAATGAGAAAGGATTTCCTAATCATATAAAGGGAATCAGTCCAGTAAAAGGATTGTATTATATCGGATTACCGTGGCAATCTCAAAGGGGTTCCGCACTTATTTGTGGTGTAGGAAAGGATGCAGCGTATGTACTTTCTGAAATCAAAAAAATAGATCAGTAGCAATAACTACTGATCATCCATATGTACATGAATTAGGAGAGGTCAAACATTTATTAACTTTATTATAATAGATTTTCATAGAATTAAAAACTGAAAATTCAAATTTAATGTTGAGAAAGTTTTTTGTATCGAAATATATGAAAAAATAGGGATTTTTATTAAAACAGAAAAAGATATTTCTATTTTAGTAAATTATGATATATTCTAAATAAGCGTGTTTTTCCATAAATGTAATTATTTTCATTGTAGTTTTGTTTATATGAGGGAAGGAGAAGTAATTATGAAGTTTGATGATCAACGCTTACTAGGAGTCCGATTAGGTTCTGTACTTGTGACAGAGGAAAATCAATATTTAGTAATTAAGAAAAAAGATCATTATGCACTGTTAAATATACATAATTTAGAATGCACTCATGTTGAAGTGCAGTTAGAACATTTGGAAGAAATGTTGCGGGAAGATTTCCAAGAAAGTATAACGGAGATTATCGCACCAGAACATATAAAAATTGTTGCGAAAAATGTTATATAGATAAAGATGCTGGAAGGAACAGCTTCTTTATTTTCATTATAAGGATAACGTTTTTACAACCTCACCAATGATCCCTTCCATTTGATGAACACCTAAATCGGAATTGGTCATAATAACAGCAACATTCCCGCAGTATGGATAACAAACCATCATACATTGAAATCCAACGCCCCATCCGAGTGAATAAACCTGTAATTTCCCATTAGAATCATCTAGAAAAACACCCAATCCAGTCCATTTTGAGCAACCTTGAGGAGAAATCATGTCTATTACTAATTTTTGAGAAAGTTTTAGTTTGCCCTTTCCTTGTAAGGAATGAATGATTTCAATAACTAAAGCTGATAAGTCAGTTGGTGTTGTCCAAATACCTGAAGCAGCTGCGAATGGATAAAATGGATACTTCTCATTTGTTACAGTTCTATCTTTATTATGTCCGCAAGCAAAAACATCGGTTTTATCTATGTCTTTTGGAGAAAAAAGTGTACTATTTTTCATTTGTAATGGCTGGAAGATGTGTTCTTCTACTAACTGACTAAATGATCTTCCTGTAATATCTTCTAGTAGTAGTTCGATTATACAAAAGTTTGCGTCTGAGTAGTGAAATTCACTTTCTGGTTTATAAGTTACCTCTATAGGTACGGGGCAATATAGTGTTTTACCGGAAAGGAGCTCAGACATATTAGGTAAGCCTTTTGCAGGTGTATAATGTTCAAAACTATTAGGTGGATCAATGAGTCCAGATTGATGGCTTAATAAGTTTCTCAAAGTGATGCTTTTTTGTGAAGTAAATAGATTAGTAGGATTGTTCCAAGATGTGAGTTTATCATTTACGTCTTCGTCTAAATGCAAGATTTCTTGATCTGATAACATTAGTACGAGCATTGTAGTGATGAATTTGCTGATAGAACAAGAATTAAAGAGAGAATTTGTAGTAACAGCTCTAGTTGTTCCAGCTTCAAGTGTTCCAAAGGCAGTCGCTTCATCTAGTTTGCCATTACATATAACAGCGAGGCTTAAACCTGCAACGGAATATTGGTTCATTTTCTCGTATATATTGCTACTTTTTAAGTTCATGGTGACTCCTTTCTTTAAAGACAGAATATTATTTTTATTATACAGTAGTAAAAAAAAGAAAACACTTCGTCATTCACCAATGAAGTGTTTTCTTTTTTAGTTAGTTTGAAGTGAACTTTTGAAAAAATTTGTCTCGGTACATGTACATAACCCATGAGATTGTTATTAAAGAAATGATGATTTGTTTGTTTTTAATTGGTGCATTGAAAACAAGCCAACCAACTATATCAAATAACAAATGTAGCACGATTGAAAGAACTACAAATTGAAGTAACGTATTTAAAAATCTTTTCATAAAGTGTCCCCCTAAAATAATAGGTTTTATTAACAGTTTGATATAGTGATATTATACATTAAATGTTTATTGTGGTAAAATTTACATAAGTTAGTGGAATAAAGCAAATGAAAGTTAGTAAGGGGGAACATTCATGGAATTCTGGATGGTTATACTGATAGTAGCCGTTGGTTTCATTTATATCGCTGAAAAATTAGCTACAATTGAAAAGAAAAATGATGCGCGTTTAAAGAGAATTGAAGATAGATTACAATTAATTACGAAAGAAATGGGAATTATAGAAAGAGAACCTGAAATTAATAAAGAACTACGCCAGCTTGTAGAAGAAGGCAAAAAAGTTACAGCAGTTAAGAGAGTAAGAGAAGCTTTTGGGTTTTCTTTACTAGAAGCGAAGCAATATGTTGATAAATTATAAAAAAGATCATCCATTTGGGTGATCTTTTTCACTGCACCATGCGTGTATTTACATAAGCCGCGATTATAAAGTGTCCAATTATATGGAACAAACATTTGAGATAAATTGTCTAATATAGGTAATAACTATTTAGCTTGAAAGAAAGGGTTGATAACATGAAAAAGAATACGTTGTTAAAAGTAGGATTATGTGTAAGTTTACTAGGAACAACTCAATTTGTTAGCACGATTTCTTCTGCACAAGCATCACAAAAGGTAGAGCAAACAGTAATCAAAAATGAGACGGGAACCATTTCAATATCTCAGTTAAACAAGAATGTATGGGTTCATACGGAGTTAGGTTATTTTAATGGAGAAGCAGTTCCTTCGAACGGTCTAGTTCTTAATACTGCTAAAGGACTAGTGCTTGTTGATTCTTCTTGGGATGACAAATTAACGAAGGAACTAATAGAAATGGTAGAAAAGAAATTTCAGAAGCGCGTAACGGATGTCATTATTACACATGCGCACGCCGATCGAATTGGCGGAATAAAAACGTTGAAAGAAAGAGGAATTAAAGCGCATAGTACAGCATTAACCGCAGAACTAGCAAAGAAAAGTGGATATGAAGAGCCACTTGGAGATTTACAAACAGTTACGAATTTGAAGTTTGGCAATACAAAAGTAGAAACGTTCTATCCAGGGAAAGGACATACAGAAGATAATATTGTTGTTTGGTTGCCGCAATATAAAATTTTAGCTGGAGGCTGTTTAGTAAAATCTGCGGAAGCTAAAAATTTAGGAAATGTTGCGGATGCGTACGTAAATGAATGGTCCACATCGATTGAGAATATGCTGAAGCGATATGGAAATATAAATTCGGTAGTACCTGGTCACGGGGAAGTAGGAGACAAGGGATTACTTTTACATACATTGGATTTATTAAAATAAGAAATTGTAGAAATACAAAAGAAAGGAGAAATAATTTTCTCCTCTCTTTCTTCTAACTATATTTAAATGCTGAATCTGTCGATTACGTCAGCATATATTACTGAGATTTTAATTCCAAGTATACAAATACTAGTACTGTCATAATTGCAATAACAACGTAAGTAGCATCAAGCATTATAAGTGTTTTTAAAGTTTCAGTCATCGTAATTCACCCCTGTTATAAAAATATAACATGATCTTTTTATTGATTAGATAAGAGATCATAAAGATAAAATGTATATGAAATTTCTTAAGTAGCTTCTATATAAATATATCATATAAATAATGTAAGTAATGTTAAGATAATGTAAATGTATTGTAAATAAAGAGGTTTACAATGAAGGCTTTAATAAAAAAATGATAGTTCCTTAAAATAAAAAATACGCTATTTTCATATGAGATGAATTGCAATTATTTGTATAAGGGATTCAAAAAAATTTTTTCGTTGTATATATTTCTCCAAATTAATTATTTAGCTATTTAAAAGTATCGAAAGATGTGTGCACACTAATGTATATTTTTTGGATGTCAATAAAAGTATTATGTCAACAATATGAACTGTCACAAATCTTTATATATTATTGTGATTGATATCACATCACTTTTTTTCAATGGGTATTATGCTTAAGGTGTAATGAATGATTGGGAGAGGGTGGGATGATATGTTTTGTTATCAATGTGAACAAACGCCAACAGGCGGATGTAAAGTAATGGGTGTTTGTGGCAAGAATGAAACGATTGCGAGTTTACAAGATACGATTGTGTTTGGGCTAAAAGGAATTGCAGCTTATCGCACACATGCTGCTCAGCTAGGGTATACGGATGCATTTGTAGATGCTACAACACAAGAAGCTTTATATATGACATTAACAAATTCTAACTTTAACGAACAAGAGCATATTGATATGGCTATGAAAGTTGGGAAATCAGCTTTACGGGTGATGGAGTTATTGGATGAGGCACATACGAATCATTTTGGTGTGCCAGAGCCTGTACAAATTACACAAAATCGTGTAGAAGGTAAAGCAATTGTAGTTACGGGCCATAATTTATTTGCATTAGAAGAACTATTAAAGCAAACAGAAGGAAAAGACATTAATATTTATACGCATTCTGAAATGCTACCAGCACACGGATACCCGCAGCTGAAAAAATATAAACATTTAAAAGGAAACATCGGTAAGGCATGGTATGATCAAAGACGCCTTTTTGAAAAATTTACTGGTGCCATATTAGCTACAACGAACTGTGTTATGCCAATTAAAGGCTCGTACTCTGATCGATTCTTTTCATATGAAATTGCAGGTTTAGAAGGTGTACAAAAAATTGAAAATGATGATTTTACACCATTGATTCAAAAAGCGCTAGAACTTCCAGAAGTACATATGGAGTCGGATGAACAGTTAGTGACAGGGTTTCATCATAATACAGTATTATCATTAGCTCCAGAAATTATTGATGCAGTAAAAGAGGGGAAGATAAAGCGTTTTTTTGTTATCGCCGGTTGTGATGCACCGGGAAAAGGCGGAGAATATTATCGTGAATTAGCAACGTCACTTCCGCCAGAAACGGTTATTTTAACAACTTCTTGCGGGAAATTCCGCTTTAATGATGTGGATTACGGTGTTGTACCTGGTACGGAAATTCCGCGTTACATTGATTTAGGACAGTGCAATAATTCAATTTCTACAGTGAAAATAGCGGCTGCTTTAGCTGATGCTTTTCAATGTGAAGTGAATGAATTGCCAGTAAGTATTGTACTATCATGGTTTGAACAAAAAGCGGTTGCCATTTTACTCGGGCTATTTAGTCTTGGGATTCAAGATATTCGCATTGGTCCAAAGGCTCCTGAATTTATTTCACCTGGCGTGCTTGATGTATTACAAGAAACATTTGGTTTAAAACTAGTTACAAATGCAGCAGAAGACATGGCTATGATGTTATCGTAACGGAAAAGATGTTTTCACTTAATTGTGGTTTTATAAATCATTTGTATGTGTGTGAGTAAACGCACATACAAATGATTATTAATAAAGAAAATCGCTATATCTATAAATTTTATAGAGCTTTTAAAGTGTAACACCACATGCCCATCACCTTAAGATTTTAAGTATCCCCAAAACGAAATTTCTACATGAATATCTATAATTTTACCTCTTTTTCATTTGATTTGAAAATAAGCTTTCTATTTTTAAAAACCAACGATACCACCTCAAATTATAGGAATAAAATCCATTCATTTATTAGGAAAATGGATTGAAAATAATAAGGTAGACTAAAAAGTAAAATATTATTTATGATAATCATTCTTTTATAAAATTTAAATTGGAAATAGCCCTACTCATTTTGATTGCGCATTTTCAAAATGGAGGGGCTTTTTTTACTGTAAAATCAATAACTGCATCTTATTTTTGTTGAAAAAATTCTCATTCTTATTTTGAAAGTGATATGGGTACATTTACATGCACATCAATCTTTTATTATGAAGTGGCCCTTGAATATATTGTTTTTTATTGACAGACATAAAAATGATTTATTTGCTGTATTGATAATTTGTAGACGTTATAATAAAATGTTTATGTATATGTAAACTTAATTTATTTTTGTTTGGTTTTATTGTGAGGTTAGGCAGTGTTAATAACAATAAAATAATGAATATATCACCTGTAAAAAGAATGAAACCAATACGGAGAAGATGATTTTGTTAAAAATTCGAAAAATAAGCGTTATTAGCTCTTGAAGAAAAATGACTAGAAAAATTACAAGCATATGGAAAATAGGGTTATACAAAAAGTCCTAAAGGGGGACGGAATTATGGAGAAAAGAAAGTATTCAGTAACACCACAAGATCGAATGAATTATGTATTAGGTCTTTATTCTGCAGATCAACAAATTAATGCAGTTCTTTATTTTCCTGTAGGTATATCTAAGGAAATACTTGAAGAATCAGTAAGGATAACGTTGCAATTGCAACCAGTTTTGAACAGCCGGTTTGTAGAAAATGATATTCCTTACTGGGAGGAACATTCATCTGACACTAACTCATCTATTTGCTTTTTTGCAGAAGGAAATAATCAAGAACTTGAAATAATGGCAATAGATTTTATTAAGGAACCTGGTGATCGTATTCAGGGGCCTATGGTTCAAACGAAATTATTACGGGGCACTACAATAGATATGTTAGTTGTGAAATTGTCTCATCTATGTTCAGATGGTGCAGGAGTCAAGGAATATATAAAATTGCTTGGAACAATATATACTCACCTTTCATTGGGACGGTCTAAGAAGCAAATTATAAAGGAATTTGATGAGGGAAATGAGAGTTGTCGAGATCAATCACATGTATTCAAATACGCTGGAATATCGGACATAAAAAGTGCGTATCGACCTAACCAAGAACAACAGGCATCGTTATGGTCTTTTCCATCTCAACCTAACAAAAATAAATTTCCCCAAATGTCCGTACGGCGATTGAGCCATAAGCAAACTCTACGTTTAACCCAATGGACAAAAGCACAACAGGTTACCTTGAATGATGTAATCATGACTGCTTACTTCCGAGTTTTATCACATTTCACTGTGTATGCAGAACCTCGTACTGCAGAAAAAATGATTGGTTTGACAATTGATTTACGTCGATATCTGCCTAATAATACAACTGGTGCTATTTGCAACTTATCCGGTATGGAAATGCCAGTGATTAAAATGGAAGACGATGAAACATTTAAGCAGACTCTTGTTCGAGTTAAACAATCAATGGATAAAATAAAGTCTCAAAATCCAGGTCTTTCTTCAGCAGCAGGAATGGAGTTACTGGCAGAAATGAAGCTATCTACAGTGAAGGAAATGTATAATCAGCAATATGAACAGGCTGTACAGATGGGGATGGCGTTGCCATTACTGACAAATTTGGGAGTGATTGCTGAGGAACCTATTCAGTTTGGTCAAATTCAAGCTGAGGACGGGTATATGGCATCACCTATTATGTATGCACCATTCTTTTCAATGGGAGCAAGCTCTTATAATGGAAGGCTTACATTTACGATCGGTTATCATGCGCCGGATACATCAAAAGAAAAGGTAGAAAAATTTTTAGATAGTGTTGCTAATCAACTATCAGAAATAAAATAAAAGAGAATATAGAGAACAGATTTCTAACAGAATTGTATTTTAGGGGCTCGTATCATGTACGGATAATCTCTGGAAATTTTCTCTGACCGCACTTGCCTTTATGCTTTATATGCAATGGGAATGGTAGTGAGAAACAATTTGTATCGTGAAAAAACAAGATATATCGGTATAAAAACAATAAAACAGAGCTGATTTAAATTACACTTTGAATCAGTTCTGTTTTGCTAGTGTGATGGTCCTTACAATAAAAAAAGTAGGCTGTATCCGGTTAGGGTAAAGCGGATTTTTAATTTTTTTGAAAATAAAGTTGACATCCATAACTACTTAGTCATACAATATAGATGTAATAAGTGATACTGAATAGTTCAGATTCACAAAAACGGTTCAGTAAAAAATTCGCCTTAGTACTCTGTAATACTGAATATAAGTCAGACAGAATAGGGGGTAAAGGAGGATCAGAACATGGAAAATTTAACTGAAATGTTGAAAGGTTCACTGGAAGGGTGTGTGCTGGAAATCATTAGCCGCCGTGAAACGTATGGTTATGAGATTACTCGCCACCTGAATGATCTTGGGTTTACCGAAGTCGTGGAAGGAACGGTCTATACCATCCTCGTACGATTAGAGAAGAAAAAGCTTGTGAATATTGAAAAGAAACCATCAGATATGGGGCCGCCTCGTAAGTTTTATTCATTAAATGAAGCTGGCCGTCAGGAGCTTGAATTATTTTGGAGAAAATGGGATTTTGTATCGTCAAAAATTAACGTCTTGAAGTCAAACTAGCCTCATAATATAAAATGTTTCGGCCGATATTTTGAGAATTTCTTGTTCGGTTTTATAAAAAAGGAGGAAAATAAGATGTTAGAAATGTTCAAAAAGTTAATTGGTGATAAAAAAGAGTACAAAATGATGATGGCACGAGTTGAGGCTCTGCCAGAGGACTACCAATTTGTATTTAAGAAAATTCAAAACTACATGTGGAATTTTTCAGCGGGTAACGGGATGGATATGTTACACATACAGTATGAATTAATCGATTTGTTCGAAGCGGGTGCAGCGGAAGGAAGACAAGTGCTTGACATTACTGGGGATGACGTGGCTTCCTTTGCTGACGAACTAGTGGCAAATGCTAAAACTTACGTCTCCAAGTATCGTGAAGATTTGAATGAAAGTATTATGAAGAAATTGAGAAAAAAATAAATGGAATAAGTAGTACCGACTGATTAGCTGGTTACACATATGAATTGCCATCATAGCTATTCAGTTATATTTTTAATTCGGTACTAAGTAATACAGAATATCAGTGATACTAAATAGATAGAGGTAAATAAATAGTCTTCGCAAAACATTTTTATAGGGAGGAAAAAAGTATGAGTCATGCAGTGATTTCTGTAAAAGGCTTGAAAAAATCCTTTAAAGACAAGGAAGTTTTAAAAGGGGTAGATTTTGAGGTGCAGCGTGGAGAAATTTTCGCGCTGCTAGGCTCAAATGGAGCGGGAAAGACGACAACGGTCAACATCCTTTCGACACTAATGAAGCAAGATAGCGGTGAAGTAAGTATTTGTGGATTTGATGTACAGAGTCAACCAGATCATGTTCGTCAAAGTATCAGTTTGACAGGGCAGTTCGCAGCTTTAGACGGTATGCTGACTGGGAGGGAAAACTTGATAATGATCGCCAAATTACGTGGTGTTTCCAATCCCGCTCAAGTTGCTGACAATCTACTTGCAAGATTTAGCCTGACTGATGCGGCAAACCAAAGGGCAGATCAGTATTCAGGCGGGATGAAGCGCCGGCTTGATATCGCGATGAGTTTGATTGGGGCGCCAGCAGTTATTTTTCTTGACGAACCAACGACTGGACTTGATCCTGAAGCGCGAATCGAAGTGTGGGATACAGTCAAGGAACTTGCTGGTAGCGGTACAACTATTTTGCTTACGACTCAGTACTTGGAGGAAGCAGAACAACTGGCAGACCGTATCGCTATTTTGCATGGCGGAAAAATTATTACGACAGGTACTCTTGCTGAACTAAAAGAGATGTTCCCGCCAGCAAAAGTGGAGTATATCGAGAAGCAACCGACATTGGAAGAAATATTCCTTTCGATCATTGGCAAAAAGGAGGAGATGTAAATGAAAAGTAAAACAGGTGTATTACTAGGTCGTTTAATGCGTAACATTATGCGCAGTCCGGATACAATTATTACAGTAGCGATTACACCGATTATGATGATGCTATTATTTGTCTACGTGTTTGGCGGCGCAATAAAAACTGGAACGGAAAACTACGTTAATTATTTATTGCCGGGAATTTTGCTAATGGCTATCGCATCCGGTGTAGCTTACACTTCCGTGCGACTCTTTACGGATGTAAAGAGTGGGCTGATGGCACGTTTCATTACGATGCCTATTAAGCGCTCATCCATATTGTGGGCTCACGTTTTAACCTCTCTAGTTGCTAATGTACTTACTATCGTGGTGGTTATTCTTGTTGCACTCTTAATGGGTTTCCGTTCCAGTGCTAATATTCTAGATTGGCTCGCGGTAGCTGGGATACTTGGGATGTTTACGCTGGCGCTAACATGGCTAGCTATCATTCCAGGATTGAAAGCGAGGTCTATGGAAGGGGCGACTGCTTACTCGTACCCGCTAGTTTTTCTTCCATTTATTAGTTCGGCCTTTGTGCCTACCGAAACGATGCCAAAAATTGTTCGTGCATTTGCAGAGAATCAGCCTGTAACTTCAATCGTGAATGCGATTCGTGCTCTTTTATATGAAGGAACTGTTGGAAACGATATTTGGATTGCGCTCGCTTGGTGCGTAGGTATAATGATTATTTCTTACTTTTTCGCCAGTAAAGCATTTAAACGTCAGTTAGGGTAAGAAACGAGATAAACGAAACCTTCGGGAATAATATATATTTAGAAAAGCACGGGAGATTTTCCGTGCTTTTATTATTTATCATGCTCTCATTGTAGTAAATGAAATGGTATTTAAAAATAGAATAATTGTCCATAAAGCTTAATATTTGAGGCTCACTGCTTATGGAATGTATAAGCGCACTCGTTTTTGTAAATCTGCTAATACTTCATCGGGAATTTCTTTTATTTTTATATCCTTCCCTAGAAAAAGCAGCCAATTTATTATTTCCGTCATTTCATCGGGATTGTTAACATTGATAAAAGTTTGTAAAATGGCTGTGGATTGGTAAGGATTAGTATAAGATATTGAAATTTTTAAAGGATGGTATTTTTTGAACTGGGCAATTGCTGTCGGACCAAGTTCAAATACAAGGTTAATTGCTTCGTCCTTCTTACTTAGTTTTTCTAAAATCTTTTTCTTATTTAGCCTTTTGTTCGTCGTGTATGGTTCGATATTAATGAGATCATCGACAGGAAACATCATCTTCTTTTCTTTTTTTAAGTCAAACCCTTCAATGATCCAATGGCTTTTTTCTTGATAAAGGTGCAATAGATAAATTGGATAAGACTTGATTTCTTCATCTTCTTTCATAGTAATCAATAAATGGTTATCCAAAAGAAGGATTTGAATGAGTTTTTCTAACATAGGATGGGGGAGATCAGAAAGCTCAAGTAGATCGGGATTATGAGGGTTAGTCCCTTGGAAAAGCAAGAGTTGATTTAAAAGAACGAGATCATCTTGCTGGGTTTCTGAGATGAGTCCTAGTAGTTTTTCGGCTAAAGATTGACGACTCTTTAGGTAGGGAAGTTGTTGATTCCTCGTAGCCATAAAGGCAATAAAAAGAGCTTTCACTTCATTATCAGTAAAGCGAACAACGGGCAGGATAGAGTTGTGCATAACAAAATATCCCCCGGTCCTCCCAACTTCAGCGACAAGTGGCATTCCCATAGCTTCAATTTCTCTAATGTCTCTAATAGCTGTCGACCGTGATATGTTAAATTCTTGTATAATTTCAGAAATTGTAAAGTGAGAGCGGTTGTTGATATACCGCATAATTGTATTAATCCGTTCAACTTTTTTCATTTTAGTCTCCTAAACAGTATCATTTTTTGACATGGTTTAAAGGTATTATAAACGTATCAGATGAAAAGATAAATCGTTTGATTAATAAAAAAAGAGGCAGGTTTTGAATATGAAAAATTATTCTATAGAAGAAAAAGATAGCTTTATTGTGTTAGGTATTGGAACTGAAATTAAGAGTGAATACACAGACTTTGCTGGAATAAATAAAGAAAAGGACGACTTTTGGTCGGCTGTTAAAGAAGATGGAAGGCTGGACACTTTAAAAGCTTTAGCGACAAATGAATATATTTTTTCTGTGAGCGAAGCGGTGAATAACAAAATGATGTATTATGCGGGTGTCATGACAGAAGCACAAATAGAAGAAGAATCTAGAGTGATTCAGTTTCCGAGGGGAGAATACTTAGTAGTAAAAGGGGAAGACAAAACAGCTGAAGAGTTAAGTAATAAGTTGACTGGCATCGCCTTCGGTCAAGCTTTACCAGATGCAAATGAGTTTGCTTATGTTGGTGGACCAAATACGACGGTTGAGATGGGGAAAAGAAACGGCTTAGTGTTTGGTGAAATGTGGATTCCAGTTGTAAGGAAGTAAAGTGATAAAAGATACGAATATGGGAAGTAGAGGCTAACAATCTTGGATTGTTGGCCTTTTTAACATGAATATAATATTCATGTGCTGCTACACAGTATGTTCTGATAAAATGGAATGAAAGGGAATTACTGTAAGGTGGTGGTGGGGTGAATAAAAAAAGGCTATTTGAGCTATTCATAGTAACGTTTGTTTTTCTATTCCTTCATGTAAGTACATTTACAAATGAGAAGTTTAACGATAAATTGGGTGCTTTTACTTACATTGTTTTATTTCTTATGCTTACTATCAACGCTATATTTATAGAAAGGTATTTTGGTGATATACAAAAGTGGATTCGAAATATTACATGTTGCTTTGCTTTATTCGTAGTGGTTTTAGTAGCTCTATGGATAGGTTATTTTTAGTCCTTACTTAAGAGAATGAGAAATATGTGATTACACTACATTTGATCCGATACTATTACTTAGCTGCATCGGTTTATATTAATCTTTTCTCTCCTCAATCATGATAAAATGTACAATAGGAAATTTTATGTAAGATAAAGAAGGAAGGTTTATGGTGAGCCTGAGTACTTTGCTAGCTTTTGCGCTTGTTTTACTTAGTATGGTTTGTTCACCTGGGCCTATTTTGATTTATCTTATTTCTCGTTCCATTACGTAGGGGCGTATGGCAGGATTTATTTTTTTTATTGAGCATCATGCTTGGATTTGTAATTCATATAAATGAAGCGACTTTAGTATTCACTCAAAAATCCATTGTCTATGAAACAACTAGATTTGTAAACGGCTTTAATAGAAAGATGTCTATTGTATTTTTTGCGGCAAGATTAAATAGCTTTTTTGTTACTTTACAATAAAGTATACTTAATATCAGTAATTCATGTAATTAGGGGTGGTTTCTATATTTAGAGAAAATACAAAAAGGATACTTCTGTCATTAGTAACAAATCCAATACTAATAATTGTATACGGAATTTTTTGTTATGAGTTGGCCTTATACTGTAAGTACGGAAGAATGAATTATAATATTTACATTTTGTTATTATGTATAGTACTTTTTATATCCATAACTACATTTACTACAATGCGGGTGATAAAAAATAGAGAATATGAATCTAAAAAATTAACAAATTCAATAGCATGGAGATCCATTTCTATTATCATTATTGTTGCAATTACATCATTTTATGGGATGCAGATTTATAAAAGTGCAATAAATTACAATGGTAAATTGGCATGGTTTATAGAAAAGTTAAAACATGAAAGGTCAGTTAAACTTAAACATAATAATATATATAAGTCTGGAGTAGAAGGTATTTTTGAAGATATAAATAAAAAATATCCTTTGCCAAAGAAATTGTATATGGCAACTGATTTTGATCTTACATTTCATTCAGATGGAACAATCACAGCGTTTGATACATTTGTTTATGGGAAAAATGATGATGGGAAAGAAGAAACTTATTTAATCTCTTATAATAAGAAGAAGTCAGAAAATATTACTATAATACGAGACGGATACGCAAAGCCTGATTATAATGATGATAAATTAGTAGAACCTTTAATTGAAACGGTTAAGGCGATTCCAGTTAAGCAAACGGTTAGAAAATGGAATGAAAGTAAGTATGGGTTGATTTATTATGGAAAAAGAAATTGGGGATCCAATACAGAGGGAATTATTAATATTACTGAGGATGGTAAGGGACAGAGTCTTAAAAAAGCAGCTTCTGATATCATTGGATATACTGTATCTATATTTGTCCCTGGAAAAGAGCAAGAGCTAGTCCCTGCTAGATATAATTTAATAAGTGACGCAAGTTGGAGTAAATCAAAGACGCCTCCAAAAGAAGATATGCTTAAAGAGAAGAAACAACAAGATTTAAAGAATGAAAAAGAACAGTTTTTCCTATCGAAAGAAGTTGGTTATAAACTAAATATGACAGATAAAGCATTAGGGAGCGCCTTTTATTCATTAAGCAAGACTAGTGATGAAGGGAAAACATGGGAGGTTATCAATCCAGACCCATTTAATGGGGGGATTGGTAGTGTATCAGGAATCACTTTTATAAATGATAAACTTGGGTTTTTAGGAGCAATTAGGCCTTCTGGTAATGAAGGAGAGTTATATCGCACAGATGATGGGGGAGTATCTTTCAAAAAGGTAGAATATCCGCCGCATGAAGTGAAATTAGATCATACACAGTCCACAATAAGTCCTTTTGATTCACCTAGTATGCCATATGAGAAAGATGGGGTTTTTAATATGTTAGTTGGACAAGGGGCAGATGGAGACTACAATGGCGATAGTAGTGCACTTTATCAATCAAAAGATAACGGAGAGACATGGGAATTTGTAGAAGAAGTGAAAAAGAAATAATCAGAATTTTTTTGAAAAATAAGGTAACTACTTAGCTATACATTTTATTTAGAAGTTTGGTAAGGGGTATAATTCCAGCCATGAAGATAAAAATGGACCTATACCTCGCTGCCTTTCTTTGTTTTATTTCTTATGCTTACTACCAACGCTATATTTATAGAAAGGTATTTTGGTGATATACAAAAATGGATTCGAAATACCACATGTTGTTTTGCTTTATTTGTAGTGGTTTTAGTAGCTCTATGGATAGGGTACTCTTAGATCCTTACTTAAGAGAATGAGAAGTATGTGATTACAATACATTCGATCCGATAATATTACTTAGCTGCATCGTTTTATATTAATCTTTTCTCTCCTCAATCATGATAAAATGTACAATAGGAAATTTTATGTAAAATAAAGGGGGAAGGTTTATGGTCAGCTTGAGTACATTGGTAGCTTTTGCAATTGTTTCGCTTAGCATGGTTTGTTCACCTGGGCCTAATATGATTTACCTCATTTCCCGTTCCATTACGCAAGGACGTATGGCGGGATTTATTTCTTTATTGGGCATCATGCTCGGATTTGTAATCTATATAATCGCAACTATGTTTGGACTTACAGTTCTATTCGTTGCTGTTCCCGCTGTATATGAAGCAGTAAAGTGGGCAGGTGCTGCTTACTTGCTCTGGCTCGCCTGGAATTCGATTAAACCGGGTGCTACATCTATTATGGAACCTCGTATGATTTCTAATGAGCCACCAAGGAAATTATTTCTGAGGGGACTCATGACGAATCTTCTGAATCCAAAGATTGCTATTTTGTATGTATCACTTCTACCTCAATTTGAAGATCCAGAGAAGGGATCGTTGCTTTTTCAAGGTGCAGTTTTGGGGCTTACGCAAATCACTGTTAGCTTTATGGTTAACCTTGTAATTGTATGTACAGCAAGTAAAATTGCAAAATGGTTTGGCACACGCCCGACGTGGCTACGAGTACAGCGTTGGCTTATGGCAAGTGTTTTAACGGGGCTTGCTGTACGTCTTGCTTTTGAACGTCGACAGTAAGAGCCTCTTTACCGTCAGTTTCTATAATATAACCTAATAAATATTAATATAATTTATGTATAGTAGATATTTACCTTATAAAATAAGGGGGGAATATTATGACTGAGACAAACGAATCTTCAGGAGTTAATTTGAAAGAAGATGTGAAGTTTTCTATTATAATTCCTGCGCATAATGAAGAAAAGTACATTAGAAAATGTTTAGATTCAATTGCAAAGGCATCAGAGGCATATAAAGAGCAAACGGAAGTTATAGTTGTTTTAAATCGTTGTACAGATAAAACAGAGGAAATAGCAAAATCTTATAATTGTGTTACATTGAAAAATAACGATAAAAACTTATCTAAAATTCGAAATGCAGGGGCTAAAATAGCTAGTGGGGAAATAATCGTTACTATAGACGCTGATACCATAATGACAGAGTCTATGTTGTTTAATGTAGATAAATATTTAGCTTCAGGTACATACATTGGTGGTGGGGTGAATGGTAAGTTTGAAAGAATATCTTTAGGAATATTTCTCTCCGCAATGTTAATCATAATCCCCTTACTTTTTAAGTACGGAGCTATATCTGTAGGGATTTTTTGGTGCTATAGAAAAGACTTTATGGCAATCAACGGATTTAATGAAAACATGCTTATGGCAGAAGATGCAGATTTCGCTAAACGTTTAAAAGAGTGGGGAAAGAAAAATAATAAGAAATTCGGTACTATTAAAAATGGAATGATAACTTCATGCAGAAGATTTGATACATATGGAGACTGGACTTTACTTAAAAATCCCAAAGTAATTTTAGCTTATCTAAAAGGAAATGATAGAAAATACGCAGATAAGACATATTATGATAACCAAGAAAGATAAAAATGGAGAAAATCAGAAGAGGATAGCTAGTACTTTTTTAGATATAATGAGAATCCAACTTAATTTAATAGATATTATAAGAAAACCACCAATTTGATTATCCTTTTTCAAATTGGTGGTTTTTATTTTTGAAATAAATATGTATTTTTTTATAAAAATATTTTTTGACCCCCATAAAACTATGTATTCCTCCGAATATGTATAGTGAAGAAAATAAATAGAAGAAAAATGACTATGAAAGAATATAGAAGCATTAATAAAATTACTAGATTAGGTGGGCATCCAAAATAAAAGGATGAAATTACCAATGGTATAGAGGAGAGTTATTCAAGGATTGCAGATAAAATAGAAAAAGAATAAGCAAAACGAACGGTAGAAAATAAGAAAGTAGATAAAAATACAAACCTAACTGTAGTGCCGAGAGAAAAGGAAAAATCATTAAGAAAACGTTAGACTCTAAAAATATAACTAACAGCAAGAAAACAAGACCGAAGAAAAGTACCAAGAAAATCTGGTTAAATGGTCACTTGTGTAGTGGCCATTTTGCTATTTGAAGGAGGCTGGGAGATTACAAGTGTTGAGTTTAGTAATGAAGATCTTAAGAAAACCGAAAATAGAAGATATCGTATGTAACATACAAAACAACGAAGAAGATAAAGAAGCGTTTATCGTACAGTATCAGCCTTTTATTAGAAAATCAATCTCATCTGTCTGCCGCCGATATATTACAGAACAGGATGATGAATATAGCATTGGATTGTTTGCATTTAACGAAGCAATTGAACAGTATTCCTATACAAAAGGAAAATCCTTTTTAGCGTTTGCTGATCTTCTTATAAAAAGAGATGTAATTGACTATATACGTAAGGAGTCTAAACATAACTTTGTCTTTTTAAAAGAAGATGAGCAAGAGGAAATGTTAGAAATGCAAGTGTCGCTTACAGAGTATATGAAAGAGATGGAAAATAGTAACCGTAAGGAGGAAATTCTTCATTTTCAAAGTGTGCTAGCTGAGTTTAAAATCACATTCTCAGAGCTTGCTAAAGAATCTCCTAAGCATCGTGATACGCGTGAGCACTTAATAGAAATTGTAAAAATTATTATAAAAGAAGAGGAAATGATGGAAGAGCTGTTCCGAAAGAAAAAGTTACCGCTTAAACATATTGAACCGCGTGTTAGGGTAAGTCGTAAAACGTTGGAACGACATAGAAAATACATTATTGCAATGTGTATTATTTTTGCAAACAACTATACATATATTCTGGATTACATAAGAGGGGAAAAGCATGATGAATAAAGGAATTGTGATGGATATAAAAAAGCATAGCGTAGTTGTTTTAACACCAAATGGAGAGTTTATTACGTGTAAAAGAAAAGGGGATTCTTGCATGATCGGGGAGGAAATCTCATTTGATGAGCAAGAAAAAAAAGCATCGCATTTTTCGATCCCTTCCTTTTTAAAACCTGCATCAATACTTGTTGCTTGTTTTCTATTTGCAGTGCTGTTTTTCTACAACCAACCAGAAGAAAAAGTATTTGCTTACGTCTCAGTTGATATAAATCCAAGTTTAGAGGTGAGCGTAACGAAGGATTTTCGTGTTATAGATTTACAGGCTTGTAATGATGATGGAAGGCGTATTTTAAAAGAATTGAAGCAATGGGAAAATAAACAATTACAAGAAGTAATACGTACTATTATAAAGCAAAGTCAAGAGGATAAGTATTTAACGAATGATAAGCAAGTTATGCTAACAGCAGTTGCAAAGGACAAGGCGCTAGAACCACAGTTAGAAAAGGCAATGAAAGAATTGAAGAAAGAATATGAGTTAAAACATATTACAGTTGAATATCAAAGTAGCACGATGCAAGTACGAGAGAATGCTAGAAAAGCTGGAATTGGCACAGGTGTCTATATAAAGCAAGAGAATGAGAAAAACAAATCGCTTACTCCTCCTGCCACGCCGCCTAATCCGGTGGAAAATGAAGAAGAGGTGCAATCACAGCCGGAGTCATCTCCTGATGCATCAATGGATTTATCTCCTGTAGACGAAAAAAAATATGAAAAGCAAGAGCAGAAAGAACAAAAGAAAACAGAGGAACAGCCATCGAAGCAAATAAAAGAAAACAATGGAAGAGGATCTCAGCAAGAAAATAGAGGGAATCAACAGGAGAATAAAAGTAGAGAAGCTCAACAAGGAAATAATGGGAATCAGCAAGGGAACAACGGAAGAGGATCACAACAAGGGAATAATGGCAAGGAAGCAACGGAAGAGGCTCACAACAAGGGAATAATGGAAATGGGCAAGGGAACAACGGAAGAGGATCACAACAAGGAAATAATGGGAACGAGCACGGGAACAAAACAAGGAAATAATGGGAATCAGCAAGAGAACAAAGGAAGAGGATCACAACAAGGGAATAATGGAAATGGGCAAGGAAGCAACGGAAGAGGCTCACAACAAGGGAATAATGGAAATGGGCAAGGGAACAACGGAAGAGGATCACAACAAGGAAATAATGGGAACGAGCAAGGGAACAACGGAAGAGGGTCTCAACAAGGGAATAATGGGAACGAGCAAGGGAACAACGGAAGAGGGTCTCAACAAGGGAATAATGGGAATCAGCAAGAGAACAACGATAGAGAATCTCAAAAAGGAAATAATGGGAATCAGCAAGGGAACAATGGAAGAGGATCCCAGAAAGAAAATGGTGGAAACGAGCAAGGGAATAATGGTAGGGGGTCTCAACAAGAAAATAGAGGCCACCAGCAAGGGAATGAAAAGAAGAATCAATAGAATATGGAAGTGAGAGATTCATTTCAAAGCTAAAAGGATTTCTCTCGCTATTGTGGGCAGTAAAACTCCCATCTCAAAATTTGGCTGGAGCAAAGAAGTTAGGTGGGAGTTGGGCTGCTTGTAAATGCCCAATTGGTGAGGGCAGATTAGAGTTGCACTTTATTATTTTATAGTTCTATTAAGAAGGAGTATGTGAAAAATATAATGGAGAAAAACATTCAACAAGAGAAAGATAAAGAAAAACCTGTTTTTTATGATCCGAAAGGAAGGAGAAACATAGCCTTTATTTCGTTTCTATGTATTTCAATAGTTAGTGTAGGTGTTGTATTTTATTTTTTCTTTCAAAGTATTTTTTCAACACCAGAAATTCCAAATATGAATACCGCTGTACAACAAGATACTAAACTTGTACCAATTAATCAAAAACTTAGTGATCAGCAGCTAAAGAAGGAAGAATTTAACCCAAATACCGAAACGAAGGATAATAAAAATTTGGTGAATCCGCCGAAGGATAGTAAACAACCTAAAGAAGTGTATGGTTTTTATGTAAACTGGGATGAAAATAGTACCGCTTCTTTAAAAGAAAATATCGATTCCTTAACTACGTTAGTACCAGAGTGGTATCATTTAAAAGCAGATTTAACGATTAGAAGTGAGATCAAACCTGAGATAGTAAAGTTGGCAGAAAAAAATCAAGTGAAGATTATGCCTTTGCTTACTAACTATACTGAGGAAGCTTCTGGTCCTGATAGTGGGCTAATTCATAAGTTACTGAATTCCTCAAATGATGTAAAGACAAAGTTTATTAATGATTTAGTAAGCCAAGTTAAAAAGAATCATTTTTCAGGAATTAATATTGACTTTGAGGCCGTAACTGAAAGTGATAGAGAAAACTTAACAAATTTTATGAAAGAACTTACTACGGAATTTCATCAACATGATTTGCTCGTTACACAAGATGTTCCAGCTAATGATAAGGCTTTTGATTATAGTGCGTTAGCAAAAATAATAGATCGAATGATTGTAATGATGTACGATGAGCACTATGGAGCCGGGGAACCAGGACCAATTGCTTCAAATAAATGGTTCCAACATACATTGAAAGAACTGAATATTCCGTCTAATAAGCTTATAGTTGCTTTCGGTAACTATGGATATGATTGGCAAGTAAATAGTAAAGAAGCTGCGAAGTCTTTAACTTTCTCAGAAGTTATGGCAATGGCTCATGATTCAAATATAAAAATTCAATGGGATAAAATGAGTGGAAACCCTTATTTTAGGTATAAAACAGAAGGGAAAGAACATACTGCTTGGTTCTTAGACGGTGTAACTCTTTATAATCAAGTGAAAATCGCAATGGACAATAATGCAAAGGGATTTGCGTTATGGAGACTAGGAGCAGAAGACCCTACAATATGGAAAGTTTTAAAAAATCCGATTGAGGCACAAAAAAATCCTAATGTATTACATAAAATCAATAGTTTAGATGAAGTAAATTATTCTGGACAAGGTGAAATTTTACAGATTGAGAATGAAAGAAAAAATGGATTGAGAGATTTTAAAGTAGGCAAAGATGGTTACCTTACAGATGAAGTATATCAATCCTTACCATCTGCATATGAAGTGCAACGATATGGAAAACCAAATGGGAAACAAGTAGTATTAACATTTGATGATGGACCAGACCCGAAATATACGCCAGAAATTTTAGATATATTAAAAGAGAATCAAATAAAAGCTGCTTTTTTTGTACTTGGTGAAAACGCACAACTAAATACTAGTATTGTAAAAAGAATATACGATGAAGGGCATGAAATTGGCAATCATACTTTCAAGCATCCTAACATAGCTGATACGTCTTTACTACGAACGAAAGTAGAACTTAATACGACGCAACGTTTAATTCAGGAAGTAACTGGACATTCTACGGTTTTATTTAGACCGCCATATGAAGCGGATGCTAACCCGGATTCATCAAATGAAATATTGCCTATTTTACGTGCACAAAATATGAACTATACAATGGTAGCGGAAAAAGTTGATCCCGAAGACTGGGCAACACCATCAACAAATGAATTAGTAAAGCGTGCTCTTAATCCCATTTATAAGGGAGAGGGAAATATTATTCTTCTCCATGATGCGGGAGGGAATCGTACACATACAGTAGAGGCGCTCCCAATCATTATTAAAGACCTAAAAAAGCATGGATATAGTTTTGTAACAATTTCAGATTTAATGAATAAAGAACGAGATGAAATTATGCCTCCTGTTTCTTCTGAGGGGAAGCAATATTTACTTTACAATAAAGCTGTCTTTTCAGGAGCCGGATATTTTAAGCATATATTAACTACTATTTTTTATATTGCTATTGGATTAGGGATTTTTCGATTTTTATTCTTAATTTATTTTGCATGGAAGCAGAAAAGAAAAACGTTATCTCGCTATATTAATTCGTCTTATCAACCTTTTGTTAGTGTTGTCATAGCGGCATATAATGAAGAAAAGGTGATAGCCAAGACGATTCACTCAATTTTGAATAGTAATTATAGAGAATTTGAAGTTATTGTTGTGGATGACGGATCGACAGATGGTACGTCAAAAGTAATGAAAGAAACATTTTATAAACACCCTAAAGTTCGTTTCATTCAGAAAGAAAATGGCGGGAAATCATCGGCAATGAACCTAGGGTTTCAACAATCGCGAGGAGAAATCATTGTCACTTTAGATGCGGATACTATTATTGCGCAAGACGCTATTTCTTTAATGGTTAGACACTTTGAAGATCAGAATGTAGCTGCAGTTTCAGGTAATGTCAAAGTGGGGAATAGACGGAATTTGTTAACTACTTGGCAACATGTTGAGTATATTACAGGGTTTAATTTAGAACGTAGAGCTTTTGATGAGTTAAATTGTATTACAGTCGTTCCAGGAGCTATTGGGGCGTGGCGCAAGAAGAATGTAGTTGAATCTGGATATTTAAGCGAAGATACATTAGCAGAAGATACGGATCTTACTATTACATTTTTACGTCAAGGGCATAGAATTGTATATGAAGAAAAAGCGCATGCTTTTACGGAATCACCTGAGGATGTGAAAAGTCTCATTAAACAGCGATATCGTTGGTCATATGGTACACTTCAATGTCTTTGGAAACATCGAAAAGCGTTGTGTAATTCTAAACATAAAACATTAGGGTTTATTGCACTGCCTAACATGTGGTTATTCCAATATGTTCTGCAATTCATTGCTCCTTTTGCAGATATATTAATGATTATAGGACTATTTAGTAGTAATCCGCTAAAAGTTTTAGGATTTTATCTTGTATTCTTTTTAATGGATCTTCTCGCTTCTCTATTTGCATTTAAATTAGAGGAAGAGAATCCGAAACCATTAGTATGGTTAATTTTACAACGTTTTATTTATCGTCAATTTATGACTTATGTTGTCATTAAATCTATATTCTCATCGCTTCGAGGAGTAGCGGTAGGGTGGAATAAACTAAAGAGACTGGGGAGTGTTAAACATTCCACGGAACATAAGGAGGCATCATAAAAGAGCGGACTATCTGCTCTTTTTTTCATTAGTTTTAGTTAGTTGAATGTAGAGTTGTAGCATAAAAACTGCTGCTTCTATAACGAGATTCCTATTCATTATGAATAGTGAGACAGTATGTTAAGCTAATCCTTTAGTTTCGGATTAAAGTTTTTTTATATTTTTTTAAAATGACGGACACAAAAACGCATATACCTTCGAATTATATATATAGATAACATAAATATGTATATAAAAGGGGAGAAATAAGATGAAAGAAAAAAAAGAAATGTTTCAAGAAATCGCTGAGGTGTTAAAGGTATTGGCGCATCCAGTTCGTCTATCTTTAGTAAAAATAATGCTTGCAAAAGGTCCTACTAATGTAACAACAATGTATGGGGATTTACAAATGCCTCAAAGTACAATTAGTCAACATTTATCTAAACTAAAAGCTGCTAAAATGGTTACAGGTACTCGGAAAGGATTAGAAATTTATTATGAGGTAACTGACAATCGCACAAAATCAATATTAGCATGTTTAGTTTAAATAATGACTTCTATTTCAAAATAAAAAACGCTATTCTTTTCTATGATTTTACAGAGAGAATAGCGTTTTTTATTTTTAAGGAGTATCTTTTTATATGCCTATAGAATGGAGTGAAAGGTTTATGGGTTTAAATGTACCTACTATTACCTTAGGTTCTAATGCGTCTAATAATGAAAAAATTCTCGGTTTAGGGGTGCTTCTTTATAGCTTACGTACAATTGAGATTAGAAAAAGTAGAGCGAGCGCTTAATGAGGCGGAAGTAGTGTTTATATGCGAAACTTTATAGAAATCTCATTTTTCTAATTGTATCTTTTTAGATTGATGGATGTGGGGTCACGTCCATCAATCTAAGAAAACAAGTTAGCTAAAAAATGATGAAAATAAACTTTATAGAAATAAAAAATATGAACGTAGAGGATTAAACAAAGTATATAGTGCTTTTTTAGTCATGTAATCTTTTAATTTGATGATCTTTTCCCCATTCAAACAGATTATCCATTATTTGCATTAAAGATTTTCCGTATTCACTTAGTGTGTACTCAACCTTTGGTGGTACTTCTTGATATACGGTACGATAGATAATCCCATCAGCTTCAAGTTGCCGAAGTTGTTGTGTAAGAACCTTTTGTGTAATGTTTGGGATTTCTCGTTTAATTTCATTTGTTCGCATTTTTCCATCCGACAAAATACATAAAATATGAACTTTCCATTTTCCACCGATTACATCGAGTGTTGTTGCAATTGGGCAATTATCATTTTGATTCATATAACACCTCCAAAGGTACTTCAAGGTTCCTATAGTACCTGAAAGTACGTACTTTTCAATTATATGTAACTCATTCATACTAATACGTAAAGGATTGATTAATTTATAAAGGGGCTGGAAAATGATGAGAACACTTGTAATTGTAGCACACCCTCATATTGAAAAATCAAAAATTAATAAAAGATGGATAGAAGAACTTGAGAAACATTCAGATGAAATTACGGTGCATGAATTATATAAGGTGGCACCAAATTGGGAGTTTAATATTGAAGAAGAGCAAAAGTTATTAGTAGAACATGACAGATATATATTTCAATTTCCGCTTTACTGGTACAGCACACCACCATTATTAAAAAAATGGTTCGATGATGTATTAACATATGGATTTGCGTACGGATCACAAGGAGATAAAGTGAAGGGGAAAGAATTTGGTGTAGCTATTTCTATAGGTGGATTAGAAAAAGACTATGAAAATAGTGGGATTACAATGGATGAGTTGACGAAACCATTCCAAGCTACATGCCTATATACAGGTATGGAATTTATACCTTCCTTTTATTTATATGGTGCAGAATATAAACTAAGTGATGAAGAGATTGATAAAAGTGCACCTGAGTATGTGCAATATGTAATGAACAAGAAGTATTCTAATATATAATGAAAAATAGCCATTTACTTGTGAAGTAAATGGCTATTTTATATTTTTCTTATATTCACTAAGTGTAATCTTTAGTAAATTAATAGTTAATCTGGTAAAATAAAAAACCTAACATATATAAAGGGGAGTTTTACTTGAGAACGATGCGACAATTATTACAAAAGAGAGCAATGCAGTCACCAAATTTGGAAGCGCTTGTAGGAGGGAAGAAAAGATATTCGTTTCAGCAATATAATGAACGAGTAAATCAGCTTGCACATTATTTGTTACATAATGGTGTGCAAAGAGGAGATCGTATAGGAATACTATGCAAAAATAATCACCCATTTCCAAGCGTTATGATGGCAAGTTTAAAAATTGGAGCGGTATTTATTCCGCTAAATCATCAGCTTACTGTATATGAATTAGAAACAATTGTAAAAGAAGCGAAATTAAAAGTGTTAGTTATTGATGAAGAATTTAGTGAAGTGTTATTAAATGTTGATGCTGTTAAAGAAATTCCTTATGTAATTCAAACGACAAAAGAAGGTTTTGGTTCATTTGAATTAGAGCTGCAAAAACAGCCAACGACAGAACCGAACGTAGAAGTTCATGAAGAAGACGACGCCATTTACTTATTTACTTCAGGAACGACTGGACAGGCGAAAGCATGTGTAATTGGACATAAAAACTTACATCACTATTTTGCTGAAATTGCGGGACAAAGAGAAATCCCAGCAGGTGAACGCTTTTTATCTGTGCATCCATTGTTCCATATGAGTGGCGTGCTTTCTATTTTAAATTGTATTTATCATGGCGTTACGATGATTTTCTTAGCTGATTCGAATCCTGCTATTATTTGGGATAAGATTGAAGAAGAGAAAATTACTACGATGCTTGCGTTCCCTGCTGTTTATAGTTACATGCTTGATGAATTAAATAAAAAAGAACGTAATATTTCAACCTTTAAAGTAGCACAAAGCGGTGGTACAAAAGTGCCAGAAACACTCATTCAAAAATATATGGAAAAAGGAATCTATATGGTGCAAGGTTATGGTAGTACAGAAGGTTGGGTTGTAACCTCATGGCATCCAATGATGGGAAAAGAAAAGATGTCTTCTGTAGGAAAAACCTTGAAAAATGTAGAGGTGAAAATTGTTCATCCGGAAACAGGACATGAACTAACAACAAATGAAGTTGGAGAGATTCATGTGAAAAGTCCATACATGTTTAAAGGGTATTGGAATAATGAAAAGGCGACAAAGAAGGTAGTAAAAGATAACTGGTTTAATATGGGCGATGCTGGCATGATAGATGATGATGGATTCCTGCATATTATGGGAAGATATAAAGACGTTATTATACGCGGTGGTGACAACGTATATCCAGATCAAGTAGAAGATGTTATTCATGAAATACAAGGTGTTTTAGAAGTTGCAGTAGTTGGAGTTCCAGATGACTTTTGGGGAGAGGTTCCAAGAGCTTACATTGTGAAGGATGGCGAAACAACATTAACAGAAGAAAGTATTATTCAGTATTGTAAGGAGAAGTTAGCAAGTTATAAAATACCAGAAGTAGTATTCATAGACGAGTTACCGAAAAACGCTTTAGGAAAAGTGTTGAAGAGGGAATTACGAGATGTAGTTCTTGTGAAATAGAAAATTATAAAACGATGGAGAACCCAGTTATGTATAAGGCATGACTGGGTTTTTATGTATTAAAAACATAATGATTTACTAGATTTTGTATTTTGTGTAAGATAATAAAGAATATTCGAAAAACAATTGAGGGAAGAGATATAAATGAAGCTGCCGCTATTACAGGTAGAGACAGAGAGACTGATGATCCGTCCGTTCCAAAATGATGATTATGAAAGTTGGTTAGATCAATTTTCTTATTGATTATAAAAATAAAGAAATAGACAAATAAGGGGAAAAGAAAATGAAGACTATAAACGTATTTCATTATGACGCATTTACGAATAAACCAAATAAGGGAAATCCAGCAGGTATTGTATTAGAAGCAGATGGATTAACGGAAGAGGAAATGCAAATTATTGCTGAAAAAGTTGGATATAACGAAACAACTTTTGTTCTTTCCTCAGAAGTAGGAGATATAAGAATGCGCTATTTTACACCTGGTTTTGAAATGGATTTATGTGGTCATGGGACAGTAGGGACGATATATGCCTTGCGCGAAAAAGGTTTATTAGAAGAGAAAAGTAACCTTACGATTGAAACGAAGGCAGGGATTTTACCGATACAAATAGTTGTAAATGAAAATGGAGAAACCTTTATTAAAATGAGGCAGACAGCACCTCAGTTTAAAGATTTTGCAGGTTCAAAAGAAGAATTAGCTCATAGTATTGGTTTAGAAGTAAATGATTTAGATGTAAGTTTACCGATAGTATATGGAAGTACAGGAAACTGGACTGTAATTGTGCCGATTAAAAATCTAGATGCGTGTGAGAGAATGAAACCTAATAATGCTGCATTTCCATCGGTATTAAAAGAAATACCTAATGCTTCTATTCACCCAATTTGTCTAGAAACTTATGATGAACTAGCACAAATGCATGGCCGTCATTTCTCGTCAGCTTATGCTGGGACGATTGAAGATCCAGTGACAGGAACAGCTTCAGGTGTAATGGGAGCGTATTATGCGGAGTATTTAGAGAAAGATTTTGAACATGAATTGAACTTAATCGTTGAGCAAGGACAGGAAATAAATAAAGATGGTCGTGTAACTGTTTATGTAACGAAAGGGATAGAAAACGAAAAGTTACAAATAGATATTGCTGGAACAGCGGTGTATGTGAAAGAGTTTGAAGTTTTAATATAAAAAAGAAAGCCCGGCATACATCCGGACTTTCATTATCTGTTCAACACTTCAATATACGAAGCATCTCCAGTTGTTCTTAAAGCAGAGCGAAAATTGTTATTTTCTAGCGTTTTAGCGACTTGTTGTAATTGCTGTGCATCATCATGATGGATAAGTAAGCTGTCAGCACCGCTTTCTTCTATATGAATATGTTCGACGTTTCCAATGGCATCATGTACAGCTTTTAAAAATTCAGGTTTCATGGTGTCCTCCTATATGTATGTAACGTTTTTATTTAGTATTTCCTTATTTTTGAAATATAAAAGTAAATGAAAGGAGAAATAAAATGAATATAAAGCAGTTTAACGAACATATAACATCACTATTTGGAGAGCATCTTCATAAATACGGCGATGATGAATATGGTTTTACTCATATAAGTAAAGATGAATTTCACAAAATCGGTTACACAACAAATTTAACGTTAGAAACTATTGAAGAAGCGTATAGAAATGGAGTCGATATGATAGTTACACATCATGCGCCGTGGAGTTTTTTATTTGGTATGGAAGAGGCTTGTATTGAGAAATTGAAGCAATATGAAATGAATCATTTTTGGGTTCATTTGCCGTTAGATTTTGTAAAGTTTGGCACATGTACATCGTTATTTAACGGAATTGGGATAGATACAATACTGGAATATTCCACGTATGAGGAAGAAGAACTACCGGGAATAGGAGAATATAAAGAAGCGATTCCTTTTTCAAACTTAGTTGGAAAACTTGAAGAAAGAATGGAAGAGAAAGTGAAGAGCTGGAGAAATCACGATAAACCAGTAAAACGGATTGCGATTTTAACCGGTGCAGGAAACAATACAAATTTGATTGAACGTGCATTAGAAAAAGGGTGTGACACGTACATAACAGGTGAAAAAACATTATATACAGTGCAACATGCGAAATTTAAAGGGATTAATTTAATTGTAGGCAGTCATACGTTTACAGAAGTGTTTGGTGTAGAAAGTTTGGCTCATAAGTTAAAAGAAAGAGATAATTCAATAGAAATTACTAGATTAAATGAAGAACATTTGGAGTGAAGAAATTACATCGCATTACCATCAATGGAATGAACTATATGATGGAATATTGAAAGACGCAGTTGCAATGAAATAAAATTATCTTTTGTTATATTAAGATTTTTAGGAGGGATTCCCTTATGTTTGTCAAATAATAGTAAAGTTGTCTTTTGAATTAAGGGAATATTCGGAGTTAAAGGGTGAGAGAATGGATATTTCAATAATCACTGCACAACTAGTTAAGGAGAAAGTGATTTCACATTATCCAAATAGTGTAAAAGTGTTAAACGGGGGAACAACAAGTACTATATATTTGTTAGATGAACAATACGTTGTAAAGTTGAATGAATCGGATGTCATACGTGAAGAAGCTTATTTTCTTCAGTTTTATAAAAAGGATGAATTATTTCCAAAGCTTTTTTATAAGGAACCTTTAAATCGCTATATTGTTTACTCATTCCTTGAGGGCACAACTTTTTGCAAACTAGGCCATAAACGGAGCGTTCTTTGTAAACTTGTAAAGGAAGTTATCAATAAGTATGAAGTAGCTACAGAGATTGATGGCTGGGGATGGAAAGAAAACCCAGTTCAATCTTGGAATGAATTTTTAACGACAAATGTGATGGAAGCTCATGAAAATGTAAGACGTTACATAAGTGAGGAAGCGTATAGAACGGTTTTTAAGTTAGCAAATAGTCCAAGTAGGGGGACTGGAATAAATCAGCCATTTTTATTGCATGGTGATCTTGGATTTCATAATTTTATATTTCAAGAGAATAAACTGCACGGTGTAATTGATCCTTTACCAGTGTTAGGAGATCCTATATATGATTTAATTTATGCGTTCTGTTCAACTCCGGAAGATTTAACAAAAGAAACGATTGGTTATGCGATGAAACAATGTGTATTTCATAAAAATGACCGTGATTTATATGAAGAGATAGTCATAGGATTATATTTGCGTATAGATACATGTTTACGGCACCACCCGAAAGATTTAGAAGATTATTTAGCAGCTTGGCGTTATTGGATGGGTGAGGTTGAGGTGACTTTATAGTACAAATATTTTTAGGGGAGATGGTGAGATGAATGTTGCAGAAGCGAAAAAGGATTTACTGTAATTCCATTATCGGTTACAGTTGTCTATTTACTTACTTTTATAAGTTTGTTAATTGAACATAAAAAAGCAGCTTAATAAAAATTTAGGGATAGGGGGAATTATGATGAAAAATTACGTTTGTACAACGTGTGGCGTGCAGTATGCAGCGAGTGTAGAAGAACCGGTGAGTTGTCATATTTGTGATGAAGAGAGGCAATATGTGAATCCAAAAGGACAATCTTGGACGACACTAGAAAGCTTACAAATTGGTGATACATATAAAAATGAAATAATCGAAGAGGAAGATGGACTTTATAGTATTACAACAAAACCAGGATTTGCGATCGGTCAAACGGCATTTGTAGTGAAAACAGAGTCATATCGTTTACTGTGGGACTGTATTACGTATTTAGATGAAACGACAATTACGAAAATAAAAGAGCTTGGCGGATTAGATGCGATTGCATTGTCTCATCCTCATTATTATTCAACGCAAGTAGAATGGGCAGAGACATTTGATGTACCAATTTATATACATGAAGATGATAAAGAGTGGGTGATGCGTCCGAGTAGTCGTATTATTTATTGGTCTGGTGAGTCTTTACAATTAGCTGATGGGATTACTGTACATCGTCTTGGAGGACATTTTAGTGGTGGTTCTGTATTGCATTGGGAAGAAGGTAATGATGGAAAAGGGATTTTGTTAACAGGTGATATTATTCAAGTTGTAGCAGATGAGCGGTGGGTAAGCTTCATGTACAGCTATCCAAACTTAATTCCACTACCAGCGAGGAAAGTGGAAGAAATGGTGAATCGAGTGAAGCCATTACAGTTTAATCGTTTATACAACGCTTTTCATCGAGTAGTAAAAGAAAATGCAAATGAGGCAGTTGAACGTTCTGCTGACAGATATATAAAAGCAATAGAAGGAAAGTTGTTTCATACGTAAAAGGAGAGTAGCTTAATGAAAACGTTAGTATGTTTTGGAGATAGTATTACAGCTGATGAAACATTTTTTGATGGAATTCCGAGATTAACACCACGTTTGCAAGAGATGTTTCCGAACTGGAAAGTAGTGAATGCAGGTGTTCCAGGTGATAATACATTCGATGCGTTAAATAGGATTGAAGAAGATGTAATATCATATAAACCAGATTTCGTAACAGTTTTTCTTGGTACGAATGATGCAGTTTCTTTTTCTCAAGTGTCATTACAAGCATATAAAGAAAACTTAGAGAAGATTGTGAACCAAGTTTCATCAGATAAAGTACTACTGATTAGTCCTGCACCAGTTGATGAAGAAAGACAGCATAATAGAACAAATAGAGTGCTTAGTCAGTATGCAGACGTGGTGGAGAAAGTGGCAAAAGAAACAGGAAGCTATTTTCTAAATTTGTATGCTGAAATGATTCAAGAACTGAATTATAAAAGGTTTGTAGAAAATGATGAAAAAGATGGATTACACTTTGGTCCAGAAGGTTATGAGTATCTAGCGAAGTTAATTGGTGAAAAGTTAAAAGGGATTTTATAAAAAAAGCAAAGCGATATCGCTTTGCTTTTTCGTATTTCTTTCGTAGTCCATAAACTTATTGATTGCTGTAATTTGGACAGATATTTTGCATTTTTATCCCGCATTAACTGCCCGTAAATGCCCGATTGGTGAGGGCTAATAATCAGTGGGGGATGAACAAAAAAAACCTGATTAAAGTTTCACTTTATGTGGGTAAAAGGCTAGTGCTGTTTTAAAGTAATATAAATTTATTTTTAAAAATTTATATTTCGTAGTTGAAAATTAATAATGGTGTAACTATAATAGTTACAGTAAGTTTGTTATTTTGAAATGTCCACATTGAATTACAAGAATGAAGGGAGTTTTATGTAAATCAAAAAGCTATAAAATCTATTAATTTTTATAATAAGATAAAATACTTTTCAGTTCATACACATTATTAAATATGTTATTTCTAATAGAAAACTAGAGGTGGAAAAATGAAAAAATTTAAAGGTATGTTAATATCATCACTTGCAATTACAACTTTTGCTGGGGTAGGTACGACATTTGTAACAAATACAGTATATGCTGCTAATGACGATTCTAGTAAAATACAAGTTCGTTCTAATAAGAGTATAAACACAACAACTGGCTCGAGATTGCCTGTATTATCAGTCAATCCTTATGATGAACCTAGATTTTCAAGACAGGGATATCTTGAAGAGGCACCTTTAGGAATTAATGCTCCTTATGCTTGGGGAATTAAAGGAGGAAATGGCCAGGGAGCAACTTTTGTAGATTTGGAAGAAGGCTGGTTATTAAATCATGAAGATTTAGTCGGTCAAAATATTGAATTTATGTCTGGAAAAATGAGTAATGATCTTTCTCACGGTACTTCAGTTCTAGGTGTTGTTTCGGCAGCTGACAATGGGATTGGGAACATTGGGATTGCACCAAAAGCAAAGGCAAAAGTAATTTCAGTGATCCGAGATAATGGGAGAATCGATGTAAGAGATGCTATTTTAAGTGCCGTAGATTCTTTACAGGCTGGAGATGTTTTATTAATAGAAGAATCCTTTAAATATGATGGATATGGAGATGACCCTTTACCAGTAGAAGTATACCCGAGTATATTTAACGCAATTCGCAAAGGTACAGATAAAGGCATTATTATTGTAGAAGCAGCTGGTAATGGTGGGATTGATTTAGATGAATTTAAAGACCGTAATGGTAAGCAGATTTTAAATCGAAATAGTCCAGACTTTAAAGATTCAGGAGCTATTATAGTTGGAGCATCTACTGCAAGAGTTCCTCATAAACGTTTAGCTTTCTCTAACTATGGTAGTAGAATTGATGTATATGGTTGGGGAGAGTATGTTGATACATTAGATACATATCAAAATCAAAATAGTAAAGGACAAAAAGTTACAGATCAGAACATAATTAATCGTTATACTTCTAATTTCCGTGGTACTTCTAGCGCTTCGCCTATAATTGCTGGGGCTGCTGTATCGATTCAAGGGATTGCTAAAGAACATTTAGGTAAGGCATATACACCAAAAGAATTGAGAGCAATTTTAAGTAATCCTAATACAGGCACAAAGTCTAATAACCCATCATCTGATAAAATAGGTGTTTTACCAGATTTAAAAGCGATTTTGTCTAACCTTGGATTTCATAGTGATTTGACTACCAATGATCCTATGGTATTTCCAGATAACGTAGAAAAAAATGAAGGAAAAGAAAATTCAACTTTCGTATTTCCAGGTGAAGAAACAAAAAGAACAGGTGATAAAAATTCAACTGTAACCTTCCCAGAAGAAGATTTAAAACAGGAGGAAAAAGAAGAGGGATTAATTGTTTTTCCTGATTAATAAAAAAATACTACCTTCCATTTGGAGGTAGTATTTTTTATTTCTTGTCAATAACAAGCAGGCATGAAATTTGTATTTGTTTATCTTTCATAATGAATTTAACTAAAAAAATCGAATATTTGACTGTTAATTTACTTTTTCGTCTCAATCAATTACATGAATTAATCTAGAAATGCTTGCTGTAATGCTTTCAGTCCATCGCTGTAAATACCATGAAACAGATTAATTGCCTCTTCATCACTAACCTCAACAGGAGTGAATGTACCAGACCACTCTACTAACGATGTGTTACTTTCAGTACCTTCTTTCACCTGGATTGTAGATAGATAATTAGTGACTGGGAATGGTGCATTCATGATTGAATACGTGTAGTAGCGCTCTTTATCATTGAATACTTCTAATCGTTCTATAATTGTATCCCCATCCGGATTAGCTAGATGACGTACACGACCGCCTTCAGTTAATTTACTGCTAGGTATATAAGGTAACCAGTCTGGAAGGGAGTTGAAACCTCCGATTAATTGCCATACTTGTTCAGGTGAACCGAAAATTTCCATAGATGTAGTAGTATGTGCCATATTCATTACGCTCCTTTTCATCCCGGTATTTACGGGTAAATAATCAGTGGGGGATGCTCTCACTGATTAAAGTTTCATTATTATTTTACGTTGATTGGTAGTGGTGCATTAGGTGCTACTAGTTTTTGTTCGCGCATTTCTTCCCAGAATGCTGCTGGAATTACTGTATTTAAGGCGTTTTGGTCTTCTACAATTCGTTCCGGTTTACTTGCACCAGGAACAACGGCAGCAACTGCTGGATTTGCTAGTGAAAATTGTAATGCAGCAGCTTTGATGCTGATTTCGTAACGATCTGCAAGAGCTTTGATTTTCTCAACCTTTGCAATAATTTCTGGCGATGCTTTTTGATATTCGAAGTGAGCGCCTCCAGCAAGAATACCTGAGCTATATGGGCCACCAACAACAATATCCATATTATGCTTTACAGCTGCAGGCATTACTCGTTGCAATGCACGTTCGTGGTCTAATAATGAATAGCGACCAGCTAATAAGGATATATTTGGTTTCGCTTCTTCTAAATCAAGCATAAGTTCAATTGATTCTACTTTGTTTACTCCAAGCCCCCAGCCTTTAATGACTCCTTCTTCACGTAAACGTGTTAGCGCACGGAATGCTCCTGTTCGAGCAATTTCAAATTGTGAAATCCACGCATCACCATAAAAGTCTTGTGCTAAATCATGAATGAAAACAAAGTCTAGACGATCTGTTTTTAAACGTTTCAAACTTTGCTCGATAGAACGAAGTGTTGCATCTGCGCTATAGTCATTGATCATTTTATTTTTGCGACCAAATTCGAAAAGCCCGCCTTTTTCACCTAAATCACGTGCAGATGGATCTTCTAATTCATCCGAAATAGTTCGACCTACTTTCGTACTTAAAAAGTAATCATCACGATTTCTTTTTGATAGTGCTTCACCAAGACGAATCTCCGCTAAGCCAGATCCATAAAGTGGAGCTGTATCAAAGTAACGAACGCCATTCTCCCAAGCAGCATCCACTGTAGCGATTGCTTCTTCCTCTGGGATATTACGGTACATATTTCCTAGTGGTGCTGTACCAAACCCGATTTTTTCTTTTAGTAATTTACTCATTATAGATATCCTCCTAAAATGTATTTGCAAAATATTTATTCATTGTGAATGGATGTGAAAATGAAAACATGTCATTTTATCGTCTGACAAAATGTATGAGAAAAATACTCACTTTAAAGTAAAGGTACTAACAGGTAATTTCTAACACTGCATGACTCACTCAACTCTTACAAATGCTATTATGAAATGTATTTTACATAATGAAAAGTACGTACTTTAAAGTGATATAGATACTAAAAAGTAATACAGGTACTTTTTGGTGCCGTACTACTCATCTGCTGTTTACGTATGCTATTATGAAACATGTTTAACAGGGTAAAAAGTACGTACTTTAAGGTGCTATAGATACTTAAAAGTAATATTTAAATATTTTAGCTTATTTGTCTTATAAAATTATTAAAGGAGATTTTTATATGAAAACATACAATATTCCTGTAGAGGCAACTTTAGAGGTTATCGGTGGAAAGTGGAAAGTAGTTATCCTTTGTCATTTAAAGAAAGACAAAAAGAGAACGTGCGAATTAAAACAATTAATGTCTGGTATTACACAAAAGATGTTAACGCAACAATTACGTGAATTAGAAGAAGATGGTGTAATCGAGAGAAAAGTGTATAACCAAGTGCCACCAAAAGTAGAGTACTCTTTAACTGATTACGGTCATTCTTTAGATTCTATACTCGATACTCTTTGTAACTGGGGAGAAGTTCATCTTGAAAAGAATGGGAACACATCTATGCTTATAACAGCAGCTGAATAAAGAAAGAAAAAACGAACGAGAATACGTTCGTTTTTTCTTTTTGTATAGAGGGAGATTTTTACGCAGCATAATTACTTTTTTGTAATATAGGTACTTTTTTGTGCTGTAGGAACTAAAATGTGCCGTATAGAAAATTATTTGTTTTTACGCAACAATAGAGAAGAAATTTAGAAAAAAGGAGGGAGATCGTGTGAAACAATACAATATACCGATAGAAGCAACTTTAGAAATTATCGGGGGAAAGTGGAAAGTCGTCATTTTATGTCACTTAACGAAAGGAACAAAGCGAACGAGCGAGTTGCAGCGTCTAATTCCTGAAATTTCTGTTAGAATGTTGACGCAACAATTACGTGAGCTAGAAGATGATGGTGTGATTACACGTGAAATCTATAAAGAAATTCCACCCCGAGTAGAATACTCCTTAACTGATTATGGGTGGTCTTTGCAAAATGTATTAAATCAATTGACCGTATGGGGAGAACGATGCATAGATAGAAAAAACACAGAAGTTAAGTGAAATCTCTATATGTAATATTGAAAACACCACCTAATGACGAGGTGGTGTTTTTCGTTTTAAAACTTTAGAAAGTTGTTATGATGAAAAGTAAAATTTTTGAGGACCTGTTTCAGTCATGGGTACTTAAAAGTGCCTACATCACTTTAAAGTACGTACTATGCTTCATAATATAACCGTTTTATAATGACACTCGTAGCAAGAAGTCAGTACAATAACGATTTTAAGCTATGTTCAAAAAGACTTATTAACTAGTATAGTTTTTTGTTCAATTTTTTAGTAGGAGATGTTTTTATGGTTGAAGAACTTTTTTATAAAAAAATATTCAAAAATCTGTTTTCAGATCCAGTTCAAATTACACTTTGGAATGGAGAAACAATCCAATATGGCGAAGGGGAACCTCAATTTCACATAACATTCCATAAGCCACTTTCAAAAAAAGAAATCGCTAAGGATCCTTCTATTGCATTCGGTGAAGCATATATGAATGGGGATCTTGAAATAGAGGGTAACCTTGAAAAAGCAATTCAATCTATTTATAAAAGGCAGGATAGCTTTTTAGGTGATAGTAAGTTGCAATATTTCAAAAGTAAATGGAATTTCTCAAAACAAAAAAATAAAGATGATATTGCTCATCATTATGATATTGGGAACGATTTCTATAAATTATGGCTTGATGAAACAATGACATATTCTTGTGCATATTTCCAAAATGAGCAAGATTCTTTAACGACAGCGCAGCATAATAAAGTGAATCATATTTTGAAAAAGTTGAACCTTCAAAAAGGTGATACGCTATTAGACATCGGTTGTGGGTGGGGTGAACTCATTACAGCTGCCGCTAAACAGTACGGTGTGAAAGCGATGGGAGTAACGTTAAGTGAGGAACAATATGCTAAGACTTCTGAGCGAATTAAACAAGAGGGACTTACGGATTTAGTTGAAGTATCTTTACTTGATTACCGCGATATTAAGAATCATAAATTTGATAAAATTGTTAGTGTAGGTATGATCGAACATGTAGGAAAAGACAACATTACGCAATACTTTGAAACAGTTAACAAATTATTAAATGATGGCGGGATTTCTCTGCTGCATTGCATTACTTCTCCGGCTAATGGTGGTGCTACGAATGGTTGGATTGAAAAATATATATTCCCTGGTGGGTATGTTCCTGCTGTGAACGAATTAATCACGAACATGACAAACGAACAATTTTTTATTGTGGATGTAGAAAGCTTACGTAGACATTACGGAAAAACATTACAACATTGGGCTCGAAATTTTGAAAACGTACTAGAGGAAGTTCGTAAAACGAAAGATGAGCGATTTATCCGCATGTGGCGTTTATATTTAAATGCATGTGCAGCTTCGTTCTTTACAGGTAATATTGATTTACATCAATTTGTATTTACAAAAGGGATTAATGATACAATTCCGATGACACGTTCGTATATGTATGAATAAGAGCATGTAACCAAGTAGCTCTCAAGTCATTGAGTATAAATAAAATGATGATAGGATATAAGTCTATAACGTAAAGTCGAGATGGGAATCAGAAAATGATTTCTATCTCGACTTTTTAGTATATAATTTTAAAATTAAAACTATATACTTTTAAAGAAAAAATATATAATAAATGTAGAAACGAAAATTTATGAGCAAGGAAGTTGAAGAACATGACATTAACAATGGGCTTTATTGGATTTGGAAAATCAGCTAACCGTTATCACCTACCTTATCTAAATACACGTAATAATATAAAAGTAAAAACGATTTTTGTACGTCAAATAAATGAAGAATTAGCGGCTCCATATGAGGAAAGAGGTGTTTACTTCACTACTGATTTGGACGAATTGTTGAATGACAAAGAAATTCAAGTCGTGACGATCTGTACGCCAGCACATACGCATTATGAATTAGCAAAAAAAGTTATACTAGCCGGAAAATCAGTTATCGTTGAAAAACCATTTTGCGATACAGTAGAACACGCGAAAGAATTATTAGCTTTAGGACGAGAGAAAGGTGTAGTCGTTATGCCTTATCAAAACCGCCGTTTTGATGGTGATTTTTTAGCTGTAAAGCAAGTAGTTGAACAAGGATTCCTTGGTGATATTATTGAGATTGAATCACATATTGATTATTTCCGTCCTGGTTCAATCACTCATGGAGCTCCAAAAGAAGAAGGTTCATTTTACAGTTTAGGTATTCATACGATGGACCGCATGATTTCACTATTCGGCCGTCCAAATACAGTGACATACGATATTCGTAATAATGAAGTGGAAGGTGCGGTTGATAACTATTTCGATGTTGGTCTACATTATGGAAATCAGTTGAAGATTAAGCTGAAAACGAACCATATCGTAGCAAAAGATTATCCACGCTTTATCGTTCATGGAACAAATGGCTCTTTTATTAAATACGGTGAAGATCAGCAGGAAAATGATTTGAAAGCGGGTATTATGCCTGAGAGTGCAGGATTTGGTGAAGATTCGCCGATGTATTATGGAATTGCTAAGTATCGTAATGCAAATGGTGACTGGATTGAAAAACAAATTAAAACGCCGCTTGGTGATTACGGTCGTTTCTATGATGCAGCGTATGACACAATTGTAAATGGTGCACCAAAACTTGTGAAAGATGAAGAAGCAGTAACGAATATTGAAATCTTGGAAAACGGATTTGCTGCCCCATCACCTTCAGTTTACAAACTTGAGGCTTTACATTTGAATGAATAGAAGAGAGTTTGCAGTATAAAGGAGGTATGGAAATGGCAAGCGGATCAACACAAGTAAAATACCTCGGCATTTATCAAAAGATTAAACAGCAAATTTTAGACGGTGAATATAAAATCAACGAAAAAATTCCGAGTAGCTCCGTCCTTGCTGAAGAATTCGATGTTTCAGCACTTACGATTAAAAAAGCGCTGGATCTATTAGTAAGAGACGGCTACATTATCCGTCGGCGCGGAAGTGGAACAGTGGTACAAGATTGGCATCAGCAGGAAAAGGCACGAATGATTCAAACTTTAACAGGTACGAAAGCTGTTTACGGTAGTGAGGTAGAAAGTAAAATTATCGAGTTTGCGATTGTAGGTGCTGATGAAGTAGTTGCTGAGAAATTGGGAGTTTCAATTGGTGATTTCGTCTATAAAATCATTCGCCTCCGCATCATTCACAGCATTCCGACGATTATGGAGCATACATGGATGCCAATTTCGGTTATCCCAGGTGTTAAGGCTTCTGTTTTAGAGGAGTCGATATACTCACATATTCAAAATAAACTTGGTCTTGAAGTAGGGACATCTGTTGTCAGGGTTAAAGGGATTCGCCCAGATGATAGGGAAAAGCAGTTTATGAACTTAACAAATCAGGATTTCCTAATGCGAGTTGAGCAAGTAGCTTACTTAACGGATGGACGAACTTTTGAATATTCTTATGCAGATCATCTACCGGAAACCTTTGAGTTTGAAACAGTCATTACGGCAAAAAAATTATAAAGAGACATAAAAACCGGTTGAGGCAAGCATTGTCTCAACCTATTTTATGTCTTCTACAGTTATGATTCATCTGCTGTAATCAGCATGGATGTGTTCCCGGTTTTTTCAAGATGAACTTCTCCCCAGGAACAGAGGGAATCGAGTATAGCTCCTAAAGACGAACCGTAATCCGTTAAAGAATACTCTACTTTTGGTGGTACTTGGTCATATACTTTCCTTTGGATTACACCATCTTCTTCTAGTTCCCGTAATTGTTGCGTTAACATTTTTTGCGTAATACCAGGCATTAAACGTTTTAATTCACTCGTTCTTTTTGTTCCTTTTTTTAAATGACAAAGGATAACAACTTTCCACTTTCCGCCAATAACTTCTAAAGTCGCTTCTACAGGAACATTGTATGTCTTCATAAAAAAACTCCTTTGATGAATTTAGATTACAGTTGTGAGCCTACATCCGTTGCAATACTAAAATTATTTCTTTTTAGTACCTATAACACTTTAAAGTGCGTACTATTTATTGTGCTAAATATCGGTCATAATAACCGATGTAAGAGAGAAATAAGCAGGACGGCACTTAAAAATGCATATGTTACTTTTTAGTACCTATAACACTTTAAAGTACGTACTTTTTATTAGGATGAATATAATCCATAATAGCACTTGTAAGCAAGAAATGCGTGAAATGTGCTTTGAAGGAGCCATCATGCTATGGGGAATTTTACAGGAGAATAATTTGTTGTGTTATTAAAATTAATCCAAGACTTAACAGTTGATTAATTGAACTGTAAAGTTTAAAATTACAGTAAGATTTTTAAAAGTGAGTTGTTAACGTCTGTAAAATGTAGCATGAATAATAGAGATAAATGAAACATTGCTGAATAATTAACATTATGTGAATTTGATTCTAAACTGTAATTTTTTTTAATACATTTCAATAAGCGATATTTAAAATGTACGTTTAATAACATTAAAGGAGTGAGTTAAATATGGTAATTCTATATACAACAGCAAGCTGTGCTTCATGCCGAAAAGCGAAAGCATGGCTTGAAGAGCATCAAATTGATTATATTGAAAAAAACATCGTATCAAATTCTATGACAGTTGATGAGCTTAAATCGATTCTTCGTTTAACTGAAGAGGGGGCTACTGAAATTATTTCAACTAGATCCAAAACTTTTCAGGACTTAAATATAAATATTGATGAGCTCTCGCTAAATGAATTTTATACATTAATAATTGAGCATCCACTAATGTTGCGTCGCCCGATTATGCTGGATGAAAAAAGATTGCAAATTGGTTTTAACGAAGAAGAAATTCGCAAATTTTTACCACGTAGTGTCCGAACATTTTTAAACATTGAACTGCAAAAGTTGGCTAATTAATAAGTAATAGTATGAAAGAGAAATTTTTTGAAAGGAGGAAACTGAAGGTGATAGAAGTATGCGTTACAGTTAATTATAAAGATAGAAACTATCAAACAAATGTCATTGTGAACAAAGATACGATTTGGACAAAAATTGAACAGTTGGCAGAAGAACAAGTGAAGAAACAGTGGGGTTTTTAAACTTAATTATTTAAAAAAATGAATTTATATGCTAGAGATTATAACTAAATTCAAAATTTTTCAGGTATTAAATATAAATAAGAAATTTTCTTGAAAGGAGGAAGCAGAAGATGATTGAAGTATGTGTTACAGTTAATTATAAAGATAGAAATTATCAAACAAATGTTATTGTAAGTAAAGATACGATTTGGACAAAAATTGAACAGTTGGCAGAAGAACAAGTGAAGAAACAGTGGAGTGTTTAATTTTCTTTTTAACTTAAAAAGCTAAATGAAGTTATCAGATATAGGTGGGACGGGATAGAATATAAGGGAATTAATTTTTTATGGCAAGAAGCATTCCACATGTTTTAACGTTCTAACCAATCTGTAATATTTATGGCTACAGTATGTTAATATATGAGAAACAATATTTTTAATCGTAGGAGGAAAATCATGAACAGCGACTTTACCTTGGCCATACACAGTTTAACTTATTTAGCTTTACAGCCAGACCGGATGTCAACAAGTAATGCTATTTCAGAAAGTGCAGGTGTTCATCCAGTACGCATTCGCAAAGTACTAAGTTTGTTAAAAAAACATAAGTTTATACAATCGAAAGAGGGGACTGGTGGCGGTTTTATTTTCGCTCGCGATTTAGATGAAATTAATCTTTGGCATATTTATCAGATAACCTCTGAAGGTGCTTTGCAGCCGAAGTGTCCAGAATCAAACAATCAGTGTGTTGTAGGTTCGAATATGCGAAAAGTTCTTTTCGCTATTTTCTTAGGTGCTGAAGAGCATCTAGGTGAATACTTAAAGAATTATACAATGAAAGAAGTTGTTGACCTTATCAATCAAGAGCGTTAAGCGGCTTAATTATTATATAGCCGTGAGTTCTTAACACTTAAATGTAATGAAAAATATTACAGTATAATTTGTTTTTATATCTTTTTTATCGTCACAAAAAATATTTATAGGAAGGTGAAACGGTATGATGTCAAATAATAATCATGTTTTAAAAGTAGGAGATTGGGTTCGTGGAATATCAAATGAAGGTGAATTAATAGTTGGTTATATTGTATCACTTGATGATGTAGAGGATATAGTTACAGTTAGTATTGTGAAACGTGACGGCCAGTACACAATAAACGAAGCGATTTTACTCTTTAGTAAACACGTTAACAAACTCCCTGAATCAAAGGTAATAAATAAGGAACAAATCCTTTATCTTATAGATCTTGCATTATTAACAGGGGATGAAGAATGGTTTATCGAGCTTTCTTCAAAATTAAACTCGATAAAAGAGCTAGTTAATGAGGGATTTTAAAATTTAAACTTTTGAGGGTGCACACAATCCGCCTTATGGGACACAATTACTTTTCGCATAAAAGGAAATGATGTAAAAACGATTCATTACAAACATAGAGATATCCCTGAAGAAGAGCCGGACAAACTACAATTAAGATGATATTGAAGTGATTTGTTTGTGTATTCCTGATAACGATAATTATGTAAATGAGCTGTCCATATGGGGCAGCTTTTTTGTTTTTTGCTCAGTGTAGCTTTTTAAATTGTATATGAATTCAATATTAATAATATATATCCTAAAATTTGGTTTTTTATTTTGGGATTTTTTTCTTTTTACCTAAATTAATTATTTATTAGAATATCTTTTATGTTTAAAATAAAATTTTTTGATAAAAGGGGATATAAGTATTTTTATAATAAGTCACCTAGAAAAACAATGTATTATTGTATTTTTTTACTAACTAATTCAGCTTTAAGCGATAAAAACAATAGCTACATGCTAACTGTAAAATATTATCCATATAAAATTATTCCTCTTTAATATTTCTGAAAATATAAAAATATTAATTTTATAAATATACACGTTATAATGAGGGCGTCGAGAGAAATTTTATTATCTCTGGAGAAAATATAAAAAATGCGATTATTAGTAAGAAAGGTGTGTGATTAGAGGCGAAATGTATGTAATGTGCTTCAGTGGCTTGTGTGAGCAATATCATCAGTGCTACCGAAGTTATGAAAGTAATGTATAGAATTGAGAAAGAAATGCCTCGCAAATGAAGAGAGGCCGGTTTAGCTAAAATTACTGTTAAAAGTAAAAAAGAGAAACCATTAAAGTAATACACTGTTATTAGAAATGTTGCAACGTATTTATGAAGTCTATTCTATATTGTTCTCTTAAGGGTTCTTTATATAAAGAGCGGATATTACGAGTAAACTTTTTTGTGAACGCTAACAATTATATTAGGACGCTAATTAGCGAATGTTTCAATTTGGATTCATTATGATGAAGGACATACAATGTGGGGCAACTTGTAAGGAATTCATTTTCCAAAAAGGGAATATTTGTTAGTTGCAAAGAGAAATGCAGGAATAGATACAAGGGGGAGTTATTATATGAACGGGAATACTGCAAAGAAAATAGAAGTTCAAGCTGAAAATACCGCACTAAAAAATGAGCAATATGCAGATCCGAAAAAGTGGCATAAGCAGGATACTACATGGGCACTCAGTCTATTTGGAACTGCAATTGGAGCAGGGGTGCTCTTTTTACCGATTAATGCAGGTTCAGGTGGTTTATTATCTTTACTACTAATTACATTGCTTGCATATCCAGTTATGTACTACTCACATAGGGCACTTGCTAAAATGATATACGCTTCTAATTCTGCTGATGAGGGGATCACAGGTACAATTAGAGAGTATTTCGGAAATAAAGCGAGTATCATTTTTAACATCGTATATTTCGGTTCAATTTATACAATCGTACTAATGTATTCGGTTGCGCTTACAAACACTGCAAGTAGTTTTATTGTGCATCAATTGCACATGCCAGAACCTCCAAGAGCTATTTTATCACTTGTATTAGTTCTTGGTCTTATCGCTATACTGAATTTTGGTCAAGATATTACTGTAAAGGTAATGAGTATGTTAGTGTATCCTTTCATAGTTTCTCTACTGTTTATCGCAATATCTTTAATTCCACAGTGGAATACGTCAATGCTTAGTTTTTCAGCTGTTTCAACTGCTTCAACAGGAACAGGCTATTTTGGGACGATATTGATGATTCTACCAATCATCGTATTCTCATTTAATCATTCACCTATGATTTCATCATTTGTTGTGAAACAGAGAGCTACGTATGGAATCGAAGCCACTGATGCTAAATGTGCGCAAATACAAAAGGTTTGTTATATCATGACATTCGCTGTTGTTATGTTCTTCGTTTGGAGTAGCGCATTGAGCTTGACTCCAGATGATATAAAAATGGCAAAAGAACAAAACTTATCAATTCTTTCATATCTTGCTAATGAGCTTAATTCGCCTGTAATCACTATTGCAGCTCCAATTATTGCTTTTGTGGCTATTACAAAGTCTTTCCTTGGCCATTATATAGGAGCATTTGAAGTAATGCGTGACATGATTATTAAGTTTGGTAAATCACGTGGAAAAGATATTGAAGAAAAAACAATTAAGACAATAATTCTTACTTTTGTTGTATTATCATGCTGGTTTGTTGCTTATACAAATCCAAGTATTCTTGGACTTATTGATTCTCTAAGCGGTCCTTTAGTTGCTGCTATCTTATGTCTATTACCGATGTATGCGATTCAAAAAGTGCCAGTACTAGCTAAATACAAAGGGAAAATGAGCAACGTATTTGTTATTATTGTAGGTGTACTTACTGTCTTAGCAAGTATTAAGTCATTATTCTAATTCACTACTGTTGGTTTTAGTATCAAAATAGTTGGATCTGAGAAAATAAGGAGCAAGTTTTGAATAGTTTTTTTCAAAACTTGCTCTTAAAATATTCTAAGGAATTAATTTTACAAATAAGTTTATTCATATTAGTCATCTAGCGTTTTGGTCATATACTCATCCAATATTATCAAGACCTAAATCGAAAAATTTTAAATATCAAGCGCCTAACGTATTATATATCCCTAATATGTTAGGCGCTTTTATTTTGGATAATAAATTTTGAACCTGAATTTGAATAGTATATTTCTCTATTTGATGCTTATTTAATATTGTAAAATTTGTATTGAAAATTCGAGGTTTTAAAAGTATCATATACATATTCAAACATTTGAAGATGTATATGATACTTTTTGAAATTGAGGAAAAGTAACGGAGGGATTTCAATGGGAAACGAAATGCAACAATTTAAAGCAGATTTCTTTAAAGCCTTAGCACACCCTTTGCGAATAGGTATTTTAGAATTATTGTCAGAAGGTGAAAAAAGCGTAAACGAAATTCAAGATATTTTAAATAAGGAAGGCTCAGCTGTTTCTCAGCAATTAAGTGTACTACGTTCAAAAAATATTGTTGTTGGTAGGAAAGATGGAAAAAGAGTTTTATATTCTTTACGAGACCCTATTATTGTGGATTTATTGGTGGTTGCACGGAAGATTTTCAACAACCATTTAATCGATACGATTTCAATGTTAGAAGAGCTAGATGAAGCAGAAAGTGAAATGATGGCCAAGGAGGGATAGGTTGAGTATTGAGGTTAAGAAAGAAGATATCATCCAACATGGGATTGAAACATTTCGCTCATTAGGAGCTCATTACGTTTGTGAAGTTTGTATAAAAAGTGGAAATTCTTGTTGTTTTTCATGCCAACATTTACAAGATGGAGTTGGATGTCGAAAAAGAAATACTGCTTGTACAGCTTGGTTATGTGGAATTCAAGGTTTTTTATTTGATCAAATAGGATTACTGGATGAATGGAATCGTTTTTGGAGTGAAATTCCAGGACAAATGTTTCGTAGAGATATTACTCCAGATAAGGTAAGGATTAGATCGTTTATTGATACGAAGAAGCTAAATAGTCGAGCCGGAGAACGTTTAGCAGAAAGATTGAAATCCTATGTACAACAAGGTGGAGATATAGGTGAATTGGAGTGTCATTTAAGTAAAACATATAGTAAATATTAGGATGTTTTTTATTTTTGTGAAAAGGACAATTTTCTGTATAAGGGACCGAGAAATACATTTGTAATCCAGATCTATTAAAAATAGAAAAGAAGGGTTTGTAATGAGAAAGTTATTTACAGGAAGGTTTGAAGGATATTCATTAGCACATTTTCAAAAGGATCTTCTTTCAGGAATGATTGTTGGAGTTGTTGCGATTCCACTTGCTATGTCTTTTGCTATAGCCTCTGGTGTTAAGCCAGAGTATGGGATTTATACAACCTGTATTGCTGGAATACTCATTTCACTGTTTGGTGGTTCGAAGTATCAAATTGGAGGACCTACAGGTGCTTTTGTTCCGATTCTTTTAGGAGTTGTAATTACCTATGGATACGAAAATTTACTACTCGCGGGTTTGTTAGCTGGAATTATTTTATGTCTTATGGGAATCTTCAAACTAGGCTCTTTAATTAAGTTTATTCCACGTCCTGTAACAATTGGTTTTACTTCAGGTATTGCTGTTATTATCTTTACGGGACAAATTGCTAGTTTTTTAGGTTTAACAGGTATAAAAAAGCATGAGGAATTTCTAGCGAATTTGAAGGAACTCTTCACTCATATCAGTACTACCAATTTTTATAGTGTTATAACTGCTTTGATTTGCTTTTTTGTTATACTCATAACACCAAAGATTTTACCAAAAGTGCCTGGTTCATTAGTAGGTGTTGTTATTTCAACTGTAATTGCAACTGTATTTTTCTCAGGTCATGTACCTACTATTGGTACAGCATATGGCACGATTCCAAATACACTTCCTCAGTTTGATATACCAGAAATCACATTAGAACGTATAAAACAGTTAATTGGTCCTGCATTTGTTATTGCGATGCTCGGTGGAATTGAGTCGCTTTTATCCGCTGTCGTGGCAGATGGTATGACAAATAGTAAACACAACAGTAACAAAGAGCTTGTCGGTCAGGGGATTGCAAATATTGTTACCCCGTTATTTGGCGGGATTCCAGCAACTGGAGCAATTGCTCGTACAGCGACTAATATTAAGAGTGGGGCTGTATCTCCGATGTCGGGTATTATTCATGGGGGATTTGTGTTATTGACACTTTTACTGTTAGCTCCATATGCTTCACATATTCCTCTTGCTAGTATGGCTCCCATTTTAATGGTGGTAGCTTGGAATATGAGCGAACAAAAACATTTTTATCACATACTCAAAATGAAGACAGGAGATTCCCTTGTATTACTAGTAACATTTTTACTTACTGTATTTACTAGTTTAACAACAGCTGTGGAGATCGGTCTTATTTTAGCTGTTATTTTGTTTACAAAACGTATGAGTAATATGCTTGTTATATCTAAAGTGCTTCCTGATCATACAAAAAAGAATGAAAAATTGTTATCGCATGTGGTAAATAAAGCTCATGATTGTCCACAAATTAGTATTTATACAATAGAAGGCCCATTATTCTTTGGGGCTGCTCAAACATTTGAACAAAATATTTTAGCGACTATTCATTATAAACCTAAAGTTTTAATTTTACGTATGGGAAAAGTTCCTTTTATTGATACCACAGGAGAGTCTTACTTTAGGAATATTGTTCAGCACTTCAAAAAACAAGGTGGCGTACTTCTTATTTCTGGAATTCAATCAGAGCTAAAAGCCAATCTAGATAAGAATGGATTGTACGCTGAGATTGGGAAAGAAAACTTTTTTGATCATACCGGGGAAGCAATTAATTGTGCTTTAGGACATCTGAATACAAGAAAATGTATAGGGTGTAAGCATTTTGCTTTTCATGAGTGTACAGGGCTTTCTCAGCAATCTCAGGAAATCAATACAATAAAGAATAAAGTAAATGCATTAGATTTTTAAAAATTTCACTTCACATACAAAGTTTGTTTGATTTCATCTACTTTTTCATCATTTTATTAAAAAATAGAGAAGAAGAAAGTTTGCTTTGGAGAATGTGGAGAAGATTTTTTACAAGGTGTGAACAAGTAGTTTTTTTATACATTCAACAAATAAGTATCAAACAGTAAGAAGAGAATATTTTCCGTATATTTAAACGGAAAAGGGAAATTAAAAATAATATTTATTTAATAGAATACACGAAAATGAGTGGAGGAAATAAAAATATGTCTAATTTACCAAATTGTCCAAAATGTAATTCAGAATACACTTACGAAGATGGGAATCTTTTTGTTTGTCCAGAATGTGCTCATGAGTGGACTTTAGAATTAGAAGCTGAAAATAGTGAAGATACAAAGGTAATTAAAGATGCAAATGGAAATATTTTAAACGATGGTGATTCTGTAACAGTAATTAAAGATCTTAAAGTAAAAGGAACTTCATCAGTTGTAAAAATTGGTACAAAAGTAAAGAGTATCCGATTAGTTGATGGAGATCATAATATTGATTGTAAAATTGATGGTTTTGGAGCTATGAAATTAAAATCTGAATTTGTTAAAAAGGTATAAATACAATTTTGTTACATCAAAATTAGTTTGAAGTTAATGAATATACACTGTTTTTCAGCTGTACCCCGTGCCCAACAACTTAAGAATTTCGAATTACCTTGAAATGATAAAATGAACTTTGGGTTATGATTCAGCAGAGTTTTTGGGGAGTACCATGAAATTTTAGCTTGCTAGCAATATAGTACTGCCGAAATATTTGAAATAGCTATAAGACTATTCTTTCGATGGTATGATGAAAGATGTGGAAAAGGAATAGGTATCAATCAGACCTCAATATTAACCTTCACTATTAGCAACAAAAAACCACCTCTCATAAAGGTGGTTTTTCAGTATTAATATATTTTAATTAGTCACGTCTAAATGGCCCTTTTGGAGCAATTAGCTCTAAATTAGTACCATCTGAATCGGGGAAGTAGGCAACTCCTGTACCAATTCCAGATTTCTAGCCATCTTCTTGAAAGATAATTGGTTCTCCATATGGGTGCTATCTTATGCCCATCAGGCTAACAAAATGGATTGCCTCTGAAACAAAAAAATGATTTTTATTACTATAAAAAACGTAAAGTATCTGTTTTTAGAAAAAATTAATTTTTATAAATTGATGGAGATATAACTCAATTCTTTTATATATTTAGTTAAATATGATTGTCAGAATGAACTTAAAGTAATTATGATTTCTAGAAATGCGAACTGATGTTTTGAATTGGTTTAAAGTTGCTGGAACAAAATAAAACCAATTGAGCAAAAAAACTTGCAAAAATAAAAAGAGAGATGTATATTAATTGATGTATCAATAATTGATATATCAATTAATATTTTGACAAGAAAGAAAAGGAACATTTTATGAAGGAAATGTTCGTAAATATCAGTGGAGAAGAACGCAAAATACTTATTCATGTTCTATTACAGGTGCAAAAAAATGTAGAGAATATTAAAGAATAGAGAGTGTAGGGGGCAGAATAGTGTGGAAATAATCGCAGCTATTTTAGTCGGGATCGTAGCATTAGAACATTTGTTTATCATGATCCTTGAAATGTTTTTTATTGATTCAAAAGTAGCGAAACGTGCTTTCAAATTACCGAAGCATTTAGAAGGAGATCGAAACGTAGCCATTATGTTTGCAAACCAAGGTTTATATAATGGATTTTTAGCGGCTGGTCTCATTTGGGGACTTGTACTTGGACTCAATCCAATTGGTTATATGGTCCAATTATTTTTCGTGATTTGTGTGGTGATAGCAGCTATTTTCGGAGGTTTCACATCTAATAAATCAATTATTGTGAAACAAGGACTTCCAGCTGTTTTAGCACTGGTTGCCCTTTTATGTATGATATAGAATCAAAGTTTCTCAATAAAAGAACTCATTTTTGAAAAATACGCTATTCTTTCTGTAGAATTATAGGAAAGGATGGCGTTTTTGTATGCCTATTTCTATAAGTAGTGAATTATAACTATTTCCTCAAGGGACTCAACTGCTTTTCAGCTTTTGGATATATTTTCATCCATCTTTGTTTCCTCCTATTGTTGGATAGTGTAATAATTGATAAAAATTTTGATGAAATTGGATTATAACGATTGATCAAAAAAGTTAGTGATTAAAAATATTATTCTTTAGTACATACATTTTTAAGATGTTAAATATATTTCATAATAGTCTCTGTAAGATAGGGATAAGTAGAATAGTACTTTAAAGTACCTATAGCACTTTAAAGTGCGTACTTTTTATAACTTTGAATATCATTCATAATAGCACCAGTAAGAAGAAAACAAGCTTTACGGTACTACTAGTTACCAACGATGTTACAGCAGTTTATTTAGAATCAGATTGATTGAAGGGTTGTACTATATGGCCTAATAATTTCGAAAAAATGTCGGTGTGGCATAAAACAATTATGGAGGTTAAAGATATGAGCACTTCAAATTTGAATGAAATAAGTAAACAAATTTTAAAAGAAGAGGAAACGCTTCAATTTTCCTCTTTTACAAATGAAGATGCCTTGCAACTAGGTTTATTTATCGTTGAAACAGCAAAGCGAGAGGGGAAATTGATTGCTGTTGATATAACGAAAAATGGTGTGCAATTATTTCATTTCAAGATGACAGGGACAAATGCGGAAAATACGAAATGGATTGAGCGTAAAAAACGAGTCGTTTCCCTGCATGATCGTAGCTCGTATTATATGCAGATACAAAGTGAAATAACTGGAATTTCATATAATGAAAAATATCTTTTAGATACTTCGGAATATGCTGCGTTTGGTGGATGCTTTCCTATCAGGATAAAAAACGTAGGGGTTATTGGAATGATAACAGTTTCAGGATTACCACCAGAAGAAGATCACGAATTGGTAGTAAGAGCAGTTAAAAATCATTTGAACCAATAGTTGTAACTAGTCAATAGATAATTAAATTTAGGGGGCAATACTATGCCATTAATCGAGCTAAATACTTGGCCAACCATGTCAACAGAAGAAAAGAAGGAATTTATTTATAGTGTAACGGAACTTACAATAAAACTATTAAAAATTGTCCCTGACAAAATTCAAGTGTTGATAACGGAACTTGAGAAAGAAAACTGGGGGAAAGCTGGGGCTGTAGCAAGTGATGCTACCTTTGCTGTGAAAAGTAGGGTGTCCGATTGGGAGACAAAAGAGTCTTACGATACACTAGGTCGTAACGTTAATGGAATGGCTATTATTAAGATTGATATATGGAATACATTTGATCAAGAGACAAAGGATAAGTGGGTAAACGAACTTACACAAGTAACATCTAAATATACTCATGCACCTTTGGATAAAGTGCTAATTCTTATTCGTGAAATGATTCCAGGGAACTGGGGACAAAGTGGTGTAACAGGAGCTAATGCAGATTTCCTTTCCCAAAGTCGTACATTTTAATCATTAAATAAAAAAGGCAAAAATGAACACATTTCTGTTCGTTTTTGCCTTTTTATTATTTGTCTGTGGTAATGAACATGATCCTTTATATGTTTAAGTAATATTCTCTAAAGTTGCCTCTACGGGAAAGTGTATTTCTTCATTTGAAAGTCTTTTTCATGGAATGTAGATTTCAATTTTTGAGCAAAATAAGCTAGGTTATATAAATGTTACTTTTTAGTACCTATAGTACTTTAAAGTACGTACTTTTTATTAGGGTGATTATCATTCATAATAGCACATGTAAGAGAGAAACAAGCTTTACGGTACTAAAAAGTACCTATAGTACTTTAAAGTGCGTTCTTTAAAAAAAGAATGAAACCATTCATAATAGCGTTTGTAGAGATTAAATATGTTTTTTAGAAGATAAAAGGGCCTTTTTATCGCACTATTATGATAGGAATTATAGGGAAGAGGGGAAACTCAATTGAATTCATATACAGCATCGTCTTCAGAAGTTCAGACGAATCGAAGAAGTATATTTGCGTTGTTAGCGTTAGCAATTAGTGCGTTCGGGATTGGGACAACTGAATTTGTTAGTGTCGGTTTATTACCATCTATTTCGGAAGATTTACATGTGTCGGTTACAACGGCTGGTTTAACAGTTTCTTTATATGCGTTAGGCGTAGCGTTTGGGGCTCCAGTATTAACGTCATTAACAGCTAATATGTCACGAAAAACGTTATTAATGTGGATTATGATTATTTTCATTATTGGTAACGGAATCGCAGCGGTAGCAACAAGCTTCACTGTATTACTTATTGCGCGAATTATTTCTGCACTTTCGCATGGTGTGTTTATGTCAATTGGTTCAACAATTGCTTCGGCACTTGTCCCAGAAAATAAACGGGCTAGCGCGATTGCGATTATGTTTACTGGTGTAACAGTTGCAACTATTACAGGTGCACCAATTGGAACATTTATTGGTCAACAATTTGGCTGGAGAACATCATTTTTAGCAATTGTAGTAATTGGAATTATCGCCTTAATTGCAAATAGTATTCTCATTCCATCTAATATGAAAAAAGGTGCGTCTGTATCATTCCGCGATCAATTTAAACTGATTACGAACGGAAGACTGTTACTAGTTTTCATTATTACTGCATTAGGATATGGGGGAACATTCGTAACTTTTACGTATTTATCTCCGTTATTACAAGAGGTAACAGGATTTAAAGCAAATACGGTTACTATCATTTTATTAGTGTATGGAATCGCCATTGCGATAGGGAATGTGATTGGCGGAAAATTATCGAATCATAATCCAATTCGAGCGCTATTCTACATGTTCTTTATTCAAGCGATTATACTATTTGTTTTAACATTTACGGCACCATTTAAGGTAGCTGGGTTAATCACAATTATTTTAATGGGGCTATTCGCATTTATGAATGTTCCAGGGTTACAAGTATATGTCGTAATGTTAGCTGAACGATTTGTACCGAGTGCTGTCGATGTTGCATCGGCAATTAATATTGCGGCGTTTAATGCTGGGATTGCTCTTGGTGCTTATTTAGGCGGTATTGTAACGAACTCGTTAGGGTTAATTCATACAGCTTGGGTAGGCGGCATTATGGTAGTAGGTGCTGTTATTTTAACAGCATGGAGCATGACATTAGAAAAAAGAGATCAAGTAAAATAAAAGGAGAGAAAATAAAATGAAAAATTTACAAAGTAAAACAGTATTAAGTAATGGTGTGGAAATGCCTTGGTTTGGTTTAGGTGTATTTAAAGTAGAAGAAGGACCAGAACTTGTAGAAGCGATTAAATCAGCAATTAAAGCAGGATACCGCAGCATTGATACAGCTGCAATTTACGGAAATGAAGCAGCTGTAGGTGAGGGGATTCGTGCCGGTATTGAAACAACTGGTATTTCAAGAGAAGAATTATTTATTACTTCAAAAGTATGGAACGCAGATCAAGGATATGAAGAAACGATTGCTGCATACGAAGAGAGCTTAAAAAAATTAAAGCTAGATTATTTAGATTTATATCTTGTTCACTGGCCTGTAGAAGGGAAATATAAAGATACATGGAGAGCGTTAGAAACACTTTATAAAGAAAAGCGTGTACGTGCAATTGGCGTAAGTAATTTCCAAATTCACCATCTGCAAGATGTAATAAAAGATGCAGAAATTAAGCCGATGATCAACCAAGTAGAATACCATCCTCGTTTAACACAAAAAGAATTACAAGCTTTCTGTAAAGAACAAGGTATTCAAATGGAAGCATGGTCACCACTTATGCAAGGTCAATTATTAGATAATGAAACATTACAGGCAATTGCTGAGAAACATGGTAAAACAACAGCACAAGTGATTTTACGTTGGGACCTTCAAAATGAAGTGATCACAATTCCAAAATCAACGAAAGAGCACCGCATTATTGCAAATGCAGATGTATTTAACTTTGAATTAACGAAAGAAGATATGGAAAAAATCGATGCATTAAATCAAAATCACCGCGTTGGTCCAGATCCTGATAACTTTGATTTCTAATAGAAATAAGTAAAAAGAGTGCAAAAATTGCACTCTTTTTTTATTTTCTATTCAATAAAATGTTTCTGTTTATATTATGACTTTTAAATTACTTTAGGCGAGCTAAAGAACTGATTAACAGTATTAAAGTTTGACATAAAATAATGGATTCTATATTATATATGCTATAGCATGTAAATTGCGATTTATTTAGAGGTGGCATATGGACTTATATGAGTTAACAGGACATCTTGTTCATTATACTGATGTGAAGTTAACAAATTATATAATGTAAGTTTTTAATCACATATTGCTTATAAAATTTATCTTTTGTATGCTATAGCATACAAAATACACCTCTTAACTTGTAATGTTCAAAATTTAAATAACATAGTAGAAAATTCATGAAGCGAGGAGATTTTAGTAATGGAAAAATTCATATTAGCGTTTGATAGAGAACTTGTAATTGCAGAAAAAAAAGACTCAACATGGAGCGTCCAATCGCAGTTTGTAGGTGCGAATCCGGTTGCGTTAGCTTCAGATCCATACGACCAAGAAAGAATGTATTGTGGTACTTTTGATAGAGGATTATGGAGAAGTAAAGATGGAGGAAGTTCATGGGAAGCAATTGGTACGTTGCCTTCATTTGGTGAAGTGTTCCCAGCTAATGCTATTCATATGAGAGCTATTACAGCAGTTTCTGTATCTCTAGCGAAGGGGGATGACGGTAACGGGATTGTATATGTAGGAACTGAACCGAGCGCAATGTTCGTATCCAAAAATGGAGGAGACAGTTTTGAGCTGCTAACTGATTATCGACAAATGCCATCATATTCATCATGGTTCTTTCCTCAAAGAACATATACACACCATGTAAAACATATTGAAATTGATGCTAATAATCCAGAAACTATTTATACGACTATTGAGGTAGGCGGATTAATTAAAAGTGTAGATGGAGGTAAGACATGGACTGAGGAAAAAGAGGGGAACTATCCTCAAGATATTCACATTCTTACATCACATCGCAATGCCCCAAATCGTTTATACGGGGTGTTAGGTGATTCATTCTTGAAAGAACCAGGTCAAGAGTATGCGGAGAGTAATGATGGAGGTAAGACTTGGAACTATATGTGTAGCGGGCTAAAGCATCATTACGCATATCAAATGGCAGTTAACCCAAATGATCCAGAAAATATTATTATCGCGACATCTTCAAATCCACACGTAGCGCATGATTACAATAATGGAAATTGTGAATCATTTATTTATAAGAAAGAAAAAAATCAGTCTTGGGCAGAAATGAATGTAGGTTTACCAACTCCTAAAGGCACAATCATACCAGTATTAAAGGCAACAAGTGATGGAACGTTTTATCTGTTTAGCAATAAAGGAGTGTATCAGTCAGTAGACGGTGGTTCAAATTGGACATCATTAGAGATTCCCTGGGAGAATAGATTTATGGAACAACATCCTTATGAGATGTTAATTATTAAATAAGTGACAGGTATAGTTTTTACTACTATTCATTGGTAATGTTTAGTTGAATTTAAATTAAAAATGTAAAAAGCCAGGTAATGTGTTATTCATGCTACCTGGCTTTTTTGACCAGCAATTTAAGGTTATTTTCATATTTGTGTAAATATGAAACAAGCAGGATACATGAATAGAGAATGGGTAAAATAATACCGAATGATCACTAGATTGTATCAATGATGCTATAGGTGTTTTTTTAGGGAAACTGAAGCAAGAAGCAGTGGTTTAGATTCAGAATGACTAGCAATTGGTGTTATGGTGTTCAATGGTTCAAAAATGAACTCATTTCAACTCATATTATCTTCGCAATGTATCATTTTGAAGAATATTAAAACTTAGGAGGAAATGAATTATGACAAAAGATTTCTATACTGCACTGAAAGAAAGACGTACTTACTATGGAATTAACAAAGAGGTACAAGTATCGGATGAAAAAATTAAAGAAATTGTGGAGTTTGCTGTGAAATATACTCCATCAGCTTTCAATTCTCAAACTGCGCGATTAGTTGTATTATTTGGTGAAGCTCATGATAAATTATGGGATATTACAACTGAAACATTAAGAAAAGTAGTTGGAGATGGAGATTTCTCAGGAACGCAACAAAAAATGGATTCTTTTAAAGCTGGTTATGGAACAGTACTATTCTTTGAAGATGAGGCTATCGTTAAATCGCTTCAAGAAAAATTTGCTGCATATGCTGAAAACTTCCCAATTTGGTCACACCAAGCATCAGGTATGCACCAATTAGTCGTGTGGACAGGTTTAGAAGCAGAGGGATTAGGGGCATCTTTACAACATTATAATCCATTAATTGACGATGAGGTAAAACAAGAATGGAATGTCCCTGCTAATTGGAAACTAATTGCACAAATGCCATTTGGTAATCCAACAGCTGCACCAGGTGAAAAAGAATTCCAACCACTTGAAGAGCGTGTGAAATTTCATAAGTAATATTCAAATGTAATAAAGTGAAACTTTAATCAGTAGAGGTCTTACTGTCCGGAAATAGCGGGATAACCTAACGGTATTATGAAAATAAAACTGTTTAGTTACAAGAATTTTATTCGTTCTATTTATTAATAGCGTATGTATTAATAAAAGTTGTTAAAAACAATATTTTAATCTTTAAAGAAACAAGGTGATCGCTTTGATCACCTTGTTTCATTTCTTAAATTTTATTCATTCAAAAACGCTAGCTTTTCATAAATGTTTGAAAAACTAGCGTTTTAATTATAGATATTTGTAATTTGATTACTTAAAACTATATACGAAAAAGCTTTTATGTTATTCCTCAAGTTTTATCCATTCCTGTGACCATGCTTCTATTCCGCGAATAATAGCTTCTAAAGCAAATCCTTTTTGAGTTAAAGAATATTCTATACGAACTGGTGTCTCAGGAAAGACTTTACGTTCGACAATTCCTTCTAGTTCTAACTCTTTCAATCTTTCTGAAAGTAATCTTCCGCTAACAGGAAGAGAAGATTCAAGCGTACAAAAGCGCTGAGGTCCAGAGAAAAGTTGGTAAATAATGAGTGCTGTCCATCGTTGACTAAAAAATTTCATTCCTTTTTCAAAGCGAGGGCATAATGTAGAATCATTCATTTTCCTTCACCTCCTAAAACAAATTATATAACATCTTACTATTAGTAACAAATGTTTTTATAATTAATTACTTGACGTAAAATAATTACGAATGTATACTCACTTACATAAAGTAACTAAGTTGTTTTATGTAACTAAAACTCTTTTCTTTAAATGGCCAAAGTTGTAATGATACATATTGCATATAAGCTGAGAGAAAAAAGAATAGCATCTGTAAAAATACTTACGTTGTGTAAGTTAAACAATAAAAAATATAACGATGGAAGAGAATTTTTAGAGATTCTCAATACTAGGAGGTACCTAATGGTTACAACAGATACAATTCATATGTTAGAAGATAAAATTCAATTTATACATCAAGATGGAAAGGATATTTCTTTAGTAGGCCCTATCAAATTACCAATTAATTTATATGGGGAGACTAAAGTTTTCCAATGGTATTCTTGGTTACAATGTAGTGAGGTTACAAATAGTGTAGAAGGAATTATCGAAAAACTCTCCTCTATTAATTTAGCTGATATGCAGCAATCTAGTGTGCTTGTATATGGTGATTTTGAGAATTCTGAAGATGCCCTAATTCGTATGCATAGTATTTGTCACACCGGTGATATCTTTGGTAGTAAACGTTGTGACTGTGGATTCCAATTAAAGCAGTCTTTACAAATGATTACAGAACATGGTTCAGGTGCTTTATTTTACTTAGCGAATCATGAAGGAAGAGGAATTGGTTTGTTTAGTAAAGCAATGACGTACCTCTTGCAAGAAAATGGGTTAGATACAGTAGAAGCTAATCTGAACCTAGGCTTTGAAGATGATGTTCGAAACTATGATGATACAATTGAAGTATTAAAAGCGCTACGCTCAAAACCTGTAAAACTTATTACAAATAATCCGAAAAAATTAGAAGCGTTACAAAAAGCTGGATTAAATGTTACGAGTCGTGAACCGTTATGGGGTGATATCTCAGAGTTTAATGAGAAATATTTGCAAACGAAGATTCAGCGTTCTGGACATTTTGAAGGGGGACACTTACATGCTTGAGCATGAATTGTATATGAAGCTAGCACTAGAAAATGCCAAGGCTATGAAGGGACAAACGACTCCAAATCCATTGGTTGGATCTGTAATTGTAAATGATAATCGAATTGTAGGGGTCGGAGCACATATGAAGGCCGGAGAACCACATGCCGAAATACATGCGATACGTATGGCTGGAGAACAGGTACGTGGTGCTACAATCTATGTAACTCTTGAACCTTGTTCTCATCATGGTAGAACAGGGCCTTGTGCTGAAGCAATTGTACAAGCAGGAATTAAGAAGGTAGTAGTTGCTACACTTGATCCAAACCCGCTTGTTTCTGGACGTGGAATTAAAATTCTACAAGATGCAGGTATTGAAGTACTTGTAGGAGTGTGTGAAGAAGAATCTAAAAAAATGAATGAAGTCTTTAATAAATATATTTTGACAAAGCGTCCATTTGTAACGATTAAATCAGGAGTTACATTAGACGGTAAAATCGCTACGTCTTCATCGGATAGTAAGTGGATTACATCTACAGAAGCAAGACAAGAAGTACACCAAATACGAAACGAAAATGCGGCTATTTTAGTAGGAGCGAATACTGTTCAAAAGGATAATCCATCATTGACAACGCGTATTCCAAATGGACGAAATCCAATTCGAATAATATTGGACTCGACATTACGCATACCGATGGAAGCTAATGTTGTTACAGATGGAGAAGCTCCTACCTGGATATTTACAACAAGTAATCATGCAGCGAAAAAAAAGATAGCATTAGAAAATGCAGGAGTTAAAGTATTTGTTACTAGCGGAGAAAAGCATATAAACTTACATGAAATGCTTGATGTTTTAGGGCAAAAAGGAGTTTCCTCCCTGCTTATTGAAGGTGGTGGAGAGGTAAATGCTTCGTTTATTGAAAATAAATTGATGGATAAACTTATATTATATGTCGCACCAAAAATTATTGGGGGCAGATTGGCGCCTAGCTTTGTAGAGGGGACTGGTATTACTAAAATGCAAGATGCAATTGAATTTAAGGATGTATCATTTACCCAGGTTGGAAAAGATTATAGATTTATTGGCTATCCAGAATATCGGAAAATATAAGGAGAATAAAAGCTACTTATATGTTCCGATAAATGGATTGCAGAAAGGAGCGATGAAGAGTGAAGTTTGGATTTGATATCGATGATACATTAATTGATTTAAGGCAGCATGCTTTTCATTTATATAATAAGAAATTAAACAAAAAAGTAGGATTGGATGTATTTCATTCTTTAAAAACAATTGAAATTCATGAAGCATTTGGCATGACTTCGGAGGAAGGCAGTCATATGTGGAATAGTTTGCTGGATGAGATTTATTATACTTCTTGTTCACCGTTTCCATATGCAGTAGAGACATTACAAGAATTAGAAAAACAGGGACATGAAATATACTATATAACAGCACGGCCTAAAGAACATGGAGAGCAAACAAAAAAATGGTTAATAGAAAAAGGTTTTCCGGTACATGAAGATCGCTTTTTCTATGGAATGAAGGATGAAGAAAAAATACACTTCATACAAGAAATAAAATTAAACTATTTCTTTGATGATAAGCCGGCAGTCTTAGAAACGTTAATAGGAAAACCGATAAATGTGTATGTAAAAACTACTTCTTACAATCAACATCTCAATATCCCGCGGATTACAAGTTGGACGGAGTTAGGAGATATTATAAAGAAAGAAATGTGAGGATTTAACTGGCAAATCAAATAGAGCTAAGAGTATATTGAGTGTTACAATTTTAGAGGAAAGACATAGGTGTTATGTCTTTCCTTATTTTTTAATACTATCGTTTTTATTAGTGTGATGTGCTAGGAGTACTTCTAATAGAGAGGAAATAGAAAAATGAGCAATAAGAAAAATATTTTTAAGCTAGTCTTGTATGGTAGTGTAATTTATACATCAATGATGGGTTCCCCTGGTGCCACAATATTTTTGGATATTTTGGATGAGAAGTTCAAGAATTAATAGGGTGTGTTCATAATCATGAATTTTTGGAAAACCAAAATTACAATGTTAGGTTATTTTGAATCAGTAGTGGATGATATGCAAAATTGCATATTACAAAATAAACATCGTAATTTTTGGATTCTTGGTATAAAATACATTACTTAAACTATATATTAGAATGGAGAAAGTGAATTGGAATTATTAAGAAACAGTAAGGTTGGTACAAAACTAAACATATTAATAACTATATCAAGTATTGCATGTATAGTATTATCCCTAATAGGGTTTTGGGGATTAGAAAGAGGGAAAAGTACTTCCTCTAATATGTATGAGGATAATTTACTACCAATTGAGTGGATTGGTATTGTAGAATCTAATTTTTATCATGTTAATATGAACTTTATGGAAAATATGGTATCAAAAGATGAAAAAAGAATGAATGAATTAATAAGAGAAATGGACGGAATTCGTCAGGAAAATGATTATCTTTTAAAGCAGTTTGAGGCTAAAGTTATTTCTACTAAAGAAAAAGAATTATATAACACGTTTTATGAAACATTTAATAAATTAAGAACTCAAATGAAGAAAGCGCAAGAATTAGGGAAATCTAATAATGAGGAAGCATATGCATATTACCTAAAAGAGATTGAACCTAATATGCAAAAATCAATAAAATCAATTCGTGAATTAATTTTATATAATAGTAATAATGCAGAGCTTTTACAGAAGGAAAATAATAATAGTGCTCAAAATACAATGATAATGTTTGTTAGTATTTCGCTTTTAGCAATTTTGATAATTATATTAATTGGATATATTATTAAATTAACTATCCGAAAACCACTTGTGTTACTACAAAATGATATGGAAAAAGTAGCAGCTGGAGATTTAACAACACGTACTCCTTATAAAGCAAATAATGAATTAGGGCATATTGTTCAGTCTTTTAATAGTATGTTAGATAACCTTCAACAATTAATTGCGAATGTTAAGATGACAACACAAGAGGTTATTTCTACTACGGAGGGCGTATTACAAGATACAAATCGAGCGTCTAGTATTTCAAATGAGGTTGTACAGACTGTTTTAGAAGTAAAAACAAAAATAGAAGGACAGGTAACTAGTATTCAGGAGAGCTCATCCTCAATGGAAGAAATTACAACAGGGGTGCAAACTGTAGCTGAATCTTCAGCAGTAGTCGCTGAGGTAGCAGTAACGACTACAGAACGAATAAATATCGGTAGTGAAGTGATAAATCACTCTATTCTTCAAATGAATAGTGTGCATGATGTTGTCGAGGAAACATCAAAAGTAATAAATAAACTTGTTACACGTACACAACAGATTGATACAGCTCTCGCTGCAATTACTAATATTGCCGAACAAACGAATCTTCTTGCCTTAAATGCCGCTATTGAAGCGGCACGTGCTGGAGAGAATGGGAAAGGATTTGCAGTGGTTGCCGCAGAAGTTCGAGACTTGGCTGAGCAATCTAAAGAATCTGCAAAGGAAGTGAATCATTTAATAAAATCCATTCAACAAGATACTCAAGATACAGTTAATGTCATGCGAAAAGGCCAACAGAAGGCAGTAGAAGGAAAAGAAGCTGCCCACAAAGCGAATCAAACCTTCTTGTCTATTATGAGAGATATTGATAAGATTACAAGTCAAATTCAAGAAGTATCCGCAGCGACAGAAGAGATGTCTGCTGGTACAGAAGAAGTAAATGCTTCTCTTTCGCTAGTTTCTGAAACTGCAACGGATGTAAAAAAAGAGACTCTTCAAACAGTAAAATCAATTCAATCACAAGCTGTATCAATTGAACAAATATCAATTCAATCTAACAAAATGAAAGAAAAGGTGGAAGAATTAACGGAACTGGTTTCAAAATTTAATATTACAGAATAAGATAATTTATTCAATTACAAATGTAATAACATGTATGAAAACACATGAAGACTTAAGGGGCTTCGTGTGTTTTTTTATTGAATAATGTATGAAATAATATTGGATCATTTCACGGTATTTCAAAAATTTCGGTTTTATATCCATATATGCAAAATTACATATATTTAATGATTGATAATCATGAGCTAATGTAACTATAATAATTACACTAATAAGTAACTTACTGACGACAGTTATAAGTAAAGAAGGAGGGTTTTATTGTATTTTGTATATAAAAAATAGAAAAGGAGATATGTAAATGAAAAGGCTACTTGTTATAGGCATCATGTATACAATGTTTTTCCTCATAGGAAATATACACTTACATGCTGATGAACGAACAAATGTAAAAGAAATTACTAGTTTAGAAGAGCCTACTTGGATATTTCAGGCGGGCATAAGTAAGGGTAAATATCACGATCGACAAGATTTAGGATTTATTTTGCAGAGAAATACACCATTAAAGGTAAGACAAACGAATCCTAATTTTAAAGACAAATTAACATTACGTTTATTGTCTAATGACTCTAAAAATGAAAAATCCATACAAGTAGGAAATGAATGGATTACCATTCAAGGTGATACGCCTTTAGTTCCTTTCATAGATACTCCGTATGGTGAAGAGCACGCTGTACTTGAGTACCAACTAGGGAATGAAAGTGCTACTAAACCTCTTCCGATTTATAAACAACAAGGAAGTGTATCTCAATTTTTTAGTACATGGGATCAATTTGATGGAGAGTATGCGTTAATTCAAGGGGAGAGTTTTCAATTATTTGTACCTAAAAAAGATAAAGAGTTAGTAAGATCTTTAAAAGATTTTCAATCGTTGGATGAGTTAATTGCATATTATGAAGATATTTTTGCGATGTATGATTCAATTATTGGTTTAGATGGCTCAACGGTTGAAAATAAAAAAAGTCAAAATCGTTATTTCTTAAAAGCAGATATATCTGGTGCTGGCGGTGCCTATTATGGCGCAAATTGGACAGCCAATAGTACAGATAGTACAAAGATGTGGTTAGATAAACTAAGTTGGGGAACTTTACATGAAATCGCTCATGGATACCAAGCTGGTTTTGATAATCAAGGAATATTTACAGGAGAAGTTTCTAATAATCTATTTGGTGTTCAATATCAATATAGTAAATACGGCAAAAAAGCAGATCAAGTTGGTTGGTTATTTAATTTTGGGAAGAAGGAACAGGTAGAACGGAATTTATACAATGCTTTAATGAAAGAAAATAAAAATTATGATGATTTAGATTTGCGACAAAAACTTATTCTTTTAACGATGGCGAAACAAAAAGCTGGCGATGAAGCTTTTGCAAAAATGTATCAAGGTTATCGAAAACTAGCTAGTAATGCTGCTTTTAAAAAAGGTGACCATTCTTTACCAGATTTAATGAATCAGTATTATAGCGAGAATGTACAAGTTGATTTTACACCCGTTTTTGAAAGATGGGGCTTTAAGCTTAATCATAAACAAATAGAGATGAATAGGGCGAAAGGTTATCCGGCAGTTACTTCTTTAGCGTATATAGTGCCTGAATCACAATTAGCTAAGGCGAGAGCTCTAGTTGATCCTGATATTCCGATAAACTCTAACTTTGAAATAGTTACGAATCAGCAAATTGCTTCACTTGGGTTAAAAGGGAATTTGCATATCCATTTAAATACAAATGAAATAGATACATTGAAAGGAAGAAAGATTAAATTAAAAGAAGGGAATACAGTTGTTCAAGAAAAAACAATTGAAACAGCAGATATCAATTTACAAGACGTACCAAATGGGGTTTATACGGTTGAAATTTCAGGTGAGAAAATGGATAGAATGTATCATTTCCGTTCGTATTATGCCTATGTAAAGGAAAAGGATAATAGTCTAACGATTGATGTTAACGAAATGAAAGTGAGCAATTTGGTAAATGAAACGATTCAATTCCTAGGATTAGGAGATGATCAGTTTGCCGAATTAAATACAGACTTAGAGCAAAAGCGGGCTGTTTTTACGGTTACTACTAAAACGCCTCATAGCTATTATGCAGATGAAAAATACGCATCAATAGAGGTGTTTAATGAGAAAGGTGAAAAAATTTATACGAAGGAAATGGAAGGGACAAATGTAACGATTGTAAAAGATACTATTCCACTAAAAGAAGGATATAAAATTAAAATCTATCATGATGAAATAAAAAAACGATTAACTAGTAAAGCTACTATTATTAATCCTATGAATAAAACAAATGAATTTATAATGACAAAATGGGGACTGAAAAATACTTATTTAAAAAATAATCCAGAAGAAAATCTTATGAAAAGAATTGATGAAGAAATGGAAGAAATTATAAGTAATCCGGTTTTAAAAGAGATACCAATGCAAAAATTAGAAATGAAAAAGAATGTGTGGATGGCAATAAATATGTTATCAGAACCACAAAAAATAACGTATATGAATAAATATAAAGATAGCTTATATAATGAGTAATTTTTGAGAAATGAAATGAATCTAAAAGTAACGACGCAATCTATCTATATTATGAGGAATCACAATTCATAAACAGTAGATAAACATAGATAGTTTGAAATATCTATGTTTCCAATTCTGAAAAACATTTATTTAACTTAATAATAAGATTAAAAAGGAGTAAAAATATGAAGAATTTCGTAAAGGTAGGTTTAACTACAGGAGTGGTGTTATCGGCGATTATGCCTTATGGAGGAGTACATGCGGCAACAGAAGATTTAAAAGTGGACACAAAGGAGGATACGTTCCGAACAGGTAATTTAACAGCACCTTCTCAAAATTCGGCAGAAAATGTAGCAAAGGATGCACTAAAAGGAAAAACAGAACAAGCATTATCATCAAAGCAAGTTAATACGGAATCCAAAGTTAATTATAATGTTACGCAAAGTCGTAAATCTTATGATGGTACTACATTGGTACGTCTTCAACAAACGTATGAAGGACGTGATGTATACGGATATCAACTAACAGCACATATTAATGATGATGGTGTACTTACGAGCGTTTCGGGGGATAGTGCCCAAGATCTACAACAACAGGAAGATTTGAAACAACCTATTACTTTATCAGAAGAGGATGCAAAGAAACAGCTTTTCAACATCTATGGAAATGATCTTACATTTATTGAAGAACCAGAAATTAAACAAGTAGTATATGTAGATGAAAATACAAATAAAGCTACAAACGCATATCAAATTACTTTTAGTGCATCTACACCTGAATATGTATCTGGTACAGTATTAATTGATGCTTTTGGTGGTAATCTATTAAAAGAACTCGTTCAAAAATTAGGTATACAAGTAGATAGTAGTATTGTCCAATCTGCGACAGTAAATAAATCACAAGATCCTTCAAAATTAACAGGTACAGGAAAAGATGACTTAGGTATTAATCGTACGTTTGGAATTACGCAGCGAAGTGATGGAACGTACATGCTTGCAGATTATTCTCGTGGTAAGGGAATTGAAACATATACTGCTAATTATAAAGATTATAATAATTATAGAAGAAATGTATGGGGTTATCTCGATGATTTAGTAACAAGTAATTCTACAAATTTTACAGATCCTAAAGCAGTTAGTGCCCATTATTTAGCAACGAAAGTATATGATTTTTATCAAGAAAAATATGGCCGTAACAGCTTTGATAATAACGGACAAAAAGTAATTTCTGTCGTTCATGGTTGGAACACAAATGGTACGAATAAAGGGAATCCTAAGCAGTGGTTTAATGCATTTAGTAATGGGGCTATGCTGGTATATGGAGATCCAATTGTTAGAGCATTTGATGTGGCAGGACATGAATTTACACACGCGGTTACAAGAAATGAGTCTGGACTTGAGTACGCAGGAGAAGCTGGTGCAATTAATGAAGCGTTATCTGATATTTTAGGAGTAGCAGTTGAAAAGTATGCAAATAACGGAAAGTTCAATTGGACAATGGGAGAACAATCTGGTCGTATTTTTAGAGATATGAAAAACCCATCATCTATCTCTTCTAGATATCCGGAGGACTATAGACATTATAATAACTTACCTATTGATGCTGACCACGATCATGGTGGTGTACACACGAACTCTAGCATTATTAATAAAGTAGCTTACTTGATTGCTAGTGGTGGAAACCATAATGGAGTAAACGTACATGGCATTGGAGAAGATAAAATGTTTGATATTTTCTATTATGCAAATACGGATGAATTAAATATGACTTCTAACTTTAAAGAATTAAAAGAAGCTTGTATTCGTGTAGCAACGAACTTATATGGTAAAGACTCATTAGAAGTACAAGCTGTCCAACAAGCCTTTAAAGCAGCTTATATTTAATAATATTGCGATGAATTATAAACCCTTTTATTTTAATATAGTGATTAATTTGTGTGTATAGGCAAAAACCTTGTAGAATTTTTCTGCAAGGTTTTTTTAGAATTTTATTTTACAAATGTGTTATATGGTTTTTAGTTAATTAGGATAAAAATGATCCTATAACTGTATGTAAGAATGTGTGATTTTACAACCTTTTCTATGATAAAAAAAGATACTACTTTAGCAAATATAAGGAGTTAGAAATTATAGTTTATAGGGCACTTTTTTGTTCCTATGGAACTTTAAAGTGCGTAATTTTCTTTATCGTTAATATATATCATAATGGTATTTATTAGTTGGTTTTAGCTTTACTCTGCTGTTGATGTGATTTTTTAACATGACAATGATTAGAATCAGAATTATCGAGTAGATCTAAATGATAATAATTTCGATTTTTAATTCCGTACAGAGTCCAATAGCTACATAATTTTCGTTTATACTCTTTCGAAAAAAGGGTGGATCTGCTTATTTTCTGTTAAAGATAAGAGAAGTGAACCACAATATAAACGTAATTATTTATTCCAACGTAAGTCAATCATGTAGCACATGAATTTGGAGGGATCTATATGCATATGCAATTAAAAGGAAAAACAGCACTGGTTACTGGATCTACGGCAGGGATTGGAAAAGCAATTGCCACTTCATTAGTAGCGGAAGGAGCTACTGTACTTATTAATGGACGCCGTGAAGAAAATGTTAATCAAACGATAAACGAAATTCGAGCGCAGTATCCGGATGCTATTCTTCAACCTGTAGTAGCTGATTTAGGAACAGAACAAGGGTGCCAAAATGTGATTGAAAAGTACCCTGAAGTAGACATTCTTATTAACAACTTAGGGATTTTTGAACCTGTAGAATATTTTGATATCCCTGATGAAGATTGGTTTAAATTGTTTGAAGTCAATATTATGAGTGGTGTTCGACTTACTCGCTCGTACTTGAAAAAAATGATTGAAAGAAAAGAAGGAAGAGTCATCTTTATTGCTAGCGAAGCAGCTATTATGCCATCTCAAGAAATGGCTCACTATAGTGCGACTAAAACGATGCAACTCTCACTTTCTCGCAGTTTAGCTGAGCTGACGACAGGAACGAATGTGACTGTTAATACTATAATGCCTGGTTCGACTTTAACGGAAGGAGTGGAGACTATGTTAAATAGTCTTTATCCTAATGAGCAATTGACAATAGAAGAAGCTGAGAAGCGATTTATGAAAGAGAATCGACCAACCTCTATTATTCAAAGACTTATTCGACCAGAAGAAATTGCCAATCTTGTCACGTTCTTAAGCAGCCCACTTTCTTCAGCAATTAATGGTTCCGCGTTGCGAATAGACGGGGGATTAGTACGTAGTGTGTTTTAAAAAATTAAAAACAACATAATATTCTGTTGAAGGTAAAGATGGTAAGGCAAATGAGTTGTATTTTATCTATTAATGGAAATATATAAAAAGCAAATTGCGACATGCAAACAGCCGAATTTTCTACTATAAGAAAAATTCGGCTGTTCTTTTTTTACTTGTTGTAAAGGATGGAAAGCTTTTAAGATTGTGGCACGCCTCTTAAGACAAAGATAAGGCGAAGCAATCCCGCTGTTATTTGTATTATTTAGTGAAAGTTACCAAACGTTTTTCAACACTATTTTCCCAATTGCTTTATTTAACTCCAAATATTCATGTGCTTGTGCAACTTCATCAAACGTAAAAAGTTTAGAATCTAGCAATGGTCGAAGGTGTCCTTCTTCTACTATTTGCGTTAGTTTAGTTAAAATTTCCCCGCAAGCGTCACGTTTATCTGTATGTAATATTTTTAACGCCATAAAAGTAACGTGCAGAGAGAGTCCTTTTGCGTGTAAAGGAGAGAGGTCATGGGTTGAACGAGCTGCAATTGTTACGACAGTTCCGTTGACCGCAGCAGCTTCAAAAGAATGATCAAGATTCTTGCCGCCTACTGTATCAAATATAACTTCAAATCCGTTTCCGTTCGTATGTTTTTGTACATATTCTTGAACAGATTCTTCTTTATAATTAATAGCTATGTCGGCTCCTAGACGATGGGCGATGTCTATTTTGCTTTGCTGAGAAGCGGTTGTAAAAACTTTAGCGCCTGCCCATTTAGCTAGTTGAATGGCTACGTGTCCTACGCCACCAGTAGCTCCATGAATGAGAATATTTTGACCAGGTTTAATATTTGCACGATCAAATAAAGATTCCCAAGCTGTAATTGCAACTAATGGTAGAGCAGCAGCTGCTTCCATTGTTAAATTTTTAGGTTTGTGAGCAATTAATCGTGCATCAGCAAGCATAAATTCTGCAAGTGCACCTCCAGTTTCTTTAAAACCTCCGGCACATCCGTATACTTCATCCCCACATTTAAATTTCGAAACACCTTCTCCTACTTCAATAACAATACCAGCTACATCGCCGTGTAATATAGCTGGAAACTCAGGAGCGACTGCTGAAACGGCACCACTACGCATTTTTGTATCGATTGGATTTACACTTGTTGCTTTTACATCGATTAGAACATGACCTGGTAAAAGTTTTGGTTTTGAAACTTCTTCTAATTGAAATACAGATGAACCCCCAAAAGAATGGATAATTTGTGCTTTCATAGTTTATACCTCCTGTTTGTGGTTATAGCATAGCAAAGTACGAAAAATAAGTATAATATTTTGAATTTGGTTAGTAACAATTTTATATAAAGAAAGGGAAAGTACGTGAAATAATGAAACGTATTTGCAAAAGCAACAGTAAAGCTTTTTGAAGAAAGGGTAGATGTTATTTTTGCAGCATGATTTATTATTACTCACTTAGTATAGGTACTTTAAAGTGCCTACATCACTTTAAAGTACGTACTGTTATTCATGTTATGGCCGATTTATAATAACACTCGTAGCACAAAGAAAGTTATAACGATTACAATCGGCAACAATGTGGTGTTGCAGTGTTGCTTATAAATTTTGAGAAGAAATATGAAAAGTATAGGTTTATATGAATGAGGGAAAGTGAGTGAAACACATGGAAAAGTTTGCGAACCATTTTGGATATAATCGTATGTTTGCGAAAGATCAACTTACGTTAGGAGTTCACATTCCGATTGAAAATTATCAGTTTCATGCTCCAACGATGGAAAAACAAGTAGAGTTAGTACAAAAAGCGGAACAATACGGTTTTACAGGTGTATGGCTTCGCGATGTATTGCTGCAAGACCCTGATTTTGGTGATCCTGCAACAGGTCAAATTTACGATATGATGATTTATTTGACGTATTTAGCAAGCAAGACAGAGAAAATCGCATTTGGAACGTCGGCAACAGTGTTGTCACTTCGTCATCCATTGCGTGTAGCAAAAGAAATTGCTACATTAGATCAACTATTTCCAGAAAGAATTATGCTTGGCGTTTCATCCGGTGACAGACGTGCCGATTTCAAAGCGTTAGGTGTTAGTCATGAAACACGAGGTGAAAAGTTTAGAGAAGCATTTGCTTACTTGGAAGAAATTTTGTATAAAAACTTCCCGTCTATCCAGTCGACACTAGGAGAAGTTCATGGTGCGAATTTAGTTCCAAAACCGTCTAAACGTGTTCCAACCTTTATTACAGGTTTTAGTCAGCAAAATATGGAATGGTTTGCTGAACATGGAGATGGATGGATGTATTATCCACGTAGTCCGGTGCATCAGGCGGGAGCAATTGGACAATGGAGAGAACTAGTAGAGGATTATCATCCAGATGTATTCAAACCATTTATACAACCGATGCATTTAGATTTATCTGAAGATCCAAATGAACGTCCTACACCGATACGTTTAGGTTACCGTACAGGGCGTAAGGCACTAATTGAATTACTTGATATATATAAAAGTATTGGTGTGAATCATTTATTCCTTGCTCTATTTGATGGTCAACGTCCAGCTGACGAAGTATTGGATGAGCTAGGAGAAGAAGTGCTACCGCATTTCCCAGCCTTGTAAAGGAGTGAAAAGAATGAAAGCAATAGGACTTATGCAATATGGAGATAAAAGTGTACTACAAGAGATTGAAATGCAGACACCGCTATTGGAAGACAACGATGTACTGATTGAAGTATATGCAGCTGGTGTAAATCCTGTGGATTGGAAAATACGTGAGGGTTTACTTCAAGACGTAATTTCTTATGACTTCCCGCTCGTTTTAGGATGGGATGTTGCAGGTGTAGTTGCTGCTATAGGAAAAAACGTAACAGTATGTAAAGTGGGGGATGAAGTATATAGTCGTCCAGATATTGAACGAAATGGTACGTATGCAGAGTACGTGGCAGTAGATGAGAAGTATGTAGCGAAAAAACCGAGAAATCTATCTTTTGAGGAAGCGGCGTCAATCCCTCTAGTAGGTTTGACAAGTTGGCAAAGTTTAGTGAAATTCGCTAATGTTCAAAAGGGTAATAAGGTTTTAATTCATGCTGGATCTGGCGGGATAGGTACGTTTGCTATTCAACTAGCGAAAAGTTTCGGTGCACATGTTGCAACTACGACTAGTACGAAAAACATGCAATTTGTAAAGGATCTAGGCGCTGATACTGTCGTCGATTACAAAACGGAAGACTTTTCTTTGCTTTTGCATAATTACAATATTGTATTTGATGTGTTAGGTGGGGATGTACTAAAGAATAGTTATAAAGTACTTGCACCAAATGGAAAGTTAGCGTCTATTTATGGTCCGAAAGGTATGAAAATTCCGCAAACCGAGATATCAAGAGAGAAAAATATTGAGAGTGACCATATATTTACTGAACCTAACGGATATGAACTTTCTCTTATTACAGAATTAATTGAGAGCGGGAAGATTAAACCTGTTGTCACGCATGTGTTGCCTTTACATGTAGAAGGTGTAAAAAAAGCACACCACATAAGTGAGTCAGAACGTGCTCTTGGAAAAATTGTATTGAAGAAACATTGGTAAAGTATGAGGTTTTAGAGACAGTATTGTGCTAAGTAGCGAATGAACTTATATATTCTATTCTAGCAATTGTTTTAAAAGGGAGAGAACAAATGGATTCAATGACATTTCTTTTACCCCGCATTAACAGGCAGTAAGACCCCCACCTCAAAATTCAGCGATATTATAGAAGTTAGGTGGGGGCAACTGCCTGTAAAAGCCCGATTGGTTCAACTAATAATCAGTGGGGATGAACAAAACCCCCACTGATTAAAGTTTCACTTTATCCGGAGCGACAGGGGATTTAGCGAAACGCAAAATTTATCCTGCTTTATATAAGCTATTTAGTAATCAAAATATACCACAATCTATTTCGATTATCGGTATCGGCAGAAGGGTAATGTCAGATGTGGAATTTCAAACAAAGGTAGAACAATCCCTTGCTACATTTTCTAGAAGATCTACTGATGATAAATTAGGAGTAGAAGAATTTATTAGCACATTTCGTTATTGTCAATTAAATACAGCGAATATAGAGGACTATCAAGATTTGTTGCGTCTTGTAAAGAGGCGTGAAACAGAATTAAACATTCCTGAAAACCGCATGTTTTACCTATCTGTTATACCAGAAGTATTTGATGTCATTGCTTTAAATATTAAGGAAAGTGGATTGTGGGCTACAAAAGGATTGAACCGTCTTATTATAGAGAAGCCTTTTGGTTATCATGTAACGTCTGCTCGTGAGTTTAATAGAAAAATGATTGAAGATTTTGATGAAACTGACATTTGTTATATCAATCATTATCTTTGAAAATGAATGGTAATTAGGAATACACTTAGAAAAGCATTACGAAATAAATAGTATGTAATGCAAGACATTTTTATTGACGATAATAATTTATATGGTTAATATACTAGACATAAGATTATTTAATTACTAAAAGTAATCGGATATACATTTGTTTGTTGAGTTCGATAAATAAGTAATCTGTGGTAGAAGTGCTTTGAATTGCCACTATTAATATTGGGGACAATTAGAAAGCGAAAGGTATAAAAGGAATTGGAATTTGATAACTCTTTGTTTTTTTTATAAAAACAGGGGCTTCTGTACAATTCATTTTTAAAATATTGACAAGGATTATACAACAAGAGGGGGACTGAAATTGGAATCAATGACCTTTGTTTTATTTGGAGCGACAGGGGACTTAGCGAAACGCAAAATTTACCCCGCACTATATAACTTATATAGAGATCAAAAGCTTCCAAAGCAAATATCCGTTATCGGGCTTGGGAGACGTCAAGTATCTCATGTGGATTTTCAAGAAAGAATAAAAGAATCAATAGAGACGTTTTCCCGTCATAGAGAAGAAGGTACTCCAGAACTCGAAGTTTTTTTAGATAACTTTCGCTATTGTCCATTAGATGTGAGTAAGCCGGAAGACTATGAGAGATTATTACAAGTCGTTCGTGAAAGGGAAGAAGAGCTACATATAAAAGGTAATAGAATGTTCTATCTTTCCGTTGCTCCTGAATTTTTCGAGACGATTGCTTTAAATATTAAGGAAAGCGGACTTGATAAAACGGATGGATGGAAACGCCTAATGATTGAGAAACCGTTTGGGCACGACCTTGCATCTGCTCGTGAGCTGAATGATAAACTTAGTCGCACGTTTGAAGAAGACGAGATATACCGTATTGATCATTATTTAGGTAAACCGATGATTCAAAATCTTGAAGCACTAGAATTTGCAAATCCTGTTCTCCAGTCTATTTGGAATAAAGAACATATAGCGAACGTACAAATCACAGCTAGTGAAACAGTTGGGGTTGAAGAAAGAGCAGGATATTATGATCAGGCAGGAGCCATTCGAGATATGGTTCAAAATCATATGTTACAAATATTAATGATGACTGCTATGAATCTGCCGGAAAAGGTTAATGCATGTGAAATTCGAGAGGAAAAGCGAAAGGTAATGGAGACGCTTCGTAAAGTGAAAAAAGAAGACGTTCAAAACCATATCGTTCGCGGTCAATACGTTTCAGGAGAAATAAAAGGCGGACAAGTTGTAGCGTATAAAGAGGAGCCAGGAGTAAATCCTTCTTCTAACATAGACACATTTGTTGCTGCTCGCCTGTGGATCGATAATCCATTTTGGACTGGCGTTCCATTTTATATACGAACAGGAAAACGAATGAAAGAAAAGTCTACTCGTATTGTAATCGAATTTAAAAATACGTTAAAACAGCAATATCAAGATAGTAATCCAAATGCAGCACCTAACTTATTAATAATTGAAATTAGTCCAGGTGAGAACGTTTCATTACAGTTAAATAGTAAAAATCCATTGAAAAATGGAGAAATTGAACCGATGCGTATTAACTTTACTTGTGAGCAAGCGGATGTGGGAGTACCTGAAGCGTATGAAAGACTCATTCATGATGCGGTGAGTGGAGACGCTACATTCTTTGCACATTGGAGAGAAGTTGAATTGTCATGGGAATGGGTACAACCAATTCTTGAAGCATTCGAGGAGAACTTATTACCACTTCATGAATATGAGTCTGGTTCATATGGTCCAGATGCGTCTAATGAATTATTGCAAGAAAGTGGATTTAAATGGTGGTTAGATCAAGAGACGGAAAAATAAGTACTTTCTTTCATGAAAGCATGTAGGGGGACGATTACTATGACACAAAACATAAATCAATTAGCAGTGAATACAATTCGTACATTATCAATTGATGCTATTAATGCGGCAAATTCAGGTCATCCAGGTCTTCCGATGGGAGCAGCACCGATGGCTTATGCATTATGGGCGAATCATTTAAATCACAATCCTAATCATCCGAAATGGTTTAACCGTGATCGATTCGTTTTATCAGCGGGACACGGATCGAGCCTACTGTATAGCTTACTTCATTTAGCTGGATATGACGTTTCAATTGATGACTTGAAAAACTTCAGAAAGTTAAATAGTAAAACACCAGGACATCCTGAGTTTGGTCATACTCCTGGAGTTGAAGCGACGACAGGCCCGTTAGGACAAGGGATTGCTAATGCTGTCGGAATGGCAATGGCAGAAGCTCATTTAGCAGCGAAGTTCAATAAGGATGGTCACTCTATTATAGATCACAATACGTACGCTTTAGTCGGAGATGGTGACTTAATGGAGGGTGTCGCTTATGAAGCGATGTCAATGGCAGGACATATGAAACTTGGCAAGTTAATTGTACTGTATGATTCAAATGAAATTTCACTTGATGGTGAATTAGGCATTGCTTTCTCTGAAGATATTCAGAAAAGGGCAGAATCTGTACATTGGCAATATGTAAGAGTTGAAGATGGAAACGATGTCGATGCTATTACAAAAGCTATTCAATCAGCGAAAGAAAATACGGATCAACCTACTCTTATAGAAATTAGAACTATTATAGGTTATGGAAGTCCAAAAGTTGCTGGAACGAACAAAGCACATGGTAATCCGCTTGGAGTAGAAGAGGCAACAGCGACAAAACAAGTGTATGGTTGGGGTTACGAGGAAGATTTCTTTGTACCTGAAGAAGTAAAAGCTCATTTTAATGAACTGAAACAAAAAGGTATTGAAAAAGAAAATGACTGGAATGAGCAGTTCAATTCATACAGAGAGTCGAACCCTGCACTAGCAGATGAATTAGAAAAAGCGATTACAGGTGATGTTTTAATTGAAGCGAAAGACATTCTATCCTTTGATATTGAAAAAACGATTTCCACTCGTGTTGCAAGTGGGGAAGCTATTAATCATTATGTGAAATCGATTCCTTCTATTTTCGGTGGAAGTGCGGATCTTTCTCATTCTACGATGACAGATATAAAAGGTGAAGCAGTATATGCAGTAGAATCATATGCCGGACGAAATATATACTTCGGTGTACGTGAACACGCAATGGGCGCGGCAGCGAATGGACTGGCTCTCCATGGAGGAGTAAAACCTTTCGTAAGTACATTCTTTGTATTTAATGATTACCTTCGTCCATCGATTCGACTGGCTGCACTGCAAAAGTTACCTGTTACTTACGTATTTACACATGATTCGATTGCTGTAGGAGAAGATGGTCCAACGCATGAACCAATTGAACAATTGGCAGCGCTTCGAGCAATTCCTGGTCTAACAGTTATCCGTCCGTCAGATGCAAATGAAACAGCAAGTGCTTGGGCGTATGCTTTACAGCAAACGGATGGTCCAGTCGTTTTAGTACTGAGCCGTCAAAATTTACCGGTGTTTAATGAAACGAAAGCGAACATAGAGAATCTCTCTAAAGGAGCTTACGTATTAACACAAACGAATGAAAATCCGGATGTAATTTTAATTGCGACAGGTTCTGAAGTATCCTTAGCTACTAGTGCGAAAGCAAAATTAGAAGAAGATCAAGTTTCTGTTCGCATCGTTGCAATGCCGAGCTGGGAGTTATTCGATCGCCAATCGAACGAATATAAAGAATCCGTTCTTCCGTCTTCTATAACGAAACGAGTATCTCTTGAAATGGGTGTATCTCTAGGTTGGGAACGTTATGTAGGACAAGAAGGAAAAGTACTATCAATTGAAACATTTGGAGCTTCAGGAACTGGAGCTGAAGTCATGAATCTATTTGGATTTACGACAGAAAATGTTGTTCAAATTACAAAAAATGTGTTGAATTCTTAAGCTATGACTGTGAATACCTTTCTGTACATACTAACATTTCAGTGCTGAAAGGTATTCCAGATTGTAGTGATATGAATTTTTAATAAAAGATAATTTGAGGAGGAATTATATTATGCAAGTAGGATTAATTGGGTTAGGTAAAATGGGATTAAATTTAGGGAAAAATTTAATGGATCATAAACATGAAGTAGCAGCATTTGATTTAAATGCAAGTGCAGTGGAAGAAATGAAAGAGTACGGGGCTACAGGTACATCTAGTTTAAGTGAACTTGTTCAGTCATTACAAACACCAAGAATTCTTTGGGTAATGGTACCACACGCTGTTGTTGATTCTGTTATTGATGAGGTCACACCACTTTTATCAAAAGGAGATATTTTAATTGAAGCAGGTAATTCACATTATAAAGAGTCTATCCGCCGATATGAACAATTAAAGAAAGATGGCATTCACTTTATGGATGCAGGAACTTCTGGCGGAATGGAAGGCGCTCGTAATGGTGCTTGTTACATGATTGGAGGAGATCAAGAAGCTTGGGACATCGTTGAACCTATCTTCCGCGATACTTCTGTAGAAAATGGATTCTTATATGCTGGAAAAGCTGGTAGTGGTCACTTCTTAAAAATGGTTCATAACGGAATTGAATACGGTATGATGGCTGCTATTGGTGAAGGATTTGAGATTCTAGAGAAAAGTGAATTTGACTACGATTATGAAAAAGTATCAAGAGTATGGAACAACGGTTCAGTCATTCGTTCTTGGTTAATGGAATTAACAGAAAATGCATTTTCTAAAGATGCAAAACTGGATGAAATTAAGGGTGTTATGCATTCTTCTGGTGAAGGAAAATGGACAGTAGAAACAGCATTAGACCTTCAAACAGCAACTCCTGTTATCGCAATGTCTCTATTAATGCGCTACCGCTCATTAGACAATGATACATTTACAGGAAAAGTTGTAGCAGCTCTGCGCAATGAATTTGGCGGACATGCAGTAGAAAAGAAATAAAGTGAAACTTTAATAAGTAGGGGCTTTATTCCACATCAATCGGGCTTTTACGGGATAAGCATATTAAACATGTAACTCATCAACGTTTAAAAACTGGAGGGAATTGATCATGAAATTTTTTATTGATACTGCAAATCTTGAGGACATAAAAAAAGCATATAAACTTGGAGTTTTAGCTGGTGTTACAACGAATCCTTCTTTAGTAGCAAAAGAGGGCGTTAAGTTTGAAGACCGTATCGCAGAAATTTGTCAGGCAGTACCTAAAGTTGAGTCTGTTTCGGCAGAAGTAACGCCAGATGCTGTTACAGCTGAAGAAATGATTGCTCAAGCAGAAGAATTAATTAAAATTAACGGTGGCGATAAAAACGTCACGATAAAACTTCCAATGACGCTAGCAGGATTAGAAGCTTGTCGCTATCTTACTGAAAAAGGTGTGAAAACGAACGTTACACTTATTTTCACTGTGAACCAAGCACTTTTAGCTGCTCGAGCAGGTGCAACGTATGTTTCTCCATTTTTAGGACGCTTAGATGATATTTCTGAAGATGGTGTACTATTAGTTGCTAAAATTGCTGAATTATTCGATGTTCATCAATTAGATACACAAATTATTGCGGCTTCTGTCAGACATCCAGATCATGTAACTCGTGTAGCGATGGCAGGTGCTCACATTGCAACAATCCCTTATAAAGTAATCGAGCAACTTGCTATGCACCCATTAACAGACCAAGGTATTGAGAAATTTGCTGCGGATTGGGCGAAAGCTCCTAAATTATAATGCATGAAAGTGAAGGTGCTTTCCGAAAATTGCTTTTCATGAGAGGACAAATCCTAAGTAACTTCATCGTTTAAACTGGATCCTGATTTTGTAGTCTTACTACGTGAAAAAAGCAGAGATGAAAGTGTCATTCACTTTTAAAAAAGGAAAAATTGATCGCGCGAAGCGTTTATCAAAATAACATTATAATTATGAAAGAGAAATCCCCTTATTAGAGAGATGAGTTATAGTGTATCTCTAATAAGGGAGATTCTTTTTATATAAATCATTATGATGTGAAGATGCTTTTAAACGTATAGCAATATGAAAAGGTATCTTTTACTCAAGTAAGAACTATATAGGTTCTTTTCATTATATAGTATTTATGAAAGGGTTTACATAAAGGGGGATTGAGTATGAATATGTACCTTTTAATTATTACATTATTATCAATTGTAATTGTTATTTTAGGGGTATCGTGGTGGAGATGGCATGCGTTTATTAGTTTAACGATTGCAAGTTTGTTTTTAGCAATTATGTCTGGAATGCCAATGGATAAAATAGTAAGTGCTTATGAAACGGGAGTTGGAAGTGTTCTCGGGCATTTAGTAGGTATTTTAGTATTAGGTACAATTTTAGGGAAAATGATGGCAGAGTCAGGTGCTGGAATGCAGGTGGCAGAGTTCTTTATAAAATCCTTTGGGATAAAAAACTTACCATGGGCTATGTTAATTGCAGGTTTTATTATTGGAATCCCGGTGTTTTTTGAAGTAGGTATTTTAATATTACTACCGTTAGTAATTTCAATTCATAAAACAACGAAACAAAATATTTTATTGATAGCATTACCAGCAATTGCTGGGCTATCTGTCGTACACGGCCTTGTTCCTCCGCATCCAGGGGCAATTGTAGCAATTGGTATTTATAAAGCGAATCTTGGGAAGGTACTAATGTATTCACTCATTATTACATTTTTTGCAGCGATTATTGCAGGTCCTATATTTGCGAAATGGATTCACAAACGTGTAATTCCTGAAAATGAGCCAGAATTGATTCGTGTAAATACAAAATCAACGAAATTACCAGGAATAGGAGTTTCATTTTTAGTTATTTTGTTACCTGTTATGTTAATGGTTTTAGCTGCAGCAGCTCCTTATGTGCCTCTTTCTACTACTTTGATGAAGACTGTCACATTAATCGGTAGTCCTATCATTGCACTATTGATTGCATGTTTTGCAGCGTTTTATTTTCTTGGATTTCGCCAAGGTATCGATAAAAAGGCTATTAAGAAGGTAACAGAAGATAGCTTATTACCAATCGGTTCAATTGTTGCGATTATTGGTGCCGGCGGGGGATTTAAGCAAATTCTTATCGATAGTGGTGTAGGCAATGCTATTGCTCAAATGTCTGAGCATTTAGCACTATCTCCAATTGTATTAGCATTTATAGTAGCTGGATTAATTCGAATTGCGACAGGGTCAGCGACAGTCGCTTTAACAACAGCGGCGGGCATCGTTTCACCAATCGTTGAAAATACGACAGGTGTGAATTTAGAGTTACTCGTTATTGCAACAGGTGCAGGAGCATTAATGTTTTCACACGTAAACGATGCTGGTTTTTGGATGGTAAAAGAATACCTAGGGTTAACAGTGAAAGAAACATTTAAAACATGGACAGTATTAGAAACGTTACTTTCATTTATCGCTTTTGGAGGAGTTTTACTACTCGATATGTTTGTTTAAAATAATAAGGATATTTTTATATGAATTGAGAGAGACAACTTTAGCACATAACGTTATGAACAGATAAAATAAATATATTTTTATGGTTCTTATATGATTAGGATACTGTAGGGATTTTTGTTAGGAGGAAGAAATGGTGAGCTCAAAATATATGATTGGTGTAGACATTGGGACAACTAGTACAAAATCAGTTCTATTTTCTACTGATGGATCTGTTATTGCAAGTCATGGAATTGAATATCCTTTATATTCTCCTACACCTGAAATAGCAGAACAAGACCCAGAAGAAATTTTTCGTGCAGTAATAAATACGATTAAAGAAACTATACAATCAAGTAGTGTACAGCCAAGTGATATTCTTTGTGTCTCTTTTAGCTCGGCAATGCATAGTATCATTGCCGTAGATGAAAAGGGAGAGCCGTTAACGAGATGTATCACTTGGGCAGATAATAGAAGTGCAAGCTGGGCGGAGAAAATAAAGAATGATATGAATGGTCATGAAATTTACCTTCGTACTGGGACACCAATTCATCCGATGTCACCACTTTCGAAATTAGTTTGGCTACAGAATGAGCAGGCAGAGTTATTCGCAAAAAGTTATAAATTCATTTCTATTAAAGAATATGTTTTTTACAAGTTATATAAAGAGTATGTAATTGATTATTCTATAGCGTCAGCAACAGGGATGTTTAATTTGAAATCTTTAAAATGGGATGACGAGGCTTTACATGTTGCGGGAATTACAGATGAAAAGCTTTCAAAGCTTGTTCCAACAACGCACAGTTTAACAGGATTAGATGAAGAGCTTGCCAAAGAGATGAATGTACTTGTTTCTACGCCTTTTGTAGTAGGAGCGAGTGATGGAGTCCTATCCAATTTAGGTGTAAATGCAATTGATCCTGGTGTTGTGGCTGTTACAATTGGTACAAGCGGTGCGATACGTGCTGTAACAAATCGTCCTGTAACAGATCCAAAAGGTAGAATTTTTTGTTATGCGTTAACTGAAGACCATTGGGTAATCGGTGGACCAGTGAATAACGGCGGTATGATTTTCAGATGGGCTCGTGACCAATTGGGTACTTCAGAGATTGAACTTGCGAAGCGTTTAGGGAAAGATCCATATGAAGTACTTACTGAAATAGCAGCAAAAGTGAATCCTGGATCTGACGGTTTATTGTTTCACCCGTATTTAGCAGGGGAAAGAGCTCCTTTATGGAATGCAAATGCACGAGGATCTTTCTTTGGACTCGGATTGCATCATAAGAAAGAACATCTTATCCGTGCTGTTTTAGAAGGAGTAATTTATAATTTATATACGGTTCTTCTCGCTTTAAAAGAGTTAATTGGCGAACCGAAAAAAATTCAAGCGACAGGCGGCTTTGCAAGGTCGGAGCTTTGGAGACAGATGATGGCGGACATCTTCCATCAAGACGTATATGTTCCGGAAAGTTTTGAAAGCTCTTGCTTAGGAGCTGCAATCCTCGGTTTATATAGTTTAGGTGAAGTAGATACGTTGCATGTAGTTTCTGAAATGGTAGGTGCGAATTTCCACCATGAACCAAACATGGAAAGTGTGGAAAAGTATAAAGATTTAACACCAATCTATATTCGTCTGTCTCGTCAATTGGAAGAAGAATATGAAAGTATAGCAGCGTACCAAAAAAAGTGGGTTTAAAAGCTAGTTACCAAGAAAATATGGTAACGTATAAAGAGGTACTCCGATTTTTTAGGATACTCTTTCAACATAAAATATTTTAAGAAGCATGATGAACGAAAAATATAGGGAGAGAGGGTTATGAAAATGAAGGATAACAAAGAGTTTATTGGATATGTTGGAACTTACACGAAAGAAAATAGCGAAGGAATATATAAATTTACGCTAGATGTAGAAGCAAAAAAAATTAGTAATGTAACACTTGCCGCTAAGCTGGATAACCCTACATATGTAACGATTAACCGAAATAATGAATATCTCTATTCCGTTGTTAAGGAAGGCGAATCTGGCGGTGTAGCTGCGTATTCCATTGATAGTCATACTGGAGAACTAAAAGCGAAAAATAGACAAGTAGTAGAAGGTGCTTCTCCTTGTCATATTAGTGTTGATAGTGGAAATCATACAGTAGTTACAGCGAATTACCATAAAGGAACGATTGAGTCTTTTGAAATAAATGAAGAAAATGGAACTGTAAATCCTGCTTCATCTATTATGGCACATGAAGGTTCAGGTCCGAATAAAGAAAGACAAGAAAAACCACATGCACATTACGCGGGGTACACTCCTGATGAAAAATATGTAGTGGGCGTTGATTTAGGGATAGATAAAATAATTACGTATGAAGTAAAAGATAGTACATTAACAGAAGTGAATCGTTTATCTGTAAATCCAGGAAGTGGTCCAAGACATATTACTTTTCATCCGAATGGAAAGTATGCATATGTGATGACGGAGCTTAGTTCAGAGGTTATTGTGTTAACCTATAATCCTGCAGAAGGATCCTTTACAGAATTACAGTATATTTCTACTGTTCCAGAAGAGTTTGATGAAAATAATCAAGGAAGTGCGATTCATATTTCTTCTGACGGCCGTTTTGTATATGCAGGTAATCGTGGTCATAATAGTATCGCTGTTTATAGCGTAGATCAAAATTCAGGTCAGCTTACATTTGTTGAACACACATCTACAGAAGGAAATTGGCCAAGAGACTTTGTATTAGATCCTACTGAAAAGTTCCTTGTTGCTACAAATGAAAAGTCACATAATCTTGTGTTATTTTCAAGAGATGAATCTACAGGTAAGTTAACACTTTTACAATCTGATGTTGCTGTGCCAGAGCCTGTTTGTGTGAAGTTTGTAAATGTTTAAGTTGTGTTCGATATAATTTCATAAACTCAGAAAATAATAAAAAGCAAAGCGTTTGCTTTTTATTATTTCTTTTTCGGTCTACGTACTAATTGTCCGATATAGTTTCATCAACTCAGAAAATAATAAAAAGCAAAGCGATATCGCTTTGCTTTTTATTATTTCTTTTTCGGTCTACGTACTAATTCGCCGCCGCAGTTTGGACAAACGTTATGTCTTTCTTCTGTACATGGTGCGCAAAATGTACATTCATATACACAAATGTATGCTTCAGAATTTTGTTCGAGCGATTGATCGCAAATTTGACAGTTTGTTTTCATTTCTAGTGCCATAATAAGTCTCCTTTTTAGTTAGAAAATTTATAATTCAATTATAATTCATTAAATAGAAATAGTCCTTTTCAATTGAAAGGAAATCGAATGATAAAGTTATGAATTGAAACGAAAGATGCTGGTTTATTTTAAAATTGATTATTTATTACAGTTGGAATATTATGAAATAGTCAAAAGACAACAGGGGGTATAGATTTTGACTAATCATAACGATCATTTAAAAGCAAACTGCGAAAAATGCTTCGGTCTATGTTGCGTTGCATTACCGTTTGCAGCATCGGTAGATTTTGCAGTGAATAAAGATGGTGGTAAACCGTGTTCCAACTTACAATCAGATTTTAAATGTAGTATACATAAAAATCTTAGAGGAAAAGGTTATAAAGGTTGTACAGTATTTGAATGTTTCGGTGCTGGGCAGAAGATTTCTCAGGGTACGTTTAAAGGGATTGATTGGAGGGAAGATGCAAAGCATGCAAGAAAAATGTACGATGCTTTTCCGGTTATGCATCAACTTCATGAAATGCTTTGGTATTTGAATGAAGCGATTCTTTTAAAGGCAACACAGCCAATTCATAAAGAGCTGGAGACCGCAATTGAGGAGACAGATCGACTTTCGAATTTAAATCCAGATGAGTTAATGAAAATAAATGTTCCAATGCATAGGGCAGAGGTGAACATTCTTCTTTTAGAAACGAGCGAATTAGTATGGAAGGAAATGAATACTGCGCGTAAGAAACGAATCATTCACCGCGGAGCAGACCTTATGGGAGCGAATCTGAAAAAGAAAAATTTACAAGGTGCAAATTTAAGAGGAGCTTACTTAATTGCGGCTAACTTAAATGGTGCAGATTTAAGAGGAGCAGATCTCATCGGAGCAGATTTGCGAGATGCAGATATTCGCGGGGCTGATTTTACTAATAGTATTTTTCTGACGCAAGTTCAAGTTAATGCTGCTAGAGGGGACAAACATACGAAATTACCGAAATTATTGTCTCGTCCATCGCATTGGAGTGCGTAAAGAGTGAGGAGTATTTAGTGTGGATATATTTCAGTATTTAGAAGAGATGCAAGAGGATGTCTTTTCGTTAGCAGTAGAGCAAATAGAAGCGAAGTATTATGATATTTGTTGCATGTTGGCGTCTACAGAATATGCAGAACGAATTAAAGTAATTGATGTAGAGTCATATAAGGTAAGTATTCGAGTAGGTTTGGATGCAGCTGTAGAAATGGCTACTAATGAAGAAGCAAAAGCGATTTATTTTGAGTATGACCTTGATAACGAGTGGACTAGTCAGTTTTATATTTGTGAGGAGTATGCTCCACTTGAAGAAGAGGATGATGATTGGGCTTCTGAATGGACATATGATGTTGAGGGACCGGAGTCTGTAGAATTAGCGGATATGTATAATGAAAATGGCTTTGACACAAGTGAAAAAGCAATTGGTATCACTTTATATTTAATTGCTAAAACGCTGTGTAGTTTTATAAGTGTACGTAGTGAAGTGCAAAATAATATACCGATTTGTATTGGTTTTCACGACCAAGATCCAATAATGCGAACAGGCAGAGACTAAGAATCTCTGCCTGCTTTTTATTTCTTTTCAAAAGTAGTAATGAAAACGCTACATATAATAAGAATACCACCAATAAAAAAGTTACTATTTAATGTTTCATTTAATAAGAGCCAACCAAGTAACGATCCAACGATAGGTTGGAAGAAGAAAAATAAGGAACCTATGCTTGCATCCAGTAATTCTAATCCTTTATTCCAAAGGAAAAAGGCACCTGCTGTTGAGACGATTCCTAAGTATAATACGCCTAATATTACGTACGTATTTACTGTTCCGATAGAGGCCGCTTGTAGCTCCCATATCATAAAAGGTGTAATAAAAAAGAGTGAAAAGAAAATTGCGTACGTTGTAATAACTAAGGATGAAAATTGGATTGAAGCGATTTTTACATAAATAGATAGTAAAGCCCACGTAATAGCGGCTCCAACTAAAATGATTGTTCCAATAAAATAGGAGCCAATTTCAATATCCCATCCGATTACGATAATGACACCGATTGTCGCTATTATAGTAGATAAAAGTCTACGAGCAGTTAGTTTTTCTTTCAAAATGAGCGCTGCAAATATAACCATAAATGCAGGTGTAGCTGATGTAACTAACGAGCCTGTATGAGCGTCGGATAATTTTGTTCCGATAAATTGGCATGTGATCGAAATGAAATAGCCGATAAATCCAATCCAAGCGAATAGGAGCCAATCTTTTTTGCGAATGGTTACTTTTTTCTTTTGCTTTTTCTCAGCTAGTTTCAAAATGCCATATAAAACAACAAAAGCGATAATAAAGCGTAGCCAAACGAGTGTTAGTGGTGGAATGAAATCGAGTACGTATTTGCTAACAACATACATACCGCCCCATATACTTGCTGCTAGTGATAAGCATATAGCTCCTAAAATGGTTTGTTTCATTTGAAGTACCTCCGTCTATTTTTAGGGTAATATGAGTTCCCTAAGACGAGGCATAGTGTATGTGTTATAAGCCCGTCTTAGTTTATAGACGGCCTACAGGTTGATCGTTTTCGAATGAAGTGTTGTAGTACATGAGTGCATTCCTCCTTCATAATTTTATAATGATATTATAACTTAATTTTCTGATTATTGGAGAGTGTTATGAAATATATCGTTATAAAATCACATGTTAGCAATTATCCTAATCCAATTCGCTTAGAAGAGGGGGATGTAGTGAAAATGATAGAGAGTTACGCTGGTCCTGAAAATTGGGAAAACTGGATGTTTTGTCACGAAGAGAAATATGACCGGAAAGGATGGGTTCCGGAGCAAATTATAAGAAAAGATATGAATGGAACGGGAATTATTATAAAACAATATACTGCGAAAGAATTAAATGTGAGTATTGGAGAAAGATTGATCGGATTAGAAGAATTGAATGGATGGGTTTGGTGCGAAGGAAGAGATGGTGAGAAGGGCTGGGTACCGAAGGAAAACTTACAAAAATATTAATAATAATATTTGACCGATAATTAGGAAACATATTTTTGCTTATGAGTATATTGGTTGTAGGATAAAAAGTAGATTAATAGAGAAAGAGGAGGAGATTATTATAACTACAACCGTTATTTCGCATTTTTACAATGAAGAGTATTTATTGCCATGGTGGCTTATGCATCATACGAAACTTTTTGATCATGGTATTTTAATTAATAAAGGTTCAACAGATCGTTCCGTTGAGATTTGTAAAAAATTCGCACCGCATTGGGAGGTGCGAGATTCTGTAAATCCAGAGTTTGATGCATATGCGACAGATCATGAAGTGATGAGGATAGAACAAGAAGTACAAGGATGGAAAATGATTTTAAATACGACTGAGTTTCTTTGCGTGCAAGATAAAAATCAGTTTTGGAAATCGCTACATGAATTGGGGGGGAGGATGTATTGGCTGGACGGGCTTATTATGGTTGATGATCCTAACTGCAACTATCCTGACCTTAACTTTGGAATACCTTTAATGAAACAGCGATTTCATGGTTATTTACCAGAAGATTGGCCGTTATGGAGAAGAGGTAGATTTATTCATAATCATGAGCATGGAAGTTATACGGTTGGAAGACATTTATCTGCGCATGAATCGATGATTTATCCACCTCTTGCTTGTATATTATGGTTTGGGTTTAGTCCGTGGAACGATGTGATGAGAAAGAGAAAGTTACAAATTGGTCCGACTCTTTCTGAAGCTAGTAAGCATGGGGGAATGGGGACGCACCATATTATTACGCCGGAAAGATTAGAAGAATGGTATAAGGAATTAGCGAGAGGAACGAAGGATTTACGTTTTAGTGACGTATATCGTTATGTTTTTGTATAAATGATTCCCACCATAAAATTGTTTCTTCTATTCCTGTATTTAAATCGTATGTTGGTTTCCAGTTTACTTCAGTTTTTAAACGTTCTACACTAACGCCGACGAATAAAGGTTCATCTTTAGAGAAAGGAATCGCGTCTAGTTTAATTAAATGTTCTTTTCCTATCTTTTTAGCGATGATAGAAGCTAGTTCTTTAATTTGTACAGATTGACCTGAAGCGATATTGATGGTGCCTGTAACGCCATGTTCTAATACTGTTACGAGAGCGTCAGCGACGTCACTCACATGGAGGAAATCTCTCGATTGTTTTCCATGTGTACATAGTGCTTCCTCATTTTTTAATAAGGAAGTGATAATGTTAGAAACGAGCCGATTACCTTGTTCGTGAGGTCCATACATATGAAAAATGCGGCCCCAACACATGCTGAGGCCTGTTTGTTGTGCATACGTTTCTAGCCAGGAGTGCAGTGCATTTTTACATAAAGAATACGGGGTTTTATAGGAAAGGAGCGGTGAATCTTCAAATAATACGCCGTTAAACCATTCGTACTCTGCGCCAGTACCTGCAACGACAACACGCTTTCCGCCGCATGTTGTGAAGTGTTGAATCAATGAAATACTAGACTTTAGCCAATAGTAATTATTAATAGATACATAGCATGCTGGTGGCACTGCTTCCCAAGCAAGGTGAATGAGATGGCTAGGCTGAACATCCGAAATGAATTGTTTTACTTCGTCATCGCGAAGCAAGTTTACTTTATGCCAATGGCAAGGGAGGTGAGAGGGGTTATTTTTATTATACGTGGCGTGCACTTCATATCCCTTTTGTATAAGTGAATGTACAACATATTTACCTATCCAGCCACTACCACCTGTTACAACAACTTTCTTCATGGCTCGATCACCTCAACTTCTGGAACCGTCACTAAAAATTTACCGCCCCATTCACGAATGAAAGAGCATTCTTTCATAATTTCGTCTTTCAAATTCCAAGGAAGTATGAAAATGTAATCCGGTTTTGTACGTTTAATTTCTGCTGGAGATTTTACTGGAATACGAGTTCCTGGTAAAAGGAGATTTTGTTTGTGAGGATTTTTATCTACTGTATAAGCTAGAAATTCTTTACCTATCCCGCAATAATTCAAAAGGGTGTTTCCTTTAGCTGGAGCACCGTAACCGATAATTTGTTTGTTTAAAACTTTCGCTTCAATAAAAAACTTTAAAATATTTATTTTCAATTGTTCGATGCGTTTAGAAAAAAGGAGATAGTAATCTAAAGTATCTAACCCGTGGTCGACTTCTTTTTGAATTAATTTTGTAACATTGGAATGGATAGTTGATTGGGCATTTAGATGGTTTACAAAAATCCGTAAGGAACCACCATGCGTTGAAAGTTCTTCTACATCAACAATTTGTAAATGATGATAACTTAAAACTTTTTGAAGGCTTATAAGTGAGAAGTAGGAGAAGTGTTCATGGTAGATGGTATCAAATTGGTTAAAGGATATAAGGTTTAATAAGTGCGGGAATTCAATTGTTATCGTGCCATCACGTTTTAATAGTGTTTTTAAACCAGCGACAAAATCATGCAAGTTCGGAACGTGTGCTAATACGTTATTTGCGACGATTAAATCAGCTTGTGGCAATTTTTTTGCTAAGTCATTACTGAAAAAATTTACATGAGTAGGAATTCCTTTTTTGATAGCAATTTCTGCTACGTTTTTCGCGGGTTCAATTCCCAATGTCTCGATATTTTCTTTTTTAAAGTATTGTAATAAGTACCCATCGTTACTTGCGATTTCAATCACTTTTGAATGTTTCGTTAAGTTGAAACGCTTAATCGCCATTTCTACGTATTGTTTAGCGTGTAGTAGCCAACTTGAGGAGTAAGAGCTGAAGTATAAATAGTTATGAAAAATATTTTGTGGGGATTCAAATTCATCTAGCTGTACGAGTAAACAAGAGTTACAAACAAATGTGTGCAGCGGATAAAAAGGTTCCATTTTATATGAGCTTTCAGGAGCTACAAATGAATTAGCAAGAGGGGAAACGCCCAAATCTAAAAAAGTGTTGGTTAGTAATGAGTGGCAAAAACGGCATTTTTTCTGTTCCATTTTATAGCCCCCTTATAAATTTTTGAATGCATCGATTTGTTGTCGTGTGAAAGATTCTATATTTTCACCAGATGCATATTTTTTGTACCAATCAACAGTCCAAGCGATAGCATCATCTGTTGATAACTTAGGAGTCCAGCCGAGTTTATTTACTGCTTTTGTACTGTCGAGTGTTAAAACAGGTGATTCATAAGGAGTATTTGTAGAGGAGGAAATGATTGTTAGTGGGTTATTCCATAATTTTATTACAGATTCAATGACATCATGAACGGTTCTGTTAGGTTCATTCATTGGGCCGAAATTCCACGCTTCTGCATATTTATCATCATTCCAAAGTTTCTCAGCTAAAAGGATATAGCCATGTAGAGGATCTAAAACATGTTGCCACGGACGGACGGCATATTTGTTTCGAATATACAAAGTATGATTGTGCAAATATGCCCGAATGATATCAGGGAATAATCGATCTTCTGCCCAATCACCACCGCCGATGACGTTACCAGCTCTGACTGAGGCGAGTTTCTGGGTATTAGTGCGGAAGAATGATTTTTGATAGGATGTTGCCACTATTTCAGCGCAAGCTTTACTAGCGCTATAAGGGTCGAAACCTCCTAGTCGGTCATTTTCCACGAACGCTCGGTCGCCACTACTGTCATTCTCATAACATTTATCGCTTGTCACATTAATAATGGCACGTACGCTTTCGACGGACTTTGCTGCTTCTAGCACGTGGACAGTACCTAAAACATTCGTTTTGAATGTATCGATAGGATTTTTGTATGAAGCGGTTACGATTGGCTGAGCTGCTAAATGAAATATTATGTCAGGTTTATGCTGCTTCATGGCATGAAATAAAGAATGGTAATCTGTAATATCGCCTTTCATTGTCGTGCACTCTTTTGCTACGTTACCTTGTTCAAAAATGTTAGGAATGGATGGGGGATGAGAAGAAAAGCCTACTACTTCTGCACCTAAAGAACTTAAGAAAAGGGTGAGCCAGGAGCCTTTAAATCCAGTATGTCCTGTAATAAATACTTTTTTCTTATTCCAAAAAGATGATGAAGCCATATTACCAAACCTTCCACGGAGCGCTATTACTTTCCCATAGCTCGACTAATTTATTTTTATCGCGCAATGTATCCATCGGATGCCAAAAACCAGAATGTTGATATGCGGTCAATTCATTTTTGTTTACTAACTGAACTAAAGTGTCTGTTTCAAAAACAGACTTATCTCCACTAATGTAATTGAAAACTTCAGGATTTAAAACGAAAAATCCACCGTTAACCCATCCGCCATCACCTAATGGTTTTTCTTGAAAAGATGTTACAGACTGTTTATCTAATATGAGAGAACCAAATCTACCAGGAGGTTGTACGGCAGTAACAGTAGCCATTTTTCCATGTTTTTTATGGAATGTAATAAGTTCTTTTATATTTACATTACTTAATCCATCACCATAAGTGAGGCAGAAAGGTTCGTCTCCGACATAATTTTGAATCTTTTTCACTCGGCCACCCGTTTCGGTATTTACACCAGTATCGATTAGTGTAACTTTCCATGGTTCTACACGATGAGAATGGCTAGTAATTGTATTATCGTTTAACTGTATTGTGAAATCAGACATGTGTAAGTTGTAATTTAGAAAGAACTCTTTAATTGCATATCCTTTATAGCCTAAGCAAATAATAAACTCAGTAATTCCGTAATGACTATACAAACTCATAATGTGCCATAGAATGGGTTTTGTTCCAATTTCAATCATAGGTTTCGGTTTTAAATGTGTTTCTTCCCCAATTCTTGTACCGTACCCACCAGCAAGAATAACAGCTTTCATTTTTTCCTCCTAAAATAAAAATTTATTATTTATACAGTATTCATGTTTTATGCAAATGAGATTGTTTTTGATTAAGTGAATGAAAATGTTTGAGGTGATGACGATGCAGAAAGTATTACGGTTTGAATTTTGGGAATAATTCTTGATATTCAGGGTTATGACGGAGGTCTTGTGTTAGGTTACTAAGCTCTAAAAAACGTATGTCCAGTACTTCAGGAGATTGACCGTAATGTGTTTGAAGTCCCATTTGAACACCCCTTTTTGAAAGGGTAGGTGTAATTTGTAATTTTCTTGCCTTTGATTGTTCATTCCAAGGGCTAAAATAAAATTTTAAAATAAATGAAGGATAGTCATAAATTATATATCCGTGCCGCGAATGATGTCTACCAGGTAAATATGCACCGTCTAGATGATTGTGAATAAATCTCCAAGCACATCCGAGATTTGGGTTATAAGGGAAGACACCGTGGTATCGCTGTTCTACTAAGGGGATAGAATATCTAGGCTTTGAATAATTATAATTATGATTATCTATCATTAAAATCATTCTAATCGCATACATGTTTTGGCCTAGTGTATGAAGAGATGAAAAAAATTCTTCAGTATTATTACAACAAAAGAATTCAGTAGTATTTAAAACGATTTTCCAACCTGAAACTTCTCTTTCAATTTCCATCACTTCAATATCAGTATTAGTTGGATCAAACTCAAGAAATCTTGAATTTCGTACTTCCCAGTGGGGTGCTAATAGTTTACAAATCTCTACGGAACGATCTGTAGACCCTCTATTAATTAAAATGCCGTGATCGAATATTTTCGTGTGATGCATAAGCCACCATGGAAGTAGGTATTCTTCATTATAAAAATGAGAAATGATTGTCTTTTTCATATTAATTCCCTCCTATACAAGCAATCATTATTAGTAGGATATGCTTTTAAATAAGAAAGGTTAAAAGTGGCAGATAATGTAGTGATTAGGTAGTAGTTTAGTAATTTTATTGTATAAGTGTAGATTACTCGTATTGAATCATCATAGGAGGAGATTGGAATTTTGTATAAATTGTGAATAATAAACCGTCACGTTTGACTGTACAGTTTATGTATTGTATGATGTAAGTAATATAAACAAGGGGGGAAGATCGTTGGGAAGGTGTATCGAATCGGACAGTTGGCTCTCATGGCTCACGTGTCGAAACGAACGATTGATTATTATACGAATCTAGGTATCTTAAAAGCGGAGCGATCTCAATCTAATTATCGCTATTACGACGAAACAGCATTTGAGACATTACAATTTATTGAGAAGTGCAAAGAAATGCATATGCCGCTTTGTGAGATTAAAGAGAAAATCGAGGAGAAGAAGAAGCTGCTCGGTATCAATGAACACGTTTCGAAACAAGTGAATGAAGTGACAGACCATATTCATCGATTAGAAGTGGAGCTTACTGAGTTAAAACCGCTTTTAGATGAATTGACTGATTCACAACGTGAAAAAATATCGAAATCTTTATCAGGTCAAACGACAGCTTTAATACAGACACTTGCTCTATTATTATAGAATAAGTGAAATCCGACCTCTTTAATTTTTGTATCGGGCTATGTTTTCTAACAAACAAATAAGAAAACATTATAGTATACAGGAGGTGGACACCTTAGTTTTTTAACTAAGGGGATTCATTGGAAATATTTAATTTAGTCATGGTTGCGATTTTAATCGCATTTACTGGATTTTTCGTAGCAGCAGAGTTTGCGATTGTAAAGATACGTTCAAGCCGTATCGATCAGCTTGTTGCGGAAGGAAAACGCGGTGCTTTAGCAGCGAAAAAGGTAACAACAAATTTAGATGAATATTTATCTGCTTGTCAATTAGGTATTACAGTTACAGCTATGGGATTAGGTTGGTTAGGTGAACCGACAATTGAAAAGTTATTACACCCGTTATTTGAGAAATGGAACTTAAATCCTTCTATTTCATCAGTATTAACATTTGGTCTTGCTTTTATGATTATGACGTATTTACACGTTGTAGTAGGAGAATTAGCTCCAAAAACGATGGCAATTCAAAAGGCTGAAAGGGTAACGTTATTATTGGCAGGTCCATTAATGATGTTCTATAAAGTAATGTATCCATTTATTTGGGTATTGAACGGTTCAGCTCGTGTGATAACTGGTTTATTTGGTTTAAAGCCAGCTTCAGAACATGAAGTAGCTCATACAGAAGAAGAATTACGTCTTATCCTTTCAGATAGCTATGAAAGTGGCGAAATTAATCAAGCTGAATACAAGTATGTAAATAACATTTTTGAATTTGATAATCGTATTGCAAAAGAGATTATGGTACCGCGAACAGAAATCGTTGGTTTCTACCTGGAAGATTCAGTAGAAGAACACATGAAAGTAATCCAAAATGAGCGATACACACGTTATCCGATTTTTGGAGAAGATAAAGATGATATTATCGGTATGGTCAACGTAAAAGATTTCTTTATTCGATATATGACCGAGGATCAAAAAGATTTATCATCTATTCGCTCGTATATGCGTCCGATTATTGAAGTGATGGAAACGACTCCAATTCACGATTTATTACTTCAAATGCAGAAGAAGCGAATTCCGATGGCTGTTTTATATGATGAGTACGGAGGAACAGCTGGAATTGTAACGCTTGAAGATATCTTGGAGGAAATCGTCGGCGAAATTCGTGACGAATATGATGAAGATGAAGCACCACCAATTCAACATGTGAACGAGCAACATATTATTGTTGATGGAAAAGTGCTTATCTCAGAAGTGAAAGATTTATTTGGATTACACATCGAAGAAGATGATGTGGATACAATCGGTGGATGGATTATGATGCAAAATCATGAAATCGAAGAAGGACAACACGTTGAGGCGGAAGGTTATGAATTTAAAGTGTTAGAAAAAGACGCTTACCAAATTAAACGTGTTGAAATTCGTAAGATGGAACAAGAACAAGAAGAAGAGAAAGCAGCAACTGTGTAAGTTGCTGCTTTTCTTCTAAAGTACAAAAAATGAGAACTTAGGAGCGGATATTTTGATTCAAGAAGCCTTACGTGTATATCGATTACAATTGTATGTGATCTTTAGTGGTTTACTACTTATGTGGACGATTACTCCGTTTGGAAAACAAGTGACAGGGTTCGGTATTGGATTAGCAGTAAGTGCTTATTGTCTTTGGTTATTAGCTCGCAGAGTGGAGAAACTCGGGAAAAGTATCGTAATGAAGGAAAAGGCTCCTGGATTAGGAGTTTTAAACCGATTTGCAGCTGCTATTTTAGGAGCTATCATCATGTATGAAATTGAGCATGAAATGGAAATGTGGGCATTCGGTACAGGTATTTTAGGTGGTCACTTTTTAATGATTGCAAATTTAGCGTACGCAAATATGCAGTTAGTGAAAGAAGAAGAGAAGCAAAGAGAACATGCTTCGAAAAATATAGAGCTATGATGAAAAGGACCTAATCAGGTTCCTTTTTTAGTTTAGCGATATGATACAAGTAATCAAATTAATGACAAATATAATACGCTTCTTTTTTGTGTTTTTCAATAGTATGAAAAATAATAAAAAAATTTTAAAAAACCCATCGATTTCTAAAGGTTATGTATGTTATTATGACAAAAGACTTTTTGAAAGAGGTGGATACCAATGTTACAAGCGCTACTTATTTTTGTGCTTCAAATTATTTACGTTCCAATATTAACAATCCGTACGATTTTGCTTGTAAAGAATCAAACAAGATCCGCTGCTGGTGTTGGATTGTTAGAAGGAGCTATTTACATTGTCAGTTTAGGTATTGTGTTTCAAGATTTATCAAATTGGATGAACATCGTTGCCTATGTCATTGGCTTTAGTGCGGGACTGTTATTAGGCGGTTATATAGAGAATAAATTAGCAATTGGTTATATTACGTATCAAGTTAGTTTACTAGACCGTTGTAATGAATTAGTAGATGAGTTACGTCACTCTGGATTTGGCGTTACAGTATTTGAAGGCGAAGGTATTAATTCTATACGTTATCGCTTAGATATCGTCGCAAAGCGTTCTAGAGAGAAAGAGCTTTTAGAAATCATTAATGAAATTGCACCGAAAGCGTTTATGTCTTCGTATGAAATTCGCTCGTTTAAGGGTGGATATTTAACGAAGGCGATGAAGAAAAGAGCGTTAATGAAGAAGAAAGATGAACATGCATCGTAAAAAAGAGGAATAGTGATGCATTAAAAGCGCAGTATAAGTCTAAATGTAAAAGGGAGGAATCTATTTTGATGTAGATTCCTCTCTTTTTTTATGAAAAATATTCATCTGTTAATTCAAAAAAACTAAATCGTATAATTATGTTTTTTACTCATTCTCAAATTAATGATTAGCCATATAATTTGAAAAAATACCGGTATGATAAACGTGATTAATAAAACGATAAGTGATATTGATTTAATTTCAGGTGTTTGAATAACACCAGCACCATCAACATCTCGTAGCCAAATAATAGCGGCCCATATTCCAAAAACGATAATCCAAAATATGTTACCAATCCACCAAGAAATCCATCGTTTTTTCATGTTAGCACCCCCTACATTTATCTACTGTTAAAAGTATATTTTCTTTTGTTACATTTATAATGAAACAACTTTAAAATCAGTTTTTAACTGTATATCTAACTTGTTTGAAGGTTACTATTTCTCCATCATCATCATCGTCTTTCGTTTGTAAAAGTTGAACTTTTGGTTTGTAGTCCGTCCTATGAGCGTGTTCGATATCTTTAATGTTAAGTTTGTAGGATTCACCATTTTTTAGTTTTTGTTCCAACACTTTTTTATTAGCAACATAAATAAAAGTTACTTTATTTTCATCAATGCCTTTAGTTTTAATTTCTAATTCATTGTCTTTTGCTGTAATCGTTGGTGTTAATAATTCCATACTGCCTTTCCCGCTTTCTAAAGAATTCTCTGCTATAGTTGAACATCCTGATAATATGATTCCAGTGAATAGAAGAACAGCTAATTTCTGTTTCATAACATCCCTCAATTCCATGTGATTTTTGATTTTTGTATTGCTAGATTACTAGTGCGGAGCGTAAATGTTTAGTTAGTACCCTCTTAATTGTACCATAATATGTAAAATGAAACAGGAGGTATATCCAATTTAAGGGAGAATGAAAAATTTACTGATTTTTGTAAATTCGTATATTTTAGCTTCTATTTCAATCGAAATGTAGACGAGAGAAAGAAATTTTTTATAGAAATTATAATTTTTACATTTTACAATAATGATAGGGAATAGATGAATTCATTTACTTCGGAGGTAGTTATTTGAACATTAATGAGAAGGCAATTGAAATGTTTGAACAAAATAAATATGAGGAAGCAATGGAACTGTTTCAACAAGCAGTACATGAATCTAGAGACGTACAATCTCTCAATAATCTGGCTTGGATGTACTTTTATGAGGAAGAGAATGATGATAAAGCTCTTGAATTAATAAGAGAAGTTGTTAAGTTTAATCCTTCTTCATACTTTCCTTATAACATCTTAGGGGACATTTACATGAAACAAGAAAAATGGACAGAAGCGAAAGAAGCATTACAAAAGTCTATTTCGATTCAACCATCAGATGAAGCATATCATAATGTAGCTGTAGCGCATTATAACCTTGGAGAGCTGGAAAAAGCTTCAGACTTTTTCTTGCGAGTTGCAGGGGATTCGGACTATATCATGTATAGCTATGTAAAATGTTTAATTGATTTAGAACGAACGACAGAAGCAAAAGAGAAGTTAGATACTTTTAACAGGGAATCTGATAATTTTTTAGGGGAAATTAATGTAGCAGATTTATATGTTGAGTTGAATTGCTATAAAGAAGCAATTGAATGGTTCGAAAAGGGATATAAAGAATGCTGGAAAAGTCCTAATTGGATTGGTAGATTTGTGTATGCTCTATATAAAACGAATAATTTCTCCCGTATAAATGAAGTTATACGGGAATGTATCGAAGCGAAAACAGCAGAAATAGAAGATGTTCAGAATGAAGAAGTAGAAGAAAACTGGACAGAAAATGATAAGAAAGAGTTAATTGAGGAATATACAGAAGAGAATAATTGTTATAAAACAATGGTAGAACGTATCAAATCTGGATACGTTCCAGGATTAGAGTTTGAAACTGATTATATAGGGGCTTGCTATTTATTTGGTTGTAAAAGACATAATCACCTTGAATATGAAAAATAAAAAGATTCGACTGTCAAAGATGATGGTCGAATCTTTTTCGTTATAGGTCGCTTGTATTACATAGGTGTATATCCTCTTTAGAGGCCACTTTTTTTATATTCAAAATATGTAGTGAAATAAAACCAATAAGTCCTATTCCGCCAAAAATAAGCCATGGTGTATACATTCCGCTTAAGTTGGATGTAAAAGATGTACCGGTATAATTACCAATGATAAAACCAAATGCGAGTGATAGTTGATAAAATCCGAAGAAAGTGGCTGTATATGATTCATTACTGTAATTTGCAATAGTGATATCAGCGTTAGGTAATACGAGTGTTTCACCGATTGTAAATAAAATTACACAAATAAAGAGCCAATATGGGTGTTGAAATAAAGGAATGAGTAAAAAGGAAATACTCATTAATAAAACACCGTATTTAATAATTGAAAGTGTGTTGTATTTGTGGAATAATTTTCGGAATAATACCATAAATATGACGCCTGTTATCGCATTTATCGTAATAACGAGTGTAGCAAGTTGATTGCTACTACTAATGTTTTTCATATGAAGTGGAAGTGCGACAGTAAGTTGAGTAAACATAATATAGAAGAAAATCATGATAAAGGAAAACAGAAGGAAAGACTTGTTTTGTAAGATGGCCTGTATTCCTAATGTAATAGACGTGTTTTCAGTAGTGACTTGGAAGTGATTTTTAAGTAAGTAAAAGATAAAAGCGAATAACAGCATAAGTGATCCTGTTAGAGAGAAGGCATAGATTGGATCAAGTAAGAGTAAGAACCCTCCTGCAATTGGTCCGATTATTGCACCGCAATTAAAGCTAAGGTTTAAATATGTAAATAAATTTTTTCTCAAATGAGCTGGTTGTGAACCGAATATGGCGCGCGCAGCAGGTTCGTAAAATGCAGTTCCGAAGCCAATAAGTGCAGAAGAAATAGAAATTGTATAGAAATCAGAGCATATTCCTAAAGCGATAAATCCGATTCCTCTCAAAAATAAACCGGCTATCATCATAATGATATAGCCTATTTTGTCAGCAATTAACCCTGAGAATAATGGGATAACTCGTGATGTAATTGTCATAACCGTCAACACTGTTCCTACTTGGACAGCAGAAAAATGAAGAAAGGTTAATAGATAAATAGCTAAAAATGCGTATACTGCAAAATACCCAAAAGACATAAAAAATGAAGAAATAAGCATGAAACGTATCGGTGTTGAGAAACTTTTCATAGAAATCCTCCTAATTATGTAACCAGTAAAATTATTTGATGGTTAACTATTTTATACTATAATTATACATAAAGTCAGAAAAAAGTAAATTTTAAGAAGAAGGTGGATCGAATTGAATCAAAACGCTCCAAATGAACTAGAATATATTCGGGAATTTTTAAATACATGGAGAATACCAAACGATACGAGAGAGCCAATTGATTTGCTGCAAACAGAAGAAGACATAAAGCTTTTTATGAAAGAATATTTTGATGAAGAGTTTCCATTTCATACGATAGAGGAATTAAGAGGTTTTCGAGAAGATATTCGGATGACAATTGAAGGCGAAGGATCATTGCAAAAATGGTTAGAGAAATACCCATTTCATGTACATATAAAGGATGATATGAAAGGTATTACATATGAACCGGTATATGAAGAGAATGTGTATACAAAAGTGTTAAGCATTGTGTTAATGTCAATTCAAGAAAATGTATGGGGAAGGTTAAAAGCATGTCCAGATTGTCGCTGGGTATTTTATGATCATTCGCGAAATGGAAGTAAAAGATGGTGCGGTATGTATGCTAGAGAAGAAGGAGGAAGAGCATGCGGTACGATTGCGAAAGTGAAAAACTACCGGGCGAAGAGAAAAGGGCGATCTGGTTATGATATGTAATTAATATTAGAGAAAGAAAAATGGATGGGGGAATGTAGAATATGAAAGGTACGCAAATGTTAGCTTTAAATAAAAAGTGTTGGGATACAGTTGCACCTTATTTCTTTCAAGTGGATTGTTTACCTAAATATGGTCCGTATACGGCGTCTGAAGATGAGATTCGTTTGTTCGATTCAATCAGAAAGAAAAAGGTTCTTGATATTGGCTGTGGAAGTGGGCATTCGTTGCAATATATGGCGGAACAAGGGGCAGAGGAATTATGGGGGCTTGATCTTTCGAGTACACAAATTGAAATAGCGAATAAGACGTTAAAGGATTGGAATCCAAAGTTAGTATGCGGAGCAATGGAAGAAGAAGGCGATATTCCGAAAGGATATTTTGATATTGTATATTCCATTTATGCATTAGGTTGGACTTCGGATTTAAGAAAAACGTTGGAACTGATTTATTCATATGTAAAGCCAGGGGGAAGTTTTATTTTTAGTTGGGAGCACCCGGTATATTCAAACTTACAGTATGGTACGGAAGAAGTTGCTATAAAGTCTTCTTATCATGAGGAAACGCCCATTACGTTTGAAACATTTAAAGGAGAAAATGTACAAGCGACATTATATAAGAGAAAAATAAGTACATACATAAATGAGTTAAATAGAGTGGGATTTAAAATTGAGAGAATAGAAGAGCCTGAACCATCAAGCTCGTTTGATGGAGAACTAGCTGAGCCGTCTACGAAGTATTATTCTTTATATAAAGCTAGAATGGTGCCGACTACTTTTATTATTAAAGCTAGAAAGTAAAGTGTTTTTATAAAAGAAGCCTATGATTTCAAATAGATGAAATCATAGGCTTCTTTATTTTAAAAAAATGAGGTCAAAAGTGTACTTTTCTTATAAAAATGCATTTCATATAAAAGGTGTAATTATTTTTGGGAAGGGGGATTGTTGTGCGTCATCATAGAAAGTGCAAAAAATTTGGAGTGGCACTGCCTCTTCCGCTTATAGGAGCAACGGGTCCGACAGGTAATAGTGGTCCAATCGGTCCAACTGGAGGGCATGAAGGTCCTGTTGGTCCTACAGGGGTGACTGGACCGACGGGAGCAACTGGGCCCCAAGGTCCTCAAGGTATCAGGGGAATACAAGGTCCCCAAGGGACAACAGGAGCACAAGGAATACAAGGGGCTATTGGTGATACAGGAGAGCAAGGTATAACTGGTCCGACTGGTCTCCAAGGTGCTCAAGGATTAATCGGTAACCAAGGTCTAATTGGTGATATTGGAGTACAAGGATTAGAAGGAATACAAGGAGCAACGGGTCCTGCTGGTAGTCAAGGTATACAAGGCACACAAGGAATACAAGGGGAAATAGGCGAGCGAGGACAAACAGGGGCACAAGGAATGCAAGGAGAGAGAGGCATAACTGGAGTCTCGGGTGTAACTGGTCCACAAGGCCCTCAAGGTGTTCAAGGAATACAAGGAGAGCAAGGGGCTATTGGTATACAAGGAGAAGACGGCTTCCAAGGTATACAAGGAATTACTGGAGAGGAAGGCCCGCAAGGAGCTCAAGGAATACAAGGGGAAGTGGGTCCAACTGGTTCTACTGGAATGCAAGGTGCCCAAGGTATAAGTGGAATAAAGGGGATAACAGGTGCAATCGGTTTACAAGGACCACAAGGTGTGCAAGGAATACAAGGTATAACGGGAGCAACAGGTTTTCAAGGGATAAAAGGAATAAGAGGTATAACGGGAGCGACAGGTAGTATTGGTACTCAAGGCTCAGAAGGACCACCGGGCGGTCCGACGGGAGTGACCGGTCCAATTGGCCCTTCTAGTGGGGTGACTGGACCAGCTGGCCCACCGGGTCCACCAGGAGGTCCAACAGGTCCAACGGGTGCGACCGGTTCAACAGGTGTAAGCGGAGGGATAGGTCCAATTGGAGGGCAAGGTGTGCAAGGTATAACCGGTCCAACAGGTCATCAAGGTGTAAGGGGAGCGCAAGGTGCCCAAGGTGTAGTTGGAGCAGTTGGAGTACAAGGAGCACAAGGTCCTCAAGGTAACCAAGGTATAACAGGTCCAACGGGTGCAGAAGGTTCTCAAGGAATACAAGGTCCGCTGGGAGTAACTGGTCCAACTGGTGCAGAAGGTCCTAAAGGTATTCAAGGTATTCAAGGTGTGATAGGTCCAACAGGTGCACAAGGAATGGTGGGAATACAAGGGATAGCTGGTCCAGTTGGTGTTACAGGAGCGGAAGGAGCTCAAGGAGCACAAGGAATCCGAGGAGCAACCGGCCCAGCTGGAGCACAAGGAATCCAAGGCGTACAAGGAATTCAAGGGGAAACAGGAGCAGCTGGAACACAAGGTCCTCAAGGTGTTCAAGGGATACAAGGGACTACCGGATTGACAGGTACACAAGGTGCCCAAGGTCCTCAAGGAGTGCAAGGAATAATAGGACCGACTGGAGCTATCGGTTTGCAAGGTCCTCAAGGATTACAAGGAATAATGGGTCCAACAGGAGCGCAAGGAGTGCAAGGAATACAAGGTGTGCAAGGAATTATCGGTCCAACAGGTGCACAAGGAATTAGAGGCCCCCAAGGAAATACAGGGGAAATTGGTATAACAGGACCTCAAGGAGTCCAAGGAGCGCAAGGTAGTCAAGGGCCCCAAGGTCCACAAGGAAATGTTGGAATTACAGGTGCAACGGGTGAAACTGGGGCAACTGGAGCAACCGGGGCAACTGGACCACAAGGTGTGCAAGGAGTGCAAGGGATTACGGGAATACAAGGAATAACGGGAACGACAGGTAATACAGGTGCAACGGGTTCGCAAGGAATACAAGGTATACAAGGAGTTCAAGGTTTGCAAGGCCCAACTGGAGCAAGTGGGGTGACAGGTGCTAGTGGTAGTATAGGCCCAGTTGGAGCACAAGGTAGTCAGGGCCCAAGTGGCGTGGTGGGACCGACAGGAGCAACTGGTAGTGCAGGTTCAATAGGTTTCTTTGGAATAGCGGGAGCGACAGGAGCGACTGGTTTACCTAGTGGGGGCGGTTATTTCTTTTCTACTTCAACGAGTACAATTGCAGCGAATGCGTTAATACCAATTAATTCTGGATCTACAGTTTTTGGTTCTGATGTCAGTTTAACAAATGCAACAACTGTAACGTTAAGTACGCCGGGAATTTATTTAGTAAGCTATTATTTTCAAGGTGATCCAACGGCCGGAAATGAAACAATTTCAGTGAGGCTTACTTTAAATGGAACACAAGTCGCAGGGAGTTTTATTTTTTATGTTACAGGAGGTACTTTTATATTAGAACCAGCAGTTTCGAATACGATGGTCATTGAAGTTACTTCTTCAAATGCAACTTTGTCTTTACAAAATGGTCCGTTAGCTATCGGGCATGTAACGACATTATCTGGTGTGATAACAGCTAGTTTAAATGTATTAAAAATAGTTTGATACGTTAGTTATAACGGGGGAGATGCTTGTGAAGAATCAAGATAAGTGTAGTAAGTTTCAAGCACCTATTCCTTTTCCACCGCCAGGTATTACGGGGCCCACTGGTCCAACCGGTCCAACTGGTGCTTTAGGTGGCCCAACTGGACCGCAAGGAATACAAGGCGTACAAGGTCCAATCGGTCCAACCGGCCCACAAGGAATACAAGGAGTGCAAGGGGTGCAAGGAGAAAATGGTCCAACCGGCCCAACTGGTTTAACTGGACCACAAGGTTCTCAAGGTAATCAAGGACCTATGGGAGAACGAGGCCCACAGGGAATACAAGGTGTTCAAGGAATACAAGGAGAAAGAGGTCCGACTGGTCCAACTGGTATTCAAGGGATACAAGGAATTCCTGGCCCAATCGGTCCGACCGGTCCAACAGGAATACAAGGCATACAAGGAATGCAAGGAGAAATCGGTCCAACCGGCCCAACAGGAATACAAGGCATACAAGGAGTGCAAGGGGAAATTGGTCCGACTGGACCAACTGGAAATACTGGTATACAAGGTGTGCAAGGTAATTTAGGAGGTAGTGGTTTACAAGGTGTAACCGGAATACAAGGAATACAGGGTCCGATTGGTCCAACCGGTCCAACTGGTTCTCAAGGAATTCAAGGGGAGCAAGGACCAATGGGTCCACAAGGGGAAACTGGTGTTCAAGGTTTACAAGGTCCCCAGGGAGAAATGGGGCAGGTAGGTCCAACAGGAATACAAGGAATACAAGGAGTGCAAGGTGTAATCGGTCCGACTGGTCCAACCGGTTTACAAGGTGATCCAGGTCCAACCGGCCCAACAGGAGCCACTGGGATAACTGGTCCGACAGGTTCTGCAACTGGCCCGACTGGAGCAACCGGTCCAACTGGTCCACCAGGAGGTCCAACTGGTCCAACCGGTCCAGCAGGATCACCAGGGGGTCCAACTGGTCCGACTGGAGCAACAGGGGCAACAGGAGCGACCGGAGCAACAGGAGCGACTGGAATTCAAGGGGTACAAGGAATACAGGGACCGACCGGAGCAACTGGTGTAACAGGTTTGCAAGGAGTACAGGGACCGATGGGGGCAACGGGTCCAACGGGTGATCAAGGCATTCAAGGTCCACAAGGGATACAAGGAGTAACCGGTCCGGCTGGTCCGCAAGGTCTACAAGGAATCCAGGGACCGGTAGGAGCAACCGGTCCGACTGGTCCACAAGGAGTGCAAGGGGCACAGGGGCCAATCGGTCCAACCGGCCCTCAAGGGATACAAGGCATACAAGGTGAGCAAGGAGTAAGGGGAGCGACCGGTCCAACTGGTTTACAGGGGCTACAAGGAATCCAAGGTCCGAGTGGTTCAACCGGTCCTCAAGGAGTGCAAGGCATACAAGGTCCGAGTGGCATAACAGGTCCAACTGGTCCTCAAGGAATACAAGGTATTCAGGGACCACAAGGAAGTATAGGCCCAACTGGTCCTCAAGGAATACAAGGTGTGCAAGGTCCACAAGGTGTAACGGGTCAGGCGGGTGCAACGGGTCCTCAAGGAATTCAGGGAATCCAAGGTCCAATTGGTCCAACCGGCCCCCAAGGAATTCAGGGGATACAAGGCGTGCAAGGTCCACAAGGCCCAACTGGTCAGGCAGGCCCTCAAGGTCTACAAGGAATAACTGGTCAGGCGGGTCCAACCGGTCCAACCGGTCCAAGCGGCGAGGCGGGAGCAACGGGTCCTCAAGGTCCACAAGGAATTCAAGGACCACAAGGAGCAACCGGTCCAACTGGAGCAACCGGCGAGACAGGAGCAACGGGCTCACAAGGTCCTCAAGGAATCCAAGGTCCACAGGGGATAACGGGTCCGACTGGAGCAACCGGCCCGACTGGAGCAACTGGTCCACAAGGTCCACAGGGAATCCAAGGTCCACAAGGTGTAACGGGTCAGGCGGGAGCAACAGGCCAGACGGGATTGACTGGTGCAACTGGACCGACCGGAATACAAGGCATACAAGGAATAACAGGAGCGACAGGGGGAACAGGAGTAACAGGCCCAACAGGAGCAACGGGTCCAACAGGCTTAACTGGAGCAACAGGATCATCTGCTATATCGACAGGTGGCGGATATTTCTTTTCTACATCAACAAGCACAATTGCAGCAAATGCCAACATCCCAATTAATTCTGGATCCACTGTATATGGAACTGGTGTATCTTTAACTAGTGCTACGACAGTCACAGTAACGACGCCAGGAATATATTTAGTAAGCTACTATTTTCAAGGGGATGCAAATGGTGGGAATGAGACAGTATCTGTTAGATTGCTATTAAATGGAACGCAACTAACAGGGAGTTTTATACAAAACGTAACGACATCAACTGTAGTAATCGAACCAGCCATTTCAAATACACTTCTTGTGAATGTGACGAGTGCCAATTCAACATTAATATTACAAAATGGCCCGTTAGGTGTAGGGCATGTGACTACTATAGCAGGTGCGATTACAGCAAGCTTAAATGTAGTGAGAATTTTATAAAGAATATAAAAAACACAAGGAATGTCTTTGTAAGACACACCTTGTGTTTTTTAATATTAAATAAACATTTTCTTTATCTTTTCGGTTGAAAAATATGCTGAAAGAAGTATTTGTGATGTAAGTTATCTACAACCTTATTTGCTTGATATGTGCGTTGTTTTTCAATTCGAAGTCTTTGCTCCATCATTTTAATTGCGTGATCAGATAAACGTAACATAATACATTCTCCTTTTCTATAAATATAGGTGACTATTTGATATCGATCCCATATTTATAATTAAGGAGGCAAAATGTGTAACATAGGCAAAAAGCACCTTCCTCTCCCATTACGCTTACGAGGTTAGCTGTCGGACTCGGGAAGTGAGAGTTTCCCTACTTAAAAAAGATTCGCCCCAAGTAGCATAGCTACAAAAATGGTTCCCCCGCTCCAAAATTTGGACTCAGCAAAAGGTTTTATAAAGTAAAAAATAACATAAAGGAGCGAACAAGTCAAATTATTTTGTGTATTCTGTCTTTTTTAATTGCGTAAGAATCATACCGTCAGGAAGTATTGTATCTGATACTGTAATGAATCCGTGTTTTTTATATAAAGTAATAGCAGGGGTATTCGCTTTACCTGTTTGTACAATGTATGCCATTGAAGAGGGAAACATGTTAAATATATAAATTAGGAGTTTCGTTGCGATTCCTTTTTGAAAAAAATCGGGCGATACAACTAGCCTATGGATATCGATTAGTTTTTCTTCTTGTACAAAAGAAATAAAACCGACAAGTTTATTTTCAGAAAAATATCCATAGAATGTTTCAACGCAATTTTGAATATCGTTTACAGTATCATATAAACGAGGTATGGCAGTACTATTTAAGTAGTCTGCTTCAACTTTATAAGCTGGAATTTGAACCTGTAAAATGGATGTTGCTACTTCAAAAGAAGTGGAATTTAACTTAAGAATCATAGACAATGAAGCCTCCTTTAAATATGGTATATGAATATAATTGCTTTATGGGTGAGTTTGACAATATTTTTCTTTTTTGCATATAATATATGTATCTCCATATGTAAAATAGTAGTAAATATATTTCTATAGTGAAATATGATTAGCAATGATAAATACATATGTTTGTATTAAATCATACAAACTATAATAGAAATGGAGGACTAAAAATGGGATGGATTATCACATTAATAGTTGGTGCTATTATAGGTGCAATTGCTAGTTCTATAACAGGTAAAAATTTCCCAGGTGGTATGTTCGGAAATATTATCGCAGGTTTATTAGGTGCTTCGTTAGGTGGTAGATTATTTGGATCCTTTGGGCCATCATTTGGTGGGATTCATGTCGTGCCGGCATTATTAGGTGCAATCGTGTTAATTCTTATTGTATCATTTGTAGTGAAAGCTGCAAGGAAATAGAGATATAGATTATGATGAAGAGCCCTGAATAAGGGCTTTTCATCATTCGAAGAGGTGGTTTCGTTGGAGAAAATAAATATAAGAAAAAGAGATAAGTTAAGAAAGTTTTTTAGAGAACAAAATTATTTGGCGGTATTACTTGGATTTGCGTTATTGTTCATTAATATTTTATTGCTAACAAAAATATCATTTGTTTTTACACCGTTTATCGTATTTTTAAAAACAATTTTCTTCCCAGTACTATTAGCAGGCGTGCTATTTTATATTTTGCATCCATTCGTTTCGCTTTTAGAAAAGAAAGGTGTTTCAAGAATCGTATCGATAGCTTCCATATATTTAATCGTACTAGGATTATTTGTATTTTTAGTTGTAACGGTTATCCCTATTATTAAAGATCAAATTGATGCATTAATTGATAACTTACCGTATTTTGGCCATGAGATTGAACAAGCAGCACGTAGATTCGGGGAAAGTAATTTACTCGGTAAAATTCAGGAGAATTTAAATATTAATGTTGCGAATATGGTAAAAGAATACACAGTTGATTTTACAAAGTCATTATCATCAGTAACTGGGAATGTAACTGGATTTTTGAGTACTGTTACAGAGGTTGTTTTGACATTTGTAATGGTTCCATTTATATTGTTCTATCTTTTAAAAGATGGTGAGCAATTGCCGAATCACTTTTTAAAGTTTATTTCAGAGCAAAGACAACCAGCAGCAATGAGAATACTAGATGATATGCATTATGCGATTAGCTCGTATATTAGAGGTCAAATTATCGTCAGCTTATTTATCGGTATTATGCTATTAATTGGTTATCTTATTATTGGTATTAAATATGCGGTATTACTTGCGATTTTAGCGATGATTGTAAATATCGTTCCGTACGTAGGACCAATTATCGCGATTACACCAGCGTTAATTATCGCATTTATCGACTCGCCAGCAATGGTGTTAAAAGTAATTATCGTTATGATGGTTGTACAATTAGCAGAAGGTAAATTTATTTCTCCGCAAGTTATGGGTAAAAAGTTAGATATTCATCCGATTACTATCATTTTTATCATTTTAACTGCCGGAAACTTATTCGGGATTATGGGCATTATTTTAGCCATTCCAGGATATGCGATATTAAAAGTGTTAGTTACACACGGTTATAGATTTGTTAAGTTGAATACGTGAAAAAAAGCGCTAAAACAGTGGGAACTGTTTTAGCGCTTTTTTATTAACAATTCATTTGCATATTGGCGTGCCCATTGATCTGCTTCTAATATAGCATCTAGTGAAGGATCTTTTACGTTATGATGAGCTTCAACTGTTTTGTAAATTGTTTTTTCAATATCGAAAAAGGCAATTTCATTTTTTAAGAATAGCGCATTCGCAATTTCATTTGCTGCATTTAATACAGCGGGAGTAGTACCACCGATTTTGCCACATTCATATGCGTATTGTAGACAAGGGAACTTCTCTAAATCTGGTTTTTCAAAATGTAAACTACCGATTTCTAATAAATTTAATTTTTCATAGGAAGAAGGCAGCCGAGTAGGATAGTGAAACGCATATTGAATCGGCATTCTCATATCAGGAGCACCGAGCTGCGCCATAACTGATCCATCAATAAATTCTACTAAAGAATGAATGATACTTTCTTTATGAATCATTACATTAATTTTTTTATATGGAATATCAAATAGCCATCTCGCTTCCATTACTTCGAACCCTTTATTCATTAATGTGGCAGAATCAATCGTTAGTTTTGCGCCCATTAACCAGTTTGGGTGCTTTAAAGCATCTTTTGCTTGTAATGTTTGCATTTCATCACGTGTTTTATCACGGAAAGCACCACCGGAAGCTGTTACAATTAACTTCTCAATCTCTTTATTATTTTCTCCGTTTAAACATTGGAAAATAGCTGAATGCTCACTATCTACTGGAATTAAGCGACATCCGTTTTGTTTCGCTAGTTCAGTTACGATATGTCCAGCTGCAACCAAAGTTTCTTTATTAGCAATAGCGATATCTTTCTTCGCTTTTAATGCTTCAATTGTTGGAAGTAATCCTGAAACACCTACAACAGAGCTTAATACAAGATTTGAATCAGGGTGAGTAGCTACTGCAATTAAGCCATCAGTCCCGTGTGTGATTTTTGTATTTGCTGAAATACGCGTACGAAGCTTGTCTGCTAAGTCTTTTGTCGCAACGCTTACAATACGAGGTTGAAACGTTTTGATTTGTTGCTCAAGAAGATCGATATTATAATTTGCGGTTAAACCGACGATTTTAAAATGTTCAGGATGAGCTGAAACGACATCTAATGCAGATGTGCCGATGGATCCTGTTGAACCTAAAATTGATATATATTTTACCATGAAAAAACCTCCAAAGTTGTTTCGAATATTTCAACAAACCTATATAACATTAGACAATTGAAGTGGAAATTCCTGCTATATAAAATAGAAAATTAGGGTTTGTTTGGAAGTGAAATGTGATAAACTGTAAAAAATAACGAAAAAGCAATGAAAGAGAAGAGTACATATTCGAAACTTTTTAGAGAGCTGATGTGTGGTGGAAATCAGTAAGGGATGAATATGGAATGGGCTCTGGAGCTTCTAACTGAAATGAGTAGGTAAAGACGGTTACTTCACGTTATTGAAGTATGAAGTGAGCTAATGATAGCTAATTAAGGTGGTACCGCGGGAGTCTCTCGTCCTTTTTTAAGGATGAGGGGCTCTTTTTATTTTGAGAAAGGAGGAGTTAGTGTGAGTGAAAAAATAATGTTAACAGGAATTAAGCCGACAGGTTATCCGCATTTAGGGAATTATATTGGTGCGATTAAACCTGCATTACAAATGTCAAAGAATAATGAAGGAAGAGCATTGTACTTTATAGCTGATTATCATGCATTAAATGCTGTGCATGATTCAGAAAAGTTCAGCAGTTATACGAAAGAGGTAGCAGCTACTTGGTTATCGCTTGGACTTGGGGAAGATGTTGTTTTTTATCGGCAAACAGAAGTACCGGAAATTCTAGAATTAGCTTGGATTTTAGCTTGCCTAACTCCGAAAGGTCTTATGAACCGTGCTCATGCGTATAAAGCGAAGGTGGAGCAAAATAAAGAAGCAGGGTTAGAGGTCGATGCGGGAGTGAATATGGGGTTATACACGTACCCGATTTTAATGGCAGCTGACATATTATTATTTCAAGCTACTCATGTACCAGTTGGAAAAGACCAAATTCAACATATTGAAATTGCGCGTGATATTGCGACGTATTTTAATCATACATTTGGCACGACATTTACACTACCGGAGTATGTAGTGCAAGAAGAAGGAGCTATTTTACCTGGTCTTGATGGAAGGAAGATGAGTAAAAGTTACGGAAATGTAATCCCATTATTTGCAGAGCAAGAAAAACTTCGAAAGTTAATATTTAAAATCAAAACAGACTCTTCACTTCCAAATGAACCGAAAGAACTAGAAACCTTATTTACAATTTATAAAGAATTTGCGACAGAAGACGAAGTACAGTCATTACGTGAAAAATATGAGACTGGAATCGGATTGGGCGATGTGAAAAAAGAGTTGTTTCGCGTTGTAGATCGTGAGTTAGCTGGACCTCGTGAAAAGTACGCAATGTATATGAATGAGCCGGATTTATTATATGAAGCATTAGAAAACGGTGCTGAGAAGGCACGCGCTATTGCGAAGATAAATTTAGCAGAAATTAAAAAACGGATTGGATTTGAGAGGGAACGTTAAGCGTTCCCTTATTTTTTTAGATAATCTGTAATAATCTTCTCGATAACAGGAGGAAGATTATTAGGTAATTCATCAAGTGAAAAGAAGCGTAGTTCTTTTGATTCACTTTGATCGCATACAAGTTCACCATAAAATTCTCGGCAAATATAAACAACGAGTACACCGTGTACTTGATCGCCATTTGGATAGATTTGAAAGAAATCTGGTCCTGAGTATGTACGGAATAGTTCTGGATTTTTAATAATAAGTCCAGTTTCTTCAAACACTTCTCGTTTTAAAGCATCTTCTAACGTTTCGTTATATTCTAAGGCACCGCCAATAATGCCCCAGCGGTTAAAATCTGTACGGAGCTGCAGCAATACTTCATCTTTTTCATTTAATATAATGGCGTGTGATCCTATTAGAATAAGTGGATGATTTCCTACTAGATTTCTCATATCTTCAATATAACCCATGTCATTGCTCCTTGTATTTAATAATAGTTAGGAAGTTCTTTTAACATTCTTTCTGTTTTACGTGCTGTAAAGGCTAAGTTATGGTCATCTTTCGTTCTGAAAAATAATGTGCGTAAAAAGGTTTTAATATTGGCACATAAAATACAATACTCATTAAGCGAAAGGCGTTTTCTAATTTGAGGAAGCCTTTTTATTTTTTTATGAATAATAGAAATTAAATCGTTCTGAGGAAAATCATGATACAGCATTGCTAGTAATGGAGTAACAATGCGTTCATCTTCGTTATTATGAAAAAGGTCAGATGGAATAAAGATTTTATTTAATAAACAATGAATTAATTCTTCGTACCATTCAAAAGTTGTATACGTATTATGAACAATTTCAGTAAAGGCATCAGATACATGAGCAAGACAATGAGCCCATCCTTTATTTTCAATATAGCCCCGAAAATCCGTTTCTAAGTTTGTGTATGTAATGAGTTTATTTTTTATTTCTTCGATATCCTCCTCTGTACAAAAGTAGTGCGAATTAGCGAATTGGAGTATTAACGCAATTAACGAAACAGTGTAAGAACGTGTGAAAACCCCATCTGTATGTGGGGAGTAAATGTCACAATATAAATACTCATCACTTAAACAAGTTTGCAGAAGTAATTTCAGCTGATCGTCCATAAGGAATTCATGATGAATGAAATGCGCAAAACATTTATATATAAGTTGGTAACGAACGTAGCTATCAGTCGTTCCGATATACTGAAGCATGTTCAAAGTTAACTCATTTACGTCTATATGTTGCAGTTGCGTGTAGTCATTTTGTTGTATAAGCTCTAACTGTTGTTGCAATGCTGTAATATCCAATGGAGAACCTCCTCCGCACTTTAAAGATGCGATCTTTTCTAGTATTCTATATATTCAAGGACAATCCTGCTCATGCAAGGAGAACGATTAGAAATTCGAGTATGATATAGATGAGGGAAGAATATGACGACGATAGAACAGTTAGAAAAACATTTTAAAATAAGAAGAAGTGCTTCTTCTATTATGATAAAAGAAAATAATGCAGAGGTTTTTACAGAAGAGCAATTAGAAGAGATGGTGCAATATTACGTTGCTGAAGCTAAAAAAGATGGATTAGAAAAACTACATTTTGAAATCTCTTCAAAAAGTCCAAATTATGATGTGTATAAAAAATGTTTTGAAACGTATTCATTTGAATATGTTACGGAAAACATGATTGTATTTAAAGATATATACGAAGTAGAAGATGTAGAAAGTGAAATTGATTTTAAGCTTATTGAAGAAGTTGGAGAAGAGGCTTTTTATTCACTGTGGAATGAAGCAACGGGAGAACCAGTCGCTCATGATCAATTTGTGCATATGATGCTAGAAGAAATTGGTGAGCAATGGAAAGAACATTGCTTAACAGCGAGTGTCGATGAAAAGCCGATAGGAATTGTAATCCCGCATATTGAAAGAGGTACGTTAGAAGAAGGAAAACTTATGTACTTCGCAGTTACTCCAAATGTGCGTAATAAGGGATATGAAGCCGCATTATTTGCAGGTGCGATGTTTGTCTTAAAGGAAATAGGTGCATCTTATTATATTGGTGAGACAAATATGCAAAATGAGTGGATGAAGGATGTTTTTGAAAAGAACGGATGTCAGCTGCTTAGTTCAACTGAGAGATATGTGAGAAAGTTTTAGGAGGATGAATGATGTATACTCTCGAACTCGTATAGCGGGAGGGGACTATATATGTTAAAGCAATCCATGCATTCATTCGTGTTATTGTATCCAAATGTATTGTTAGAAGGCTGGAATGTTGAAAAAGTTTCAGAACGTTATGAAGGTGAAAAGTGGGGAACTTTTTGGTTTCAGGTTGTTACTCCAACTGGGATGTTTCGAGTAAAGGAATTTTTTCTCGATATAATGGAACCAGTATTTCCGGATAGCTGTATTTCTCAAGCAAAAGGAGATTGTTTTCAATATAAAGGGCTTGTGTATTGGAAAGGTGTAAATTATAAAGGAAAAGAAAGTTACGTTACATCTATATGGAAAACACAAGTTGAAATTTCTGTTGATCATGGATATGTAAACCAAGACGAAATGGAACGATTTCTATTTGAATTACAACCAGTAAATATGGAGCTTGGGAAAACGATATTACATACATCATTTCACTTATTAAGCTTTCAAGCGAAGAGAAGTGAAATGGGTGAGATAGGAAGATGTAGAGAGTGGAATGCTCCAGATGACGTATCCTATGTAAATTTGTTAATTCATGAAAAACTAAATTGGAAACTTGAATCGGTCGGTTTCGGAAATGACGAAACGCAGTATGTATACTGGGACGAAGTTAATAAACTATATGCACTTTGGGTTTGTAGACATAAAAACAAAGCGTATTATCCTATTTCTTCATGGACAATGAACTATGGCCCAAAACAAATTATAAACGGGTTAGAGTTTTATTCGCACCCTAATCGCGGAACAGTTGTATACGAAGATTTAGGTAATGAACAAATCGCATACGTATTTCGCGGTAATCCATGTACAAATTTTGAACAAGTAAAAGAACTTTTTGCCTGTTTGTAAGATAAAAAGAAAAATGAGAACGACAAAGTAGATATTTGTATAATACAATAGAGTGAGATTCGATTATAAGAGAAAGCGTTGGTGAAAGAATGGAGCAGCAAAGAAATTGGCTACAAGCAACTGTAGAAAGAATTGAAGATAATACGTTACAAATAAAGTGGGCAAATAATATAGAAGAAGTTCGTATTTATTGGAGTACTTCACCAGATCATATTGAAGAAAATGGAGAACTACTTGCAACTGTAAATGGAGGATTATCATATACAATTGAAAACCCGAGTGAAAATGAACGTCCATATTTTAGACTAGTAGGAAGTAATGGACAAGCAGTGACAGTAGCTGAGCGTAGATTGCCATTACAAGGTGCGTTTAACTTCCGTGATATGGGTGGATATGAAACGAGAGATGGACGTAAAGTGAAATGGGGCAAATTATACCGTTCTGAAGAATTAGCAGGACTAACAGAGTGGGATATCGACTATTTACAAAAGTCTGGTTTAAAGTTAATTTGTGACTATCGTACAGACTTTGAGGTAAAGCATAAGCCAAATCCTGAGATTACAGGTGCTCGTCAAGTGTGCTTACCAGTTATGCAAGACTTAGCGAAAGACTTAAATATAAATGAGTTTTTCCAAGTTGGTGACCTTTCTATGTTAGGAAAACCAGGTGAGTATCTTGTGAAAATGAATCAAGATTTCGTAAGTGGTAACGAGGCGTTCGTAAGCTTCTTAAACTTAGCGCAAAACCCGGAAAACTTACCGTTAGTAAACCATTGTACAGCTGGGAAAGACCGTACTGGATTTGGATCAGCATTATTATTACTTTTACTAGGTGTACCAGAGAAAACAGTAATGGAAGATTATTTACTAAGTAACGGTTTCCGTGAAAAGTTAAACGAGAAAATGATGGCCTTTTTAGGTGCAAAACTACAAAACGATGAGAGTAGAGAGATATTAGGTGCGATGTTTGAAGCACGTGCTGAATACTTGCAAGCTGCGATTGGTGAAATTCAAAAGCAATACGAATCAGTTGAAGCATACGCTGAAAGGGCTCTTGGCTTTACGAAAGAGTCGTTAGAGGAAATGAAAGAGTTATTACTAGAAGATTAATAAGTAAAAGGAGGCTGAGCGGATTAGCCTCCTTTTACTTATAGCGTAGTTGAAAATAGAAGATAATGGTGTATTCAATAAAGAGCAGGTTAAGCGCCTCATAATGAAATATATAAACTTATATTACTATCGTGTTATTATGTTAAGTGACGGTAAAGTCGTGTGATTTATAATGATTTCTATAATGAACTATAGGGAAAAAGCAAGAAAATGTCTATGTATTTGATGGAGGGTTATCATAATAGAAAGGAAATTAGGAGATGGGGAAATCAATAAAAAGTGAATTAATAGGATTGTTTACCTTTAATGAGACATGTAAAGCATATCAGCAAAAAAATGGGGAAATACATTGGCAATTGGATATTAGAAATGAATATGTAGATGTTAATGAGATGATTAAAAGGGCAGAGAAGCTTTTTTTATGTATAGAAGAATTTGATAAAAAGGCTAAAGTAGCCATAGCAGAAAAATTGATAAATTACAAAAATGATTTTTGGCCTGAGTATGATGAGAATGATGAACATTTAAATTGGGATGCTGTAGATGCAGGAGAATATGATATAACGAAAGAAAAATTTGCAAAAGCAATTACGCTCTATGAAATTGAAATTAGAGAAAATGATATATACTGTGAATATCATGATGGAGATTTATTTGGTGGACACATGATACATGCCTATTTTAATAATGATTATAAGTTATTAAACGCAGAGGTGTAGTTTTAGTTATATAAAAATTGAATTAAAGTGTGCTTTAGTTAAAAGAATTAAATAAATTTTAAACAATGAGAACGAAGCTTTTAAAATAGGAATTGAGGAGAACATCATGAAATACAAAGTTATATTATTCGACGTAGATGATACATTATTAGATTTCCCTGAAACGGAAAGACACGCATTACATAATGCGTTTGTACAGTTTGATATGCCTACAGGGTATAATGATTATCTTGCAAGCTATAAAGAGATTAGTAATGGATTATGGAGAGATTTAGAAAATAAAATGATTACGCTAAGTGAATTAGCCGTAGAGCGATTTAGACAATTATTTGCAATGCATAATATAGACGTAGATGCGCAGCAATTTAGTGATGTATACCTTGAAAATTTAGGGAAGGAAGTACATCTTATAGAAGGCGCAGTACAATTATGTGAAAATCTACAAGATTGCAAGTTAGGTATTATTACGAATGGATATACGAAGGTGCAACAATCAAGAATCGGAAATTCGCCTTTATGTAATTTCTTTGATCACATTATTATTTCTGAAGAAGTTGGTCATCAAAAACCAGCACGTGAGATTTTTGATTATGCGTTTGAAAAGTTTGGGATTACAGATAAATCAAGCGTACTCATGGTTGGAGATTCGTTAACTTCTGATATGAAAGGCGGAGAAGATTACGGCATTGATACGTGTTGGTATAATCCGAGTTTGAAAGAGAATAAGACGAGTGTTAATCCGACTTATGAAATGGAGAGTCTTCTACAAATTTTAGAAATTGTAGAAGTGGCGGAAGAAAAGGTAGCTTCATTTTAATTGTGCTGATATTTGTCGAAAAATCGATATATTGAAAAAATCGTTGATATATTGTAAGTTGTGATAGATATATTGAAAAAATCGTTGATATATTGTAAGTTGTGATAGATATATTTGAAAAATCGTTGATATATTGTAAGTTGCGATAGATATATTTGAAAAATCGCTCATATAAATTTATATACTAAGATATAGAACAAAAAAATAGAGCTACTATACAAGGTCATTCACGTGTTATAATGCGTGAATTAAATATACGTATATAAATAGTTTCCTAGCGTGATGCGATGTCATGTATGATTAGTGTAACAACTAGAGGTGAATAAAGAATGTTAACGTTTTTATTTGAGTTAGACAAGAATCTCCCGCAGAAGGATGAGCCACGGTATGATGCTTATTCAAAGGGCTTTATCGAAGGAGATGTAACGATTTGCGCGAGTGACAGCGTATTTTTTCAAAAATCATGTATGAAGGTTGCAGAGCTGGGCATTTATTTAGGACAGTGGATGGAACAAGTGCAACATGGGCAGAACGTGCCTATGAAATATGAAACGGCTGACCGTGAAGAGGTAATTCTTGGTTTCTTCTATGAAGAGGATCATAATCAATGGAATGTTTTTTCCAGCTGGCAAGAATTTGAACTTCAAGAGCGTATAGCTACTACAACATTAATAGAGAGTGTTCAACGCTATTTGTATGAGTTAAATAAAGAACTGCGCATGATAGAATATCCTGTGACGTTTGATCAGTACTTAAGAGGAGAGCAAATGATGCAGCTCTCTTACAAACGACCGTGTGATAGCAAAGCAGATACGACACCGATAGAGGTTTATAATGGAAGTGAGCAAGTAGGTGTAGTAAGGGGCTATTATAAAAATACGCTGATGAGAGTGCTGGATTTTATTCCGAAAATTGGTAGTAATATTATTTATGAAATAAAGGATAGTAAGGACAATATTCGCGTCATTGCAAAGGATGTAAGTAGGCAGCGCCAAAGAAGGATTTTAGTAACGTACAAAGATAATCATGATGCAGAGCATGAAATACTTGTATGTGACGGAAAGTTATTGGATGCAAATTTCTTATTTACCTTTACATATAAGGCAGAAGAATATGTTGTTCATAAAACTTCATTTGGAATGGGAAAGTTATTACGAAAGGGCTATGTAATTGCAGATTGGAATATTCGTCTTGAGGAAGATATGTATTACATTGAGATGAATGTATATGATGAAGATTACATGCAGGATCAATACTTACTATTAGGCGTATTTCATGCGGTTTTATATGGATAATCAATGAGAAATACCGTCATTCTTCTTGGAAAGAATGACGGTATTTTTTATTTATCCTCAAAAATAAAAATCTCATCAATCGTACTATGTAGTGCCTTCGCTATATCGTGAGCAAGTTGTAAGGAAGGATTGTATTTACCTTTTTCGAGATGACTAATTGTTTCACGTCGCACACTAACGCTCTTTGCTAAATCTTCTTGTGTCATGTTCAATTTGGCGCGGTATTCTTTTATCTTCGTTACGAACGCCATGGTGCATCTTCCATTTCATCAACAGGTTTATCATAAAAGAACATAGAAAAACCGAATGTAAGAATGAGTGTGCCGAAAATAAGAGCGATATCAATTTCTTGTAGCGCCGGGTTTGGAAATAACATTTCAATAAACATAATGATTGCGGTAGTTAGTAACGTAACGATAAATGCATTGCGGCACGATTTATTGACAATTTGTTCAAACAGTTCATCGTGTTGAACTGTTCTATACGATGTGAAAAAGGAGAAGAAACAGAACATAGTAAACAATCCTTTTTCATAAAAAAATCCGAGGAAACCGAAGAAACCGAGAAATCCTAAATATTTTATCCAAGTTGTTTTCATGATAGGTCCTCCTTACGTTGTTAGAAATAAGTCACGTTATGTTACAAATATATCACAATTGGATAGGAATGGTAATAATAGTTTTCCAGTTTGCTTCATAATAATAGTAAAAAGAGGAAATATGCTGCGAAATAAAGAGGATAATATTGTAAGATGGTTGTAAGGAGGGGGAGGAAGAAATGCTAACTTGGATCATGATCGTTGTATTACTTGTAGTGATTACTGTCATTGCGACGGTGTTAATTGGGCGGAATGGTGATGCAAATTATAGCAAAGCGACAAAGGGGAATATTAAACGCTTAACAATGATTTATATTATACTAGCTGTCGTTTTAGTTGTTGGATTAGGGGTGTATATTTATTTTAAAGGTTAAATAAACTGAAAAATGTAAAAATCTTAAAATAGAAGTATGCTATAATATCAATATAGTTATTTGGTAATTAAGGAAAGGATTGGATGGAATGATTGAAATTACGAATGTGTCAAAAAGTTATAATGGGTCTACCTATGCAGTAAAAGACTTAAGTTTATCTGTACCTAGCGGCGAAATCTTTGGATTTTTAGGACCGAATGGTGCGGGTAAATCAACGACAATTAAGATGATTACTGGTATTCACGGGGTGGACAAAGGGACTATTACGATTAACGGAAAAAATATTATGGAAGAGCCGATGGAAGCGAAGAAGACGTTTGGTTATGTACCAGATAGTCCAGATATGTTTTTACGATTAAAAGGAATTGAATATTTAAACTTTATGGCCGATATGTATGAAGTGCCGAAAGAAGTACGACAAGAACGAATAGAGTCTTTAGCGAAGAAGTTTGATCTTTATAATGCTTTATCTGATCAAATTCAAAGTTATTCGCACGGTATGAGACAAAAAATCGTTATTATTGGTGTGCTCGTACATGAGCCAGATGTATGGATTTTAGATGAACCGTTAACTGGGCTTGATCCGAAATCTGCATATATTTTAAAAGAAATGATGAGAGAACATGCGGATAAAGGAAAGATTGTATTCTTCTCTACACACGTATTAGAAGTGGCAGAAAAATTATGTGACCGCGTCGCGATTATTAATAAGGGAAACCTTCAGTTCAAAGGGAATTTAGATGAAATGAGAGATCATTTTAAATCCAATGAATCACTTGAAAAAATGTTCTTGGAGATGACGGGCAATGAGTAAAATTTGGACGTTAACGAAAGTATTATTGAAATTAAATTATGCAGATTTTATAACAGATAAGAAGAAGCGATGGGCGTATGTATTTTCATTTGCAGCTATTTTATTTGTCGGCTTTTTACTGTTTGGTTCTATTACGCATGCAATGTATGAGGGAATGATACATTTAGGGCAAGATCCAGGAATGATTATCGCAATGGGACTTGCGATTGCGAGTATATGGGTATTTTTAATGAGTATTACGAACATTTTAACTGTATTTTACTACAGCAATGACATTGAAATGTTATTACCATTACCATTAAAACCAGCGCAAATTATTTCAGCCAAATTTTTAACAGTATTAATTACACAATACGTAATGAGTTCATTTATTTTATTACCGATCTTTATTACGTACGGTTTAAAAAGTGGAGCATTTATTACATATTACATATATATGATTTTCATTTACTTACTCTTCCCAATTGTGCCGTTAGTACTAGCTTCGTTACTGATGACAGTTATTATGAGGTATACAAATATAGCGAAAAATAAAGACCGAGGAAATATATTTATTGGAATCGTAAGTATACTATTTATTGTAGGAATTAACGTATTTTTGCAGTGGAAAAATAAAAGTTCGTTTTCTGAAGATGCAATTGCGGATTACCTTGCAAACAACCAGTCTTCTCTTTTAGTACAAATGACAAACTATTTTCCAACTACATATTTTGGAGCAGTAGCATTAGTAGAAAATGCAAATTGGAAGGGACCTTTATATGTAATAATCTTTGCAGTTATTTCATTTGTCTTCTTTGTGTTGTTTTATTACATAGCAGAGCGTACATATTTAAAAGGGGTTATTGGACTTTCAACGAGTACAGCAAAGAAACAAGTTATTTCGGCGGAAGGTTTACAGAAATCAACAGTACAAAGTTCGCATTTAAAAGCGTATGTGAAAAAAGAATTTAAAACGTTATTCCGTACACCACAATTTTTCTTAAATTGCATTGTACAAACTTTCGTTATGCCAATTATGTTGTTCTTTATTTTATTTGTGCAAGATGGAAACTTAAAGTTTATTACAGAGTATATTAACAATCCAAAGACAACAGGATTTGCAATTGGTGTTGGCCTTTGTGCATCGTTATTTTTAATGGGTAGTAACGTCATTGCAACAACGTCATTTTCGCGAGATGGAAGCTCTTGGTTTGTGAATCGTTATTTACCAGTAAAGGCTTCGGATATCTTTTTTGCGAAAGCAATCACTGCTTGGTTAATTAATGTGATCATTTTAGCAGTATTCGGTATTACGATGGCAGTTGTAGCTGGGATTTCTCCAGTCTTTATGATACTGTGGTTTTTACTAAGTGCGAACGGGTTGTTATTAATTAATTTAATCGGAACACGCTGGGACGCGCAAACTGCAGATATTCATTGGGATACAGAGCAGAAATTATTTAAAAGTCGATATACAACTTTATGGAATTTTTTAGCTAATATTTTAATAGCTTTAATTATTGTGGGGGGAGTAAGTGTATTATACTTCTTCCTTCATGTCGGACTGTGGGTTATGTTTATCGTTTTATTTGTAATGTTTACGATTGTAAATTATATCTTTATTAAAATGTTAAAATTAGGTGCTGAACGTATACTGTCAAATATTCAATAAGAAGATAGATCCTCTGTATTCATGCAGGGGATCTGTGTATAGATGGAGGAGAAAAAGGTGAAGAAAATAGCAATTGTAACAGGGGCAACTCGTCTGAATGGAATTGGTGCAGCTGTATGCAAGGTGCTTGCTCAAAAGGGGATAGACATTTTTTTCACGTACTGGCCAAAGTATGATAAAGCGATGCCATGGGGAATGAGTGATCAAGAACCCTTTTTGCTGAAAAAGGAAATTGAAAGTTACGATGTTCGATGTGAAATGGCAGAAATCAATTTATCGCAGTCTTATTCGCCAAATCGTTTGTTTTATATGGTATCAGAACGGTTAGGTGATCCATCTATTCTAGTTAATAATGCAGTATATTCTACTCATACGAGGATTGAGGAATTAGATGTAGAGCAATTGGATAAACATTATACAGTTAATGTTCGGGCTACTATGCTATTAAGTTCATTGTTTATAAAACATTATTCACTTAAAACGGGCGGGAGTATTATTAATCTTACTTCAGGACAGTCAGTAGGGCCAATGCCAGATGAACTAGCATATGCAGCAACGAAAGGGGCAATTGAAGCATTTACAAAGTCAGTAGCACCAGTAGCGATGGAGAAGGGGATTACTGTTAATGCCGTTGATCCAGGACCGACGAATACAGGATGGATTACAGAGGAGCTGAAGCATCATTTAGTATGGAAGTTCCCGCAAGGTAAAGTAGGAGAGCCGGTGGATGCTGCGCGCTTAATTTCTTTTTTAGTAAGTGAAGAAGCGAAATGGGTTACTGGGCAAGTCATTCACTCGAATGGTGGTTATTCATAAAAATATTATGTTAACAAATGTTGAGAAACAAAAAACGAAAGAAAATTTTATTTTTTTGTATAAATAAAATGTCAAGAAAGATAAAAATTTGATAGAAGAGTATATCGTCATATGAAGATAGTAATTCTTAATGTGACAATATACTCTTTTTCTTTTACTTGCGAGTAGAAAAATGAAGTAGAAGAAACTCGAATATTAAAATGAGTTTATCAGTTTTTGTACGTATTATTATGAAGATTACTGTCGGAAAGATGATAATTCGTATGAAAAGGGATTTTTTAAGGGGGAATCGAATCGTAAAGGGGAGGATAAATTATGTAAAACATAGGGGGATTTATATGAAAATGAAAAAGGTCGCTATCGCATCGATAACAATTGGTACAATGCTTACTATGGCAGCTTGTAGTCCTTCAGCAGATAAAGAAACGGAAAAGAAAGAGCAAGTAACTGCGCAAAATGATGGAGAAGCAAAAACGACAAGTGCAGATGAAGCGTCAAAAACAACGAAAGATACTGAAAAAGAAACAAATACTTCTTCAAATGAAAAAACAGATAAGGATGCAAAAAATACGAAAGAATCATCAGGGACAGAAAGTAACGGCAAAACGTCAACTCAAAACGAAAATGTAAAAACAAAAGAAAAAGAGACGACAGGAAAAACGAATGATCAAACGACTAGCGGGAAAATAACAGATCAAAGCACAAGTACAAGCACAAACAATAACGGAAAGACAACGAAAGATCCGAAGAAAAGTGTTGCTGTGAAAACGAATGTTAAAGAAGTTGTAGCATTAATTGATAGCTTGGACAAGCAGTTAGCTGCTAATCCAAAATTGGAAACAGTGAATAAGCTTGGCAAACAAATTAATGAAAAGTGGGATGTGATTGAAAAAGAGCTAGAAGCATCACATCCGACGGATTCTAAAACAATCGGTCAAAGTATGTATCCGTTAATTGTAGGAGCGGAGAAAGAAAAAATCGATATTAATAAAATGAAATCATTAACGATGAAAACGAAAAAAGATTTAAATCAGTTATTGACGAAACTTTCATAGTTTCAAAAGCCTACTCGTGTGAGTAGGCCTTTTTTAGGTTGTTGTAATGTGCATAGTATAACTTATTTATTTTCATTTTCAATTACGATGCGAAAGGAACTGAATGTTTGTTGACTGATATAATCTTCTTCGCTAACTTTATAAGGAAATGGAAAAGCGACGAGTTGCAAATTACTTTCCTGATCCACTGAAGGCAATGTGAAATTAAAGATTTGCCTCGTTTCAGGTGCAACCTTAGTATAAACGACTTTTCTATTGTTAAATATTTCAACTTGTTTCCAATCTTTAAAAGCCACGATTGCGTAAGTCATTTCATCATTTGTTTCATTACCGTTTGATAAAATTAATTGCTTGCCTTCCTTTTCAAAGAAGACAGTTTGTAAGTTCTCTTCACGGTTCGTAACAAATAATGGTTCGTAAAGACCATCTTTTAGAATAGCATCTGGATCTATAAGGGAGAGTTTTATTTTTTCGTTTTCTTTCTGAAGAGGATGCATTGAATATCGCATACTTAGAATATCTTCTAAAATAGCTGCTTTATTTAAGTTATTATCTTTTAATTTGTATTCAGGTTTTTTAATTATTAAAAAGGTTAATTCACTTGCATTAGGAGAAGTGTGTAAAGAGATTTTCGTAGTCATTGAACTGTTTGGTTTCATATCAAAAAAATAGTGTGATATTTCAGTAGTAGTATCTTCTATTTTAAAAGGTTTTTGTTCGTAATCTTCTAGAACAATTAATCCATATTTTCGGTTTTCATTAATAGTATGTACGAATGATAATGTTACATTAATTTTATTATCCTCACTAGTAATTGTACTACCATTGTTAATATGTTGGCCTTGATTATCCTTCAATCCGTAAGAAATAGTATTGGTTTGTTGCTCTCGTTTATTTTCTATGGAAGGTGGATGAGGTTGTATGAATGAAGTATTGAACAAAATATAAATTGTAAGTAATGAAATAAGTAAAACACCGCTAATAATATATATTTGTTTCATAAATAGCACCTCAATATATGTAAAATATTAGAGAAAAAAGATATGCAAGATGCATATCTTTTTTCTCTTTCTTACCAGAAAGCTTTTGTTTCGTGATTCACATCATTATAACCACTTAATTTATAGGTATGATTACCGATAGCGTAATCATCTCCATAATAAATGCTTGTGTTGGTCGCTGTAGCACTTACAAAGGATGATTTTTTTGCACTATTACTTTTCGTATTCACTAATGAGCCATCGCCATTGAAAGTTCTTGCTTTTGCATAAACATAGTCTTCGGTCGTAGTTGATTTCGATTTAGCAACTGCATATGGGTTACCAAAAAAGGGAGTATATACGCTAATGTTAGAGTCATTCTTAGGTGCAGCTGCAATAGTCAAACTAGGAACACTAGATGTTTTTGTTGATTGAATTGTATCAAAGTCAACTAAAACGGGCTGCTTGTCTACAGTATCGACCTCTGAAGCACTTGCGTTATTAGTAAAACCAAAACCTAAAACCGCTAACCCTAAAGTTGTCACCGATAAAGATTTTTTCATATTCACTAATTTTCCCACCTTTTTAAATTTTTGAGTTCGAACTCAATTCATACAATATATGAAAATTTCGAAACTCTCAATGGTTTATCCCATACTTAACGTTTCTTTTACTTTCGATTCAACATGTCTTCATTTGCAAAAAAGCGAATATATCTTCTAATGCTTAGCCAGCAAGGGATACAGGTTTAATTTTATGAAATTCATGTAAATTTAAATCTATTCATGTCAGAATCTCTGTTATTTTTAAGTCCATATGGGAAACTTATTAAAAAAAGGATGGTGACAAAAATGACAATCGATCGAATTTGTACAATTGGACCCGCAAGTAATAATAAAGAAACATTAGCACAGTTAATAAAGAATGGTATGAAAATTGTTCGACTGAATTTATCGCATGGCACGCATGAAAGTCATAAAGACATCATTCGTTTAGTGAAATCATTAGATGACTCTATTAAATTTTTGGGTGATGTACAAGGTCCTAAAATAAGATTAGGTGAAGTGAAGGGAGAGCAAATTACACTTCAGGCAGGAGATTCTTTTATTTTACATACACAACCAGTTACAGGGAGTAATACAGAAGCGAGTGTTGATTATGAAGGAATTGCGAATGATGTGAAAGTAGGCAGTAGAATTTTAATTAATGATGGAGAAGTTGAATTAATTGTTGAAAAGATAAGTACGGACAAAATAGAAACGAAGGTAAAAACAGGTGGCAATATCTCATCTCATAAAGGAGTTAATTTACCAGATGCGGCTGTTCGTTTACCAGCTATTACAGAGAAAGATAAAAAAGATATTCAGTTTCTTTTAGAAGAGAATGTTGATTTTATCGCGTGTTCTTTCGTAAGAAAACCTAGTCATATAAAAGAAATACGAGATTTTATACAACAGTATAAAGAAACGTCACCTAATGTAATTGCAAAAATAGAAACGATGGAAGCAATCGAGAATTTTCAAGATATATGTAAAGAAGCAGATGGAATTATGATTGCAAGGGGCGATTTAGGAGTAGAGTTACCGTATCAATGCATTCCGCTTTTACAGAAAATGATGATTCAGGAATGTAATCGAACGAATACATATGTCATTACAGCAACACAAATGCTTCAATCTATGGTAGATCATTCTATTCCAACAAGGGCAGAGGTGACTGATGTGTTTCAAGCTGTACTGGACGGGACGAATGCAGTTATGCTTTCAGCTGAAAGTGCATCAGGAGAGCATCCAATCGAAAGTGTGAGAACATTACGTCTCGTTTCAGAATTTGCGGAACATGTTAAAAAAGATGGACCTTTTGCGATGAAAGATGTACTGCAATTACTGCGTGAGTCTCTGGATGAGTAATAAATAAAAAGAGGGCGGATATACATCCGCCCGCGTGTTTTTCATTCATACTATTCTTGCTCTTGCTCATCCAAAATCTTTTCAAACGCAGTAGATACTTTATCAAACTCTTCATCATTTTCAATGTATGAAAACTCATTATCTTCTTCTACTTTTAAAAAGAAAATATCAATGTCTTCCTCAGTTTCTGTTTGGATATCTTCAACAAAGGCAACAGCAATATACTCTGCACCTTCGACATCCATCGCTCCAAGTACTTCTACTTCTTGCTCTTCGTTATTCTCATCACTAAGAGTAAACACTTCGCCAACTTCAATATCAGACATATTCATTCTCCTCCTGTTCGACTCTAAAAATAGAGCACTCAAACTGTATACATACTAACATATCTTTCCATGAAAAACCAAATTCATACATAAGAAAAACGACTGATAGTTCTTTAGTATAAGTATCCAGCTATTAGGAGCATTATTTGTCTGTGCTATATTACTTAATCCATTCAACAATTGTATCCATAGTCTGTCTTGTTTTATCACGCTTTGGCTCTTCTTTACGGTAACCAAAGGCAACCATAACTGATACTTCAAAGTTATCGTCTTGTATAATGCCTTCTTGACGAAGTAAAGAATCTACTTCCTCTTTATCAAATCCTTCTATTGGACAAGAATCAATACCGATTTGAGCTGCGCTCGTCATCATATTACCTAAAGCAATATAAGTTTGTTTAGATGCCCAATCAAATACAGCACGATCGGATTGTAATAAGTTAAAATCTGTTTCCTGGAACTTTTTGAAGAATTCATATCTAATTTTTTGAGTGTCTTCAGGCAATCCAATAATATCGTTCATCATATATTTAATATACTCTGCATCATAATGCATATCTTTAATGTTTCTTGAAAGAACAATAACAAAATGACTAGCTGTTGCAAGTTGCCCACCAGCGCCCCATGAATACGGTTGTAGTTTTTCTCTTAATTCTTTATTTTGTACGACAATAAATTTCCAAGGCTCATATCCAAAAGAAGAAGGAGATAATCTGCCTGTTTCTAAAATAAATTTAAAATCCTCTTCTGAAATTTTGTGCATAGGATCGAATTCTTTACATGCATGTCTGAAATGAAAAGCCTCCATAATCTTTTCTTTTGTAATTTCGTTTGTATTTGTCATAAAAGTTCCTCTTTTCATGAATTTATTTTTGTAAGTAAATTATATTTTTAAAGTAACATAGATACAAGTACGCACATTTATGTGGTATAGTATCAAAAAAGATACTATTGTTAAGGGAAGGGATTTATTATGGATTGTCCAAACGAAAATAATATAAATTACCCATTTTTAAATAAATATTCTTGTCCAGTTGAAGCTATGGTTGAGGTGATTGGAGGGAAATGGAAAGGGGTAATTTTGTATCATTTATTAGATGGTACAAAGCGCTTTAATGAATTAAAAAGATTAAAACCAAATATCACACAAAGAATGTTAACGCTGCAGCTGAGAGAACTTGAAGCTGATGGCATTATACATCGTGAAGTATACCGTGAAGTGCCACCTAAAGTTGAATATTCGTTAACTGAGCTTGGTGAATCACTACGTCCAGTGATTCTATTAATGATGGAATGGGCAACTCATAATATGGAGAAAGTTTTGGAGAGTAGGAATACGAAAAATAATAATTAAGAGTTGAAATTGTTATAGAAGAAATAATTGTAGAAATAAAAGGTGCTTTCATACGTGAAAACACCTTTTATTTCTATATTTTTTACTTTTTAACTTCAACTGCTGAAGTTGGAAAGTTATTTAAGTTTGCAGTTTGACCATACCAATCAGCATGTTTAAAAACAACACCTTTTCCATATCCGTCAGTTGAAGTACGTTCCCATAGTGTTGTTGAATAGCTAGCAGTAGGAGCTGCTGTACGTATAGAAACAATTTGATTTTGCCAACTAGCAGACAAGTTTTTATAACCGCTACTTAGTGAAAAATACTCGCTACCTTGATTTGTGAGTTTATAGAAGTCTGTACTACCAGGTCCGCTTCCTCCAACACCAAGGGGAGTGATTGAATGATTCAACCTTTGTTTATCTTTTTCAATAAAAGACTCTAAACTTTCTTTGCTCGAAAATCCATAAGATAACCAGTCTCCATTTTGATTTTGTTTCGGTAGAACTAACGTTATTTTTACGTCTTCCCTTGATGGAGCACTCAATTTGTTAAACGAATCAACAGTCTTTTCATCTACAGTTACATATTCGAAAGAGGAAATCGTATAATCTTTTTCGGTACTAGCTGATACTAATCCCATTCCTCCAGTTAACGACGAAACAGTTAATAATGCACCTGCTACCAACTTTTTAAGCATGGATTCATCTCCTTAAAACTTAGATTTTTTACATAACTAAAATGTATGTTAATTCGAATGTATTATAAATATTTAGAAATTTATAAAAATTAAACAGAATATTCTTTTATTATTCTGGAGTAAGGAGGGGAATTTAAAAAAGGATTTACTTAAAAAGTAAATCCTTTTTGGGTGTTAGCAATGAAGTTATTGTGTAAGTTTTGCAATTTGCTAACCGACTTCAAAACTCTACTGATTAAAGTTTCATTTCATCCTGTTATGAATCATACACTTCTTTTGCATTCGTAGAAGCAGCATCTAATAAAAGGAAAATGGCTGCTATCATATGTAGAAAGATGTCTATATAAGGAAAGAAGGCAACTAGAGTAACGATAATACCGATATAATGAGGGTACGTATTCATGCCTTCTTTTTTAGCTAATAAAATAGTATTGATATGTAAAACAATCAATAGTAGTAAAGGTAACCCATATAGGTTAACAAGACTTGGAAATACATAATAACAAGGAAGTAATAAAAGATGATAGATCCCTGTAGTCCACTTTAGTGCTTGAATGTAGGTTTTCAAAGTGAATCCTCCTAAAACAATTCGTATCTATATATTACCAAAAAAAATAGATAATTGGATATTGTTTATTTGTATTTTTAATAGAATATAATAATTTTATGTAAACTAATTGTTGGGTATCTATAAAATAGAAAAACCACCCAAACGAGGGTGGTTCGTATTATAAATAATTACTTAAAGAAGAAATCGGAACCTTCACCTCACTACCTTCCTTCATATTCCGCAACACAACAGTGTTTGTACTAAGTTCGTTTTCCCCAATAATAAGCACATAAGGGATATTCTCTTTATTGGCATAATTAAGGGCACGTTTTAATTTGCGTCCTGCTAGTTCTAGTTCGACTTTTAAGGAAGTGGTAGAACGTAATTGCTGGGCAATTGGTAAGCATTGTAACTCTGTCCCGAGTGGGATGATAAATAGATCCGCTGTAGATGAGATTGTTTCTTTCTGCGATAGTGCTGTATAAATAACGTCTAAACCGAATGAAATACCGACTGTTGGATAGTTCATATTATCACCACGGAATGCTCCGATAATGTTATCGTAACGGCCGCCGCTACCGATGCTAGATGTAATCGATCTATCTTTTAAAAAGATTTCATATACAGTACCTGTATACATTGTGAGTCCTCGCGCTAAAAACGGGTTGAATATCGTATTTTCATTTATTCCAAGGGCGATTAAATATTGCTGTAATTGTTGTAATTCGTTTACTCCATCGGCAACGAGTGGATTATTGAAAGCTTCTTTAAAGTCAGCGATAGTAAGCTTTAGACAAGATAATACGGTATTACATATCGTATCAGCCATTTCTTCAGAAATCCCGCGCTCTAATACATCTTTTCGTACACCATCAATCCCAATCTTTTCGATTTTATCTAATGACAAAATGACGTCACTCGTTAACTCAGTAGGGATGTTAATAGACTCGAGAATACCGTTTAATAATTTTCGGTTGTTATATTGGATCGTTACTTCTAAGTTTAACGTTTGGAACAGTTCAAACGCCATACTCATAAGTTCAGCTTCTGCCATGACAGACTCAACACCGACGATATCAACGTCGCATTGTATAAATTCACGAAATCTTCCTTGTTTAATTGGCCCATCTCGAAATACTTTCCCAATCTCATAACGTTTAAAAGGGAGGCGGAGGTTCGGATTCATTGCCACGACTTTTGCGAATGGAATTGTCAAATCGTATCGTAAGGCAAGGTCGCGTTTTCCTTGATCCTGAAGTGTATATATTTCTTTTAATATTTCATCACCACCGCCGTACTTGTATGACATAAGCTCATACATATTTAACGTTGGTGTTTCTAACGGTTTGCATCCGTATCGTTCAAACGTATCTTCACAAGCTCTTTTAATTTTATTTCGCAGCACTTGCTCCTCTGGTAAATAGTCTTTCGTTCCCTTTACATTTCTCATTTCCATCATAATCACTCCTTTTTCAAATTAAAAAAAGCTATGCAGGTATATAAATACCCACATAGCTTTATGAACGCTTCGTGGGTCAACAGGAAAAGCCCTGTACCCACGAAGAAAAATTTTTCTTCGGATACACGGCGTTACGTATGATGATGAAGTTGGAAAGAAGTATTAAAATTTCGCATTACAAATCTCTCCTTAACGTAAGTTTTTCCAAATTATATCAGATGATTTTTGAATTATCAATATTTTTAGTTTTGAAATATACGTGAAGTTATGTAGGAGAAATGGAAAAGGGTGTATAATAAAACTTAATAATATGAAATAACCTTTTAAGGAGATCACTATGAAAAAAGATAAAACAAATGCGATGCGAATATTAGATAAAGAAAAAATTGAATATTCGATGATGTCATATGATCCAGACGATGGGAAAATTGATGGCGTATCAGTAGCCGAGAAAATTGGACGAGAAGTGAGAGAAGTATATAAAACGTTAATCGCTCAAGGGAATAGTAAAAATTATCATGTGTTTATTATTCCGGTAGATGAGGAACTAAATTTAAAAGCTGCCGCAAAAGCAGTAAGTGAAAAGAAAATTGAAATGATTCCTGTTAAAGATATTACGAAAGTGTCAGGATATATTCGCGGTGGTTGTTCACCAGTCGGAATGAAGAAGTTATTTTCTACATGTATTGATGAAAGTGCCCAATCACTTGAAACGATGATAGTAAGTGGCGGGAAAATTGGTATACAAATTGAGCTTAAAGTAGATGACTTGGCGAAAGTGACGAGAGCGCAGTTTGGAGAGGTAACGAAGTAAATATACATAGGAAAAGAAGTTCTAGTTTTATCCCGCTATTTGCCGGGCAGTAAGACCCTCATCTCAAATTTCGGCGGAAGCAAAGAAATTAGGTGGGGATCAACTGCCCGTAAAAGCCCGATTGGTGAGGGCTGATTGTCCTTTTTTATTTACAAACTGGATAAAGATTGAATGTTTAGTTTGATATAGGCATGTAATCTGAATTGTTTGTTTGGCTTTGGGAGAAGGTAAAACCTCGATGCAAGAACTTGAAATAAACAAGCAGGGTTTATTCCTAAAGATAGACAAAGAACCGGAGAGTGTTTAATGAGGAGTCAAGCAATATCCATAAGAAAGCACCAATTGGGGGATGCCAGTATTTTTGAAAAAACACGCTAATAGTATGCAAGATTTTATACAGTTTTTTGGCTAATCCAGTAACAAACAAGAGCACTAAAACCACGTTAGGATAGGAATGTATATAATATGTATAGATTCATAGAACTAAAAAAGGGTTCACTTGTGAGAGCAGGGTTGTCCTTTTTCCTCGCTAACGCTAATGATGGGTTATGTTAACCTCATATGTATAGAATATACAGTTAACTAAAAATGAAAAGTTTACAATTAAAAATGAACAATAAAAAACAGTAATGTAAAATCACTACTGTTTTTTATTGTTTCTTATAAGTGAATCATTTGTACTCCTGTCTATATAATTTAAACGAATAAATAGCTCCAATAAAGAATACAAAAGCTTCAAATAATATAAAGATTTGACGAAAATTCTCAATATCTTTACCAACTAAAGAAATAAATATAGCATTCATTAGAATTTGAGTAGTAAACATACGAGAAGTAATTTTTAAATAAATAGTATTTGTTCTTTCAACCGGTTTACCAATTTTTTTGTAAATAATAATAAGTGCAATTACTGAACCAAAAAATAGAAGTGCTGTAAGTCCTACAACGATATTAAAATTGGCTGTACTTTCTAACATCCATTTATTTAATAGATCGATCATTATTATCTTCCTTTCCTACATAAGAGAATATTTTGTTCTTCTTTTTCACTATAATAAAAAAAGGAAAAAGAAAACATCGAACTTTCTTACAAACATTCGTGTATTCTTACAGTTTTGTCATTTTGTAAATGTATTCACCGCCCTGTTTTTCACTATTTTCTTTGGAAAACATAGTGAATTACGAGAAAGAGCGCTACAAGATCAACTTCTGAGAACAAAAATTATGTAAATAAGCTGTTCACTGGATTCTCATAGAAAACTTTGGTGAGATAAAATTTTTGATTTTGTAGCACTTTAAAATCTTAGCTAGAGGGCTATTTATCGGTTTCTCACAATAAAAAGGCAGGAACATATCAAATATGTTCCTGCCTTTGATTTTATTAAGTTTAATATCTATGACCTAAATATAATAGAATTTGGAGCTTCTTTTTATTTTAAGTAAATTGGGTAATTAGACTATAACATTAATGTTTATCGTTGAATATAATAATAATATAATGGAGGTGATGTTATATGGCTCTTACTACAGGACCAATTGAAAACGTAGGAAATCAACCTGCTAATGCAAATAAAGTTAGGGTGAAGATCCTTAACCGTACTGCGGGCCCACTTACTGGAGTAGCTAGAGTTTTTAGACTTGACGGTTCATTAGTATTAATTGAACAGGTAAACTTCAATGTGAATTCTAATGCTTCTACTTTTGCAACTCTAAGTTTAGTTCATCCTGCTCTTGGACAAGCATTTGAATATGAAGTTCAAATTGTTCCTAATCAACCTGGTGGACTATATAGTGTTTATGGACTAACAGCTGAAAATGTTATTATTACTGCACAACGTGTTGTGAACTCAGAATTGACACAGTTTCTTTAATTAAAATAGATTGGTGCCTACATGGTATCCAATCTATTTTTGTACGTATTATTCAGAGAAAGAAAGGTTTTACACAAAAATAAAGATAGTTATGGAAAAGGGAAAAGTCGAGCTATCATCTTAATTTTTATTATTTCTGTCTTAGACCGTATCTGTTTTGTGGCACGGTTTTCTTTGAATGCATTTTATTCAAACTGTTTTTTAAAGTATTTATCAAATATGCATTATTGCATAAATAAATTTAAATTTATAAGTTAATATTAAACTACTTTTTAGTTGTAAAGAATATGTTAATAATCTTTATAAGAAAAGGATATTCCTTGTAAAAAGTGAAATTGTTTGGAATGTGAATAAACAAAAAGTTTAGAAGTGATACAGACTGGATAGAGTCTTGTATTAAATAAACAGAAAAGGGGTATGGGTTTCTAAAAGGTTTCGGGGGTTAGAAAGCACTTTTTAGTTAATAGCTTTAAATTATATTTTAAAGGGGAATGGGTATATGAAGTTTCGAAATACAAAGATCGCTATGGTTACACTATCTTCATTTTTTATTTTAGGTTCTGCATCTCTATCATTCACAGATACTATACACGGTGAAGTGGTTCCTGCATCAGCACAGGAGATTATTGTAAAAAATTATGACGATACATATTATAATAACGCAATAGGAAAAACGGGGTTAGAATTAAAGAAGGAACTGCATAATATTATTGATAATCATACAAAGTTATCATACAGTGCGGTTTGGGAAGCGTTAAGAGATACTGATGAAGATCCAAATAATAAAAATAATGTGATACTCTTATATACTGGTCGTTCGCAAGGGAAACTTACGAATGGATCAGGAGTAAATAACTGGAACCGAGAGCATGTTTGGGCAAAATCTCACGGTGACTTTGGAACGACTGCAGGACCTGGAACAGATCTACATCATTTAAGAGCGACGGATGTATCTGTAAATAGTTCACGTGGAAATCTAGATTTTGATAACGGTGGTGTAAATCATTCTGAAGCGACAGAATGTAAATATGATAGTGATTCTTGGGAACCTCGTGATAGTGTAAAAGGAGATATTGCTAGAATGCTGTTTTATATGGCTGTTCGTTACGAGGGGGACAACGGCGAAATAGATTTAGAACTAAATGAAAAAGTGAATAACAATAAAGATCCATACATGGGGAAACTATCTGTTTTATTAAAATGGAATGAACAAGACCCGGTCGATGATTTAGAGCGAAAGCGTAATGAAGTGATTTTTACAAAATATCAACATAACCGCAATCCTTTTATTGATCATCCAGAATGGGTAAATAAAATCTGGAACTAAGATTTTTAAAGGTATTATATTTTGATAAAAGGGATTGATCATTATGATCAATCCCTTCTTATATTTTTACTAGAATAAATGATTTTTATAGGACTAGTGAGGGAAATAGAATAGATATTTATATGGAACGATAGTACTTATTTATCTAGTTAAGTATTTAGTAAGGTCCCCACTCAATATTCACCCCAACAATAAGAAAAACAAGTCCAATGATAAACCAAATGAGTGCAAGTGGAGCCATGAAACGAATCCATTTTCCATAAGAAATCCCGCTTGCTGCGAGAACGCCCATTAAAACACCGGAAGTTGGATTTAAGCAGTTTACTACACCTTCTCCGAGCATAACAGCCTGTACTGTAACTTGGCGTGTAATGTGCATGAAATCAGCTAATGGAGCTAATATCGGAATAAAAATAACCGATTCTCCTGTCCCGGATGAAATAAGGAAATGTAATGCAGCACTACTTACGTACATACCGATAACGCCAAATACAGGGCTTTGTCCTTCAAGAGACTGTGCGAGCTGGTTAACGATAGTATCAAGTAATTTGCCCTGTTCTAAAATGACTGAAATACAGCGAGCCATTCCGACAATTAAAGCACCATAGATAAGGTTTTGGCAGCCAGTTAGAAAAGTAGAAGCGATATCGTTTGCTTTCATGCCACCTATTATTCCGGCTGTAATTGCTATGAAAATAAAAGTAGCGGTCATTTCTGCGTCCGTCCAATGCAGACGAAAAGCGCCTATTAAAAATGCAATTAATGATAAAGCTGAAACGAGTAAAATTAATTTATGACGTATCGTCCAAGGAACTTCCTTTTTCTCTGCTTCTTTTTCGCTTGAAAGAGCGTTACTTGGAAACCAGTTGTCGCCAAGGATGCTTCCTTTATTCGATTTTTTCAAGCGCTTTACATACCAATTTATATATAGAATGGTAGCAAGTAAAAAAGATATATAGATTGCGGTGCGTAAACCAATCCCGGAAAACATCGGAAGTTCTGCGATCTTTTGTGAAATGCCTAAAGGTGAGGGAGATAAAATAGTAGCATTAAAACCAGCATAAGTGCCTAAATAAATAATTGCTACACCGACGATAGCGTCCCATTTTAACGTGCGGGCAACGATGATGCCGATAGGGATAAAACCGATAACTGAGTTAACGATAATGCCAGTCGTTCCAAGAATAGAAAAAAGTGCGGCAACGATACAAATGAAAAGTAATTGCTGATTACGAAATTTGTTAATAACATGATAGATTAAACCGTCAAGAGCACCTGTTTTTTCAAGAATTGCAATGGCTCCACCTGTAAATAAAATTAGAAAGATAATAGGGGCAGCAAGTGTCATTCCTTTTTCAATAGCGGTAAAAAAAGAAACAAATCCTACGGGTGATTGCGGAACAGAATGATAGCTACCTGGTATTGTCGTTGTAACGGTCCCGTTTGTAACCCTTTTAAATTCTCCAGCAGGAACGAAATAAGTAGCAATGGCGCAAAGTAAGGCAATAAAAAATAGTAGTACGTACGCATCAGGCATTTTAAACTTTTGTTTACTAGGTTGTTTTTTTGCCTCAGTTTGTATTTGCATAAAATCCCTCCTTCTTCACTTGGTTAATTTTTAATATTCTGAATTTAATCTGTGAAATAGATTATAATAAAGGTAGCTTCTTAAGGCAATAGTTTTTGTATCCTTTTCCCGCACGTACAAATTATTGCAATATTAGACAGGGAAACGATAATAAGCCAAGAATATGTTATGTAGAAAGAAAAAGGAAAAGAGGGAACAAGATGTGGAAAACTACTGATCTATGTGATGAATTTGAAAAGGAATTACAAATATGTCGCCAGTCTTTTCGGTCTTTTGGGAAGAAAGAACAATTCCACGGGAAAATTGCAACTGTAAAAGTGAAAGATGATAATGTACTAGTGAAGGAAGGATTGCAAACATTACCAGAAGGAACAGTATTAGTTGTTGATGGCGGAGCGTCTACGAATTGTGCGTTACTTGGTGATAATTTGGCAGCTATTGCGGAAGAAAGAAAGCTAGCAGGAATTATTGTGAATGGGTATGTTCGTGATTCTAGTGAACTAAAGAATATTAATATTGGTATTTTAGCGTTAGGAACGATGCCAAATAGAAGTGTGAAAGAAGGAAAAGGAGAACGAAATATTTCATTGCACTTTGGACAAGTGGATTGGAATCCAAATGAATATGTCTATGCGGATGAAGATGGCGTCATTATTAGTGAAAAGAGTTTACATCGTTAAGAGTTAATAAGTTATTATTCTTAGAAAATAAATCCGATAAAGCATGGACAAAATTCTTTGTCAATAGTAAAATAATACAGAAATTTAAAATTTACAGAATGTATAGGTTTATCGTTTTACGATAACTTAAATGGAAGTAAGTTGTGCCAAGAAAAGTGAATGTTATCACAATGATACGTTCATAAACAAAATTATTTTTCCTATACAAATATAGCCGCGAATAATGCGGGTAGGAGGTGTTGTACATTTTTGTTCGACACTTACAAAAAGAGAGTGTCAATCGCACGCCCTTGAAGGGCCTTTTTTTGTGTAAATGGTAGTAAGGGAGGAAATTTTGGGATGGCAATGTTGAAAAAGTGGCTGCTTACGTCGTTAATGGCAGTGACACTTGTATTTGTTTCTTTTGCGAATACAGTACATATTACGTTTGCTGAAGAAAATACAGCAAAACTTGCAATTATTGGGGAATCACAAAAGGGCATTATGTTATGTCCGAAAGAAGAGCAAATTAAAGATGGGGAAACAGCTTTAAGTTTGCTGCAAAAGGTCATGGGGGACAAAGTAGAATCTGAAACGATGTCGTTTGGAACATATGTAAAAGGAATCGATGGTTTAATGGCCGGGGCTACAAGTGCTTGGCTATATGATGTAAATGATAAGTCTGCAGAAGTCGGAGCAGATAGTTATAAATTAAAATCTGGAGATGTTGTTGTCTTTCGCTTTGTTTCAGACTGGAGCAATATAAGCCAGGAAACATTGAAAGAAACGTTAGATAAGTTCGGGACGTGTAAAACAGAAGAAACTAACGGTGGCAAACCCGAAGAACCAAAGACGGATGATCCAAAACAAGAAAAACCAGAAGAATCGAAGACGGATGATCCAAAACAAGAAAAACCAGAAGAACCAAAGACGAATGATCCAAAACAAGAAAAACCAGAGGGTACAAAAATAAATGATGAAAAACCAGAACAACCAAAGCAAGAGAACATTCAAGATCCAAGTGCACAATTAAACGAAGCCATTTCTAAAACATCAGATAAGATGTTACAAGATGGAATTGAAAGTGACTGGGTAGCTGTAGCGCTTTCTCGTTTTGGAAAGAATGTGCCAATTGAGGCAAAATTAAATTATGTTAAGTCAGTAACTGAAAAAGTAGAAAAGCGCATTAATCGTTTTTCAGCGACAGATTTAGCTAGAACAATTATTATGATGAATGCAATGAGTGCAGACCCTAAAAATGTAGGTGGGCATAATTTAGTTCAAAAATTGTATGAGTCAGATAAAGTGAATTCTGTTACAGGTTATGCATTTGCTTTACTTGCATTTGATACGAAGAAGTATGAGATTCCAGTTGAATCAAAATGGAACAGAGTTGCTTTAGTTGAAGCACTGTTAAATAATCAGCATACAGACGGTGGATGGACTTATAATAGTTCAGGTAGTAAAGATAGTGCTAGTAGCGTTGATGTAACAGGTATGGTTTTATCAGCATTAGCTCCTTATCAAGAGCGATCAGATGTGAAACCAGCTATACAAAAAGCTGTTGCATATTTATATAACGAACAGCTGCAAAATGGTGGTTTTTCAGCTGATGGACAAGAAAATTCAAATAGTACTGCGCAAGCAATTATTGGATTATCGCTTGTTAAAGATGTAGATCAAAATCGTCTTCATAAGGCAATGCAAAACCTATTATCATATCAACTTTCAAATGGTGAATTTAAATGGTTACCAAGTGATCAAAATGGTAACGGAATGGCTACAGAACAGGCTCTTTTAGCATTACTTCAATTTAAGGAAATGGGAAAATCTATTTATGATTGGTCTAATGTAGACGCTGGTAATGTAATTAAGCCAAAACCGATTGAAGAGCCAGAAAAGGTCGTTGAACCAGAAAATAATGTAGTAGAAAAAGAAGTTACTGAAGAACCGAAAGAACAAAAACAAGTACAACAAGAAACAAAAGATGAAAATCTAAAAGTAGTTGTAGATAACGAACCGGTTAAGAATAAAAAAATCGGAAACGGTAACAGTCTACCAAAAACAGGAGCATCTTCTCATAGTGCAGCAACAGAAGTAGGTATGGGTGTATTATGTATTGCTTCTGCATATGTATTATGGAGACGTAAAGCAGCTTAACAAAAAATTAGGAGCAATTATTTGCTCCTAATTTTCGTATGAAAGGTGAGAGATAGGATGAGTAAGGTGAAATGGTTCATTTCTTTACTGCTTTCGCTCGGGCTACTTGCCGGATGTGAAGAGGCAGCTGTAAAGCCTGAAAAGAAGGTAGAACCAAAGCAAGAAGAGGTAGCGAAACAAGAAGAACAAAAAGATGAAGCGAAGCCAGAAGAAAAAGCAGAAGAAAAGCAAGCTGAATCAGAGCAAAAGCAGCAAGAAGAACAGAAAGAGAAACAAGAACAAAAAGTAGAAGAGAAGCCGAAAGAGGAAAAGCCGCAGGCACAACCAGAGGTAAAGAAAGAAGAGAAACAACAGGAACAACCGAAAGAGCAACCTGCTGTAAATAAGCAACCAGAGCAGCAACAAGTACAAGAAGAGAAACAACAACCGAAAGCACCAGAAGTAAAAGAAGAAGCAAAGGTTGTGAACCAGCCGAAAGAAACACCGAAGCAGGAGCAAAAAGTTGATCCGAATAAAGCGGAGAAAACGATACCGACTCCGGCAGTACCAAAACCTGAACCACCAAAAACAGATCCAGTACCAGTACCGAAACCACAAGCAAAACAAGTAACAATCTCGGTAAAAGGAAATAACGGATATATAATGGGTGCGAAAAAGATGGATGTACAAGATGGCGATACTGTGTATAAAGTATTACAACGTACAGGATTAGATGTTGATGCAAGCGGATCTAGAGATAGTATTTATGTAAAAGGTATTAATGATTTATATGAAAAAGATATTACGGATACTAGTGGATGGAAATATCGTGTGAACGGTGCTTTTCCAAACCATAGTGCTGGTGTAGCTACGGTAAAACCAGGAGATACAATTGAGTGGGTATACGTATTACAATAAGAAAGGCATTCGGTAAAGGGCTATGAAAATAAGTTTTTCTTCTTTACATCCTTTTGTGAATTTTTTCTATTATATCGGGGTGATGATACTATGTACGATGTGTCTTCATCCTCTTTTTTTAATTGGAGCAATAGTATTAATTATTATGTTAAATGTGATGCAAGGAAATAGCGAAAAGATAAGAAAGATGTTACCGAGCACAATTGTTTTCTTTTTTATGGTAATTTTATTTAATTCGTTATTAACGCATAGAGGTCGAACTACGTTATTTTGGTTAGGTGATAGCCGTATTAAGCTTGAGGCGATTATGTTTGGAATAGTAATGGGGTTATTACTAGTTGCAGTTATGTTTACGTTTGCGTCATACAATGATATTATTTCCAGTCATAAATTTTTATATTTGTTTTCAAGAATTTCACCGAAAGTTGCATTGTTAACGATGATTACAGTGAGATTTGTTCCTTTGTTTATAAGACGATTAAAGAAAATCACACTCGTCCAAAAAACGAAAGGTGTGCAGGTAGATTCAGGTTCGATAATTGAACGCGTCAAAAATGGTATGCAATTGCTGCAAGTATTATTAATTTGTTCATTAGAAGATGCACTGCAAACGGCAGATTCTATGCAAGCTCGTGGATTTGGTGTAACGAAGCGTACGACGTATATTCGCTATAGAATGGAAAGGCGCGATTGGTATACGCTCAATTATTTAATCATTTTATTTATAGCTGCTATTGTATGTAGTAATTATGGCGGAGGAAAATTAATTATTTATCCGAAAGTCGAATCTATTTTCTTCCAGCAATACGATGGGATGATGTTTGTTGTATTTACGATGTTTATTAGTTTACCAATCATAATGGAAGGGAGAGAATGGATATGGTGGCGCATGCAGAAATAAACAATTTATCATTTGTATATGCTGATGAAAATGGAAAAGCGTTACAGCATATTTCTCTTTCTGTTCAAAAAGGTGAGTTTATTGCACTTGCTGGAGGATCGGGATCTGGGAAGACGACGTTATTAAAACATTTTAAAAAGGAGTTACTTCCAATTGGTACGCGTTCTGGAGAGATATTTTATGAGGGTGTTTTAATAGAGGAAGTAGCTGATTTGTTATCTGCCCAAGAAATTGGGATGGTATTTCAAAACCCAGAAAACCAGATTGTTATGGATACAGTGATTCAAGAATTAGCATTTTCTTTAGAAAATATCGGATTACCATCACATATTATTCAAAAAAGAATAGCAGAGCTTATTAGCTTTTTAGGATTTCAAGATTTATTGCATCAATCTGTTCATACGTTATCTGGTGGGCAGAAGCAGCTTGTCAATTTAGCTGCGGTATTAGTTATGCAGCCGAAATTGCTATTATTAGATGAACCGACAGCGCAGTTAGATCCAATCGCTGCAAAAGAGTTTTTAGGATTATTAAAACGGATTAATGAAGAACTTGGAATTACGATTATTTTAAGTGAACATCGTTTAGATGAAGTTATCCCGCTTGCAACACGCGTTGTTTGTATGGATAATGGCCGTATTAAGTATGATGGTAGTCCTAAAATTGTTATTACGGATATGTGGGGAGTAGAAACATTCCGTCCATTTATTCCGCAAATTCCAAGGCTATTTTTAGAGTGGAATGTGAGAGATATTCCGTTTACAGTGCGAGAGGCGCAAATGAAAATGAATGATTTTGCAGCGATATCATATGTAAATGACCCAATAGCACAAAGTGAAAAGCAAGAGGTAATTTTAAGCGCAGAGCATATTTCGTTCCAATATGAAAAAAATAGTCCGCTTATTTTACGTGATTTATCAGTTTCGATTGAAAAAGGAAAATGGGTAGCGCTCGTTGGGAAGAACGGTACAGGTAAGTCTACACTGTTAACGATTTTAGCAGGATTACAAAAAGCGAGAAGAGGAAAAGTAAAGTGGAACGGAAAAGTGGTACATAAAATCGATTCGAAAGAACGGTTTAAAAGTATTGGGTATGTATCGCAGCATCCGTATTACCATTTTACATTTGATACAGTATGGGACGAGGTTTATGAACGTGCGCGTGAATTATATGGAGAACAAGGAAAAGAAATAGCAGAAGATACGCTAAAACAGTTTTGGTTGTACTCGCTTAAAGAACGCCATCCGCATGATTGTAGCGGAGGAGAGCAACAATTACTTGCGTTATGTACGACGTTATTATCAAAGCCAACGATATTATTACTTGATGAACCGACAAAGGGATTGGATCCATGGAAGAAAGAAAGAGTAGGAGAACTATTTAGGAAGCTGCAAAAAGAAGGTACAACAATTGTAATGGCAACGCACGATATTGAGTTTGCAGCGAAATACGTGGATCAATGTATGATGTTATTTGATGGAACAGTCATTATGAATGATGCACCGAAAGAATTTTTTAGCGGCAACTTCTTTTATACAACATCTATTAATCGATTCATTCGAAAAGAATTGCCATATGCATTAACATGGGAGGATGTGTACGAAGCGTGTCCAAACGATATGTTGCATTCATAATATGTATTTTTGCAGTAATAATCGGCACATTGCTTTTTACGACACTTGTCATGGACGGTTATTACATGTTAAGTAGTTTGTTTCTATTAGCGGTTATTATGTTACCTTTCTATATCCGTTTTGAAAGAAAGGCGTTTGTTTCACGTGAAATTGTTCTCGTTGCTGTATTAGCGGCAATTGCAGCAGTAAGCCGGGTGCCATTTTCTATTTTACCAAGTGTACAACCAACTTCTTTTGTCATTATCGTTTCTGCAATTGTATTTGGAAGTGAAACTGGTTTTATGATTGGTGCTACAGCAGCAATCGTATCTAATATTTTTTTAGGACAAGGTCCATGGACACCGTGGCAAATGTTTTCGTGGGGCATGATTGGTTTTATAGCAGGTTTACTTCGTAATACATTTTTTATGAAAAAGCTATGGGGGAGACTTCTTTACGGAGTAATTGTTGGCTTTTTATTTGGCTGGATTATGAATTTCTGGGGCCTTCTCGGTTTTATACGAGAAGCAACATGGGAAACTGTCATTTCGTATTATATCGCAAGTTTTTACTTTGATTTGAGCCATGCGATTTCGAATGTTATTTTCTTATTACTATTTAGTACTTCATGGATTACGATTCTTACAAGATTTAAAAAGAAATACGGTATATTAGATGAGCATAACGTGACATAGAAAAGCATACTCATATAAGGTAGGGTCGCGACTTACATATTCGTTTGCCTCTTTCATGCTTCTTACATAATGTAAGGAGCATTTTTTTGTCAAAAAATCGATTCAATATGCATCCGCTATTATATAAAATTATTTGTATAATTGTAGGTGAGAACTTTTTTCAAAAGGGAGGTGTATAGTTAATGAAGTTAGTTATTCCGAAGCAACATGGTGCATGGGCCATGCTTGTTATTCCTTTTTTATTAAGTGTCATACTTGGGAAACCTACTATTTATCATATTCCATTGTTTTTAGCGTGGTTCTTTATCTATTTAGCTACGTACCCATTTCTTACGTACATAAAGCAAAGACGAAAAAAAGAGTTTTTACAAGTTGCCATTATTTATTTTATTATTGCGTTCCTATTTGGGATGATTTCTTTATTATATGAGTGGCGAATTCTTTTATTCGTAATAGTAATGATTCCATTATTTATAGTGAATATGTATTACGCTCGTCAAAAAAATGAAAGAGCACTATTAAATGATATTTGTGCGATTATTGTGTTTTGTATCGGTGGGTTAATTAGTTATTCCTTTTCAATGAAGCAAATCGATCATACAGCATTATTCATTGCGCTTATTTCATTTTTATACTTTTTAGGTAGTACGTTCTATGTGAAAACGATGATTCGTGAAAAAAATAACCCGAAGTATCGTCTTATATCTTGGGGATATCATATCGTATTAACGATAATCATATTTGTGATCAATCCGTGGTGTTCTCTTATTTTTATACCAAGTGTCATTCGAGCAATTGTGTTGTATGGCAAAAAAATTTCTATTATAAAAGTAGGAATTTTAGAAATTGCTAATTCTGTATATTTTTTAATCATAACGGCAATAATTATGAAGTATGCCATTTGAAAAAACTTCCCATCAATTGATGGGAAGTTTTTAATCTTTTTCTAAAATGTGAACGGTGTACTCGCAACGTTGAATAGCTTGTTCAACAGCATAAAGTGATTGTTCAATACGAGCGCGATTAAAATCTTTTTCAACTGTTTCGAGCGCTTCTTCTAAACAATTTTTAGCTTCTTGTAATGATTGAAAAGAATCTTGTACATATCCGCGAGCATTTTGATGCATTTCATAATCCTCCTTGCATGTTCGTATATGGGTAGTATGAACAGTAAGGAAGAAAATATAATTTGTTATATTTATTATATTTGTTTGACAATTGAAGTGGAATTACGTATAGTAAGAATTAAGTGAATATTTTCTTATCCAGAGAGGTGGAGGGACTGGCCCAATGAAACCCAGCAACCGCGATGCAGGTGCTAATTCCAGCAGAACATATTTGTTCTGGGAGATAAGACGAAGATATATACGTAACTTCTTCTTATCGGAGAGGTTTTTTTATTGCAAAAAAACCGATTACGAAAATTTATATTAAGAAGAAAGGGGTTGCGCATTACTGTGACACTCGAAAAATACGTAAAACTGCGTAGTACAGTTTATGAATATATGATAGAGCAAGATAAGCCGATATCATTGTTAGATATTCAAGAACATATCGTTTCGCATCATGAAGGAAAATTCACGAAAAAGATGTTGCATCAATTTTATTTATCAAGATTATTAGACGAACTAAAACTGGATGGGAAAATTACATTAGCTGATGAATATCTCTATGCTGAAAAAGGGGTATTGTATAAGGCGAGAAAAGGGAGCTAAGCTCTCTTTTTTTCTTAAAATAACGGAGTATGTAGAGTAAAAGACTGCTAAAGCAGCCTGATACAGGGAATGGTGTTGAGTGTGTAGTGTCAAAAATTGAATGTGCCTGAAAGAGGCAATTCATATCGGCTGCAAATGAAAAGAGACACCTTCGCCGAATAGGTGTCAGTCGTTTTGTCACGTAGACTTGCTACTTAACAGTAATTAGAATAACATGCAGGATTTTTGAAGTCAAAAGGGAATTAAAGGAAGGGGTACAATTATGTACGCTTACTTATTAAAAGATATAACGAAATGAATCCCAAAGTACATTGTAGATAAGGGATATGAATATTATGAAGATGGGCATGTAGAAGATGTTGAAATACAAGATAAAAAAGTGTTTGCTTTCGTTACTGGAAATGCAGGGAATTATGAAGTAGTTATCGATCTCGAAGATTTTTCAGAAAGTAACTGTGAGTGTCCCTATGGAAATTATTGTGAACATATGGTGGCAGTTGTTTATGATATGCAAGGTGCTGGTGAGAGTGCAGTTAAAGAGAAACTGAAAGATTTAGAAAAAGAAGAGTTACTTATATTATTAAATCGATTGTTGCAAAGTTCGAAAAACGTACAAATTGTAGAGAAGTTATTAAAGAAGGAGAAACTTTAACGTATAGAGGGAGTTGTTTTGTAGTGAACGTACTAATTATATATGCTCATCCTAACCCTTCAAGTTTTAACGCGGCGATTTTCAATCATGTGCAAAAAGGACTACAGGAAACAAATCATTCAGTTACCGTACTTGATTTATACAAAGAACAATTTGATCCAGTCCTCGTATTTAATGAAGAGAAGAAAAGACGCGATTTAGTAAATGAAGAGGAAACAGCTCGGTATAGAACGTTAGTAGAAGAAGCAGATACACTTCTATTCATCTATCCAATATGGTGGTGGGGGATGCCAGCAATTTTAAAAGGATTTATCGATCGTATTTTCGTAGCTGGATTTGCTTATAAATATGAAGGGGCTCTGCCGAAAGGATTATTGCAAGGGAAAAAAGCATGGGTTATTAATACGTTAGACTCGCCTCTATGGTACGTCGCATTGTTATATCGATCAGCAGATTGGATTATGATGAAGAGAGGTATTTTACGTTTTTGTGGCATTCGCGATATAAAACGGTCAGTGTTTCAATCTGTGAAAACGAGTAAAGTATCAAAGCGTGAGAAATGGTTATTACAAATAGAAGAAAAGGCTCGTGCATTATGAATGAAGTCGATCGTATTATAAACTGTGTTCAGTATGATGGCGAACTTTTTCGGAAGTATGTTACGTGTTTACTTCAATTGAAAAAATGCAGCGAAACATTTCAGCAAATTCAAATAGAGTTAAGAAATGATTATTTAATAAGAGGAATTTGTGAAAGAGAAGTTGATCAGGTAGTAAGGGGAAGTAAAGAATATGAAACATATTTTCTTCCTAAAGCGTTACAGTGGAATTTTTTGAGGGAACATCCACACCTGATCGGAAAAATTTGCGAAGATTTTTTTGCATTTGAGTCATTACATCTTACGGAATCAGAGTGGGAGAAGATTATAAATTGCGTGGGAAATAAGTGATTTATTATGTAAAAAAGCTAGTATAAAACTAGCTTTTTGTTTAAATAAATAAGAAACATAGACTAATGATAAAACCCGCATATAGTAAGTTCACAACACAAAATCCCATAATGTCACGAGCACCTAAACCAGCTATCGCTAATGCTGGTAATGCCCAGAAAGGTTGAATTAAATTCGTCCAAGCATCGCCCCATGCAATTGCCATTGCTGTTTTTGCAGCAGGTACACCAAGTTCAGCGCCAGCTGGAATCATAATTGGTGCTTGCACAGCCCATTGACCGCCGCCAGATGGAACGAAAATGTTAACAATGCCAGCACTTAAAAATGTAAAGAGCGGAAAAGTCGTTTCATTTGAAATGCTAATAAAGAAATTAGAAATAGCTCCTCCAAGTGAAAGTCCTTCACTATTTGCTCCAATCATCATGCCCATAATTCCTGCGTAAAACGGAAATTGAAGTAAAATGCCAGAAGCACTTTTCGTAGAGTCTGAAAAAGCACGAATATACTGAATCGGAGTACGGTGGAAAATAAGACCTGCAATTAATAACATAAAAATCACGATATCGAGAGTAAGGTTAAAACCTTTCGTATAAAAGTAATTGAAAATATAAATGAGACCTAACAATCCAACGCAAAGTGTAATAATAATGCTATTTTCCATCTTTTCAGCGAACGTATTTTTTTCTACTTCTTGAGCAGCAGCTTCTTCATGGAACACGCTAGGATCTACTGTAATCGTATGTTTTTCGTCTGGATGCATCGCTTTATTAATGAGAGGCATCGTAATGAGAAAAATAATAACTGGAACGAGAGCGTATGGTGAGAATAACGTTTCTGTTATTGGAATCGCCTCTTTAATACTTCCAGCAGTCGTTTTAATTAACGTTTCACCGCCTGTTGCTAACGTAAGAGGGATAGAGGCAGAAAGACCGGCATGCCAAATGAGAAATCCAGAGTAAGAAGAGGCGATTGCTAGTCTATAATCTAATCCGTCCAGCTGCCTTGCCACTTCTTTTGCGTATAAAACAGATACAACAATTCCAAAGCCCCAGTTTATGTATGCACCGAGTAAACTTACAATTGAAATGGCAATAATGCCTTGTCCAGTTGTTTTTGGTAGTCTGGCAGCTTTCGTTAATCCTTTTTTAATAAGAGGAGCATTTGCTAAAGCAGATCCAGTCACGAGTACAAGTGCCATTTGCATAGAAAAGGCGAGGAGTCCCCAAATTCCATTACCCCAGTGATTAATCATTTCTACAGGTGTTTGGTGAGTCGCAAACATACCAAAGAAGATAACGAAAACAGTTAGTAAACATGATAAAATAAACGGTTCTGGCAAGAAGCGTTGCACTAAGGCGACGCAACCATTTGTAAAGGAACGAAACAAAATAGATCAACCTCCTTATGTATATGTATTACAATTATTCGAGGTTGTTTAGGAGATAACCTTCAATGTAAAGAAAATTCAGATATTTACAGAGTGGTAATTTATTGATAGATTGATATAGAGCCTCGTATCAAATTCTGCTTTTAATATACTAGAAGAAAAACGGTTGGAAATGGGGTAGCACTTATAGGGATAGTATAGAGAAAGGTTACTAGCTGGCTTCAAAGCAACTGTTGCAAACTGGTCAAAAAATAAAGTTCATCATCCCGGAAGAAACTTTATTTTCATCTATAGAAGAAATTTTCGACCAATATGAACAGACAATCTTTGTAAGGGAAGTGTTTTAATACATTCTCCAAAAGATGTGGATGTATAAGTTAAACGCTCAATTAAAATTGTAACCTGCTTATAAAATTTTCGATAGGTGTATTTTAGGTAATTGTTTTTTCAATCTTTTCTAATAACGAAAAGATAATTGGTATAGTAGTGTAAATAATGTACTGTAATGAAAAAGCTTCCACTACTGTGGAAGCTTTTCTAAATGATGTGCAATATCAATATACATATTTGAGTAAACCGAATGTATTTCATTACTTGGCGTTGCGTTAGAAGAGAAATGAACGATTACCATATTTGTTTTCGGATCGATGTAAAGTGTTTGTCCGTAACTACCTAACACTTCGAAAGCACCTTGTTCATTGTGCGGAATCCACCATTGATTATGATAAGAAATGGAAGCTCCAGGGGCAATTGCAAGTTCACCTTCTTGGACATTTTTTATATCTTTAGTAATAGAAGAAGGGAGAATTTGTTTTCCATTATATTCCCCGTTGTTTAATAGTAATTGCCCGAATCTCGCCATATCTCTAGCAGTTGCATTTAATCCAGCACTAGCTTGTTCTACTTTTGTTTCATCTGTAACGTAATACGCGTTTTCTTCCATACCAATTTGAGACCAAATTCGTTCGCTTACATTTTCAGCTAGTGATTTACCAGTAATAGTTCTAATAATCCAAGCGAGCGTTTCTGTTGATCCGTTATTGTAAGAAAAGGAAGAACCAGGCGGTGCAGTTTCTTCGGCTTCCCGTAACATATCATAAATTTTCATCGGACCGTCGTAATTTTTGCCGCGGGGTAAAATATTGCTAGCTAAATATAATTGTGCATCTTGATTTTCTAGCCCAGGTTGCTCATATCCATGAGTAGGATATTCAGCTGAAACTTGCATGTCCATTAATTGCTGAAGTGTGGCATTACCGAACGGTGTGTTTTTTAATTCTTTTATGTAAGTGTCAGCTGTTTTCTCTAAATCGATACGATTCTCTTCAGCGAGAGATTGTATAATTGCCCCGGTAAAGACTTTTGCTAATGATGCCATACCATGAGGTTCATTCTGTTTATACCCATTGAAATATCGTTCGTAAACAAGTTGTCCATTATGTACAACGACAAAAGCATCTGTTTTGTTATCATCTAAAAGTTTTTTTAGAGGAGTTGTATTTCCGAATCTACGCTCCACAGCAAAATCGTCTAAGTTTTGCAATGCGGAAGGGAAGTGAGCAATTTGGTCAGGATTGTTTTTTACGTCATTAACTAAAGTGAATTCTTTCATGTGTGTGTACGACCAACGTAAGTAAGGGTCATTTAACCAGTTTTCTTTTGTCACATTATGTTTTGATGGGGTCGTTTTATTTTGTTTGAAGTAAGTAAACCCAAGCCCTGTAATTACAAATATGAATGTTAGTATAAGTAAGAGTAGGGGAGATTTTTTTAGTTTCATATATGGCCCTCCTTTTTATTTCTACTATAAGTATACGCTCGGCTTGAAAGAAATACAAAATAAGGAAAGTAAACGGGGAAGTTTACTTTCCTTATTAACGTTAAGCGGAAATTTTTCCGTCTGTAGGTTGTTTCTTGAATTTTTGTTTTCGTCCGTGTAATCCATAATATAAAAGTAAAGTGAACGCAACGATAATAGCTGCGATAAAATACATATTATGATAACTGGATTTCGCTGCGACAATACCTAAAATGAAAGAACCAAAACCAATACCACTATCAAAGAATGAGAAATACGTAGCTGTCGCAGAACCACGTCTATGGTTTGGAGCGGCAGAAATCGCAATCGTTTGGAAACTCGGAATTAATGTCCCGTAACCTAAACCGATTAGCATACCTGCGCCAAGGAACCAAAATGAAGTTTGTGCTTGGCTTAATATGAACATTCCGATTGTGAAAATAATGATAGCAGGGTAAACGAGTACATTTTCACCGAAGCGATCAAAAATCTTTCCTGTAAATGGACGAGAAATGACAACAACAAGTGCGTATAAAATAAAGAAGTAACTTGCGATTTCACTTAAACCGAGTTCTTTCGCATAAATAGGAATAAAGGATAAAATACCACTATAAGAAAAGGCTAAAACAAATCCTGTAAGTGCAATCGGAATAGAAGATGGTTCGATTAAGTCTTTCCATTTCATTTTTTCACGTTTTTGTTTGCTAACAGGTGCTTCGTGCGGAATATCTACAAGTAGTCCTAATAAAAATGCAAGTAATGAAAATACGGAACAAACGATAAATAATACTGTAAACGAAAAATGAGAAATAATTGTTAAACCTAAAAAAGGACCAATTACCATCGGCAGACTCATAAATACGCCGAAATATGCAAGCGCTTCGCCTCGTCGATGAGCTGGCGCAACATCAGTTACAATCGTACCAGTAGCTGTCGTTGCCATCCCGAACCCAATACCGTGCAAGAAGCGAAGGGCAAGTAATAAGAATAAACTTTGCGCACCGAAATACATAACAGTAGCGGCTAAAAATAATGAAAGTGAAATAAATAATATTTTCTTTCTTCCTAAATCATCGAGCCATTTTCCTGTGAATGGTCTACATAAAACAGAAGAAATAAGAAACACAGTTGCAACTAAACCAATTTCCTCAGGTTTTCCTTTTAGGCCGTCTATGACATAGACAGGCAGAGTAGTCATAAGCATGTAAAATGTTAAGAAAAGAAATAGACTACTAAAACAAGTTCCGAGGAAATCCTTCGTCCAAAGTTTCTCACTTTGCATCGTCATCCCTCCAATTTAATCTAAATTTTTAATAATTTGTTGTAACACTTGAAATGCTTGATGTAAATCATCTTCATTAATACCTTCTAGCGTTTTTTCTTCGAAAGTATCAACTTCTTCTTGCCATACTGGAATCATCTTTATCGCTGTTTCGGATAAAGAAATGAGCTTCTCGCGGCGATCTTTACCTTCTGTACGAATAATCCATCCCATCGTTTCCATACGTGTTAACGTACGAGTCATCGTTGGTGATTCAACATTTAAATACTGGCACAATTCTGTTTGCGTACAAGAACCAGTTTGATTAATGCGGAAAATAACAGCCCATTGCGCACTAAATAACCCTGTTGGAGATACACGTTCATTAAATTTCTTCGTAAACTTTCGAGAAGTCTGGCTGACGATGTGAAAAAAATGTTGTTTTTCGTCCATGTATGTTGATCCTTTCAAATTAGTTACCTAGCTAACTATATACTTTTTTATAATAATTGTCTAGTAATAGACATGTTGATTTATGTAAAAAATTCTTATAGGTTTTATGTTGCGAACGTATATTCTACGTGCTATTCTTTAATTAAGTAAAGAATTTTCTTTCTATTAAATAGAATGGGGGAACTTGTGATGATTAAGCCTGCAACAATGGAGTTTGTTTCACTATCGAACGGAGAAACGATTGCATATCAGGAAGTTGGAAGGCGAAATACAGATATTCTTGTACTCATTCACGGGAACATGACATCGTCACAACATTGGGATTTAGTTATTGAAAAGTTGCAAGATCAATACCATATTTACGCTCTTGATTTAAGAGGGTTTGGACAATCAACGTATAATCAGTCGATAGATTCATTACAAGACTTTGCAGACGATGTAAAATTATTTATTGACGAGTTAAAGCTAGAGAAATTTTCATTAATGGGCTGGTCAATGGGTGGTGGCGTTGCGATGCAATTTACAGCGAATCACCCAACTTTTGTAGAAAAGTTAATTTTAGTAGAATCAGTAGGAATGAAAGGATACCCAATCTTTAAAAAAGATACGAATGGGCAGCCGATTGTATCAAGTTTAGTAAAGACGAAAGAAGAAATTGCGCAAGATCCAGTACAAATCGCTCCCGTATTAGATGCGATAAAAAATATGAACAAACTATATTACCGTACAGTATGGAATCTATTAATATATACACATAATCAACCTGAACCGGATCGTTATGAAAAGTATTTAGATGATATGTTAACGCAACGTAATTTCGTAGATGTGAATTATGCGCTCATTACATTTAATATTTCAGATGAACATAATGGGGTTGTAGAGGGAAGTAAACAAATTCATCGTATTAAAGCGCCAACACTCGTCATACAAGGTGATAGAGATTATGTCGTACCGCAAGTAGTCGGTGAGGAATTAGCGAAACATTTGCCAAATGCAGAGTTGAAGGTATTAGAAGATTGCGGACACTCGCCGTTTATTGATTGTTTAGATGTATTTATAAAACATGTAGAGGATTGGTTAGAACAGAAATAATCCCCGAAATGAGAAGTGTTGCATATACTATAACATTTGTATGTATAAGGGGAGATTATCAATGCATAAACCATCCTTAATCGCTTATTCGCCATATAATCATCATATCTATACAAAAATAATGATAGATCCGATGTATATGCAAGTTTCACCAGCTGTAGTTCCTTTACAAATGCAGCAGCCACTAACAGCTCATATGCAACATTACTTATATGGACCTTCATTTTATGAAAATCCATATTTTAAACACTTTCATTACAATGTGAAAGCGCAAGTTTGGGAAGGATAAGATAACAAGCTAAAAGGTTCATTCTTTTAGCTTGTTTTTTATTGCGAATATTCGTACACGCATTTGAAGAAACAGTTTATAATGAAAAGTGGAAGCGTGAGAAGGAGAGGGACAGAGGATGTCAATGCGTTTTACTTTTTGGATTATGGTTGGGATTGTAGCAATCTCGGGTTTGTCACAAGGAATGCTCTTACCGGCCATTGCAATGATTTTTGAACAAGAAGGGGTTAGTTCAAGTATTAATGGTATTCATGCGACGGCATTGTACATTGGAATATTAGTTATTTCGCCGTTTCTTGAAAAACCGATGCAAAGGTTTGGAATGAAGCCGATTATTGTTATAGGTGGGTTTCTCGTTATTATTTCATTATTCTTTTTTACACAAACATTTTCATTTTGGGTATGGTTTATCCTTAGATTTCTAGTTGGAGTTGGAGATCATATGCTTCATGTCGGAACACAAACATGGATCACGACAACATCAGACCCAAGTAAAATAGGGAGACAAGTATCGATATACGGTGTATTCTTCGGAATTGGTTTTGCCGTTGGTCCGTATTTAGCAAGCACTGTGCAGTACGGTCTTGCAACACCATTTATTATATCTACTATACTTTGTCTAATAGGTTGGCTTTTACTACTTCCAACAAAAAATGCATTCCCAGCGCAAGATGAAAGAGAAGCGAAGAGTGAATCATCATTTTCTCGTTATAAACAAGTTATTGGATTAGGATGGATTGCACTGCTGGGACCACTTGCATATGGCGTACTTGAAGCAATGTTAAACAGTAACTTACCAGTATACGCACTTCGTAAAGGGTGGTCTGTTTCAGATGTATCCTTCTTGTTACCAGCATTTGCAGTTGGGGGTATTATTACACAAATTCCGCTCGGTATATTAAGTGATAAATACGGAAGGGACCGTATATTAACTTGGACGTTTAGCATAAGTACGGGCATTTTTCTACTTGCCGCCGTATTTGATCAATATTACTGGATTGTCTTTGCCTGCATGCTTTTAGCGGGTATGGTTATTGGATCGTGCTTCTCTTTAGGGCTTGGATTTATGACTGACTTATTACCGAGACACTTACTACCGGCAGGTAATATATTATCCGGAATCGCTTTTAGTTTAGGAAGTATTATGGGACCTGTATTAGGCGGCGTATTTATAGAAAAAATACAGTATACAAGCTTTTTTATTGCGGTTATGATTATAATGGGAATTCTCGCAATGTTATATATGGTCTACATGAAAAATCAATTCGCATCAAGAAAAATAGAAAGTAGGTTAGGGCATGACAAAACAACCTAATAAAAAGAAATTTGAAGTACTTGAAAATGAAACAATTACAGACTGCTTAGCACGTATGGAACAAGAAGGCTACGCTCCGTCTCGTCGTATGGAAGAGCCAATCTTTCATGAAGTAAAGAAAGACGGCAAAACAGTAGTTGAGCCGTGCGGTAGGAAGATTGTTTTTGAAGGGAAATTGAAGTAATCCAATAACAAATTCTCTTTATAGTATAGAGCCATCCAATAGTGAACTGCACCCCAATTG
>NZ_QOSA01000050.1:0-35173 GCF_008368795.1 Bacillus sp. BF2-3
CTTTTAGGGGTCACTTCATATTTAGTCAGCTTTTTATTAAAAGAAGATACGCGATATAGTACTTAAAGCCTCTGATATTCTTAGTAATATTAACAGGCTTGTTGCTTTGATTTTAAAACTAGGCTGGTTAACCGTTATTTTAAATTTGATTTTCTTTCCATTATTATTGAAATTAATTTGCATTTTAAATCCCCCCTCATACTTATTAAAGAAGGACAAGTAATTAAAAAATCAAAGTGGTAGGAAAAATTCAAGGAAAAAATAATCAGCCCCTGGTTTTGAGTGCTGATTATCACATCCAAAAGTCATTTTCATTTATGTTTTTTCCTAATTTTTTTAATCCCCTTGTTATTTGGGATATAGTCGAAAATTTAGGTGTGTATTCTTTATCATTACATATTTTCGAAATCGTACCTCTACTTAACTTGGCGGCCTTCTCTAAATCTCCTTGTGTAATCCCTTGCTTGTCTAACCAGCGACCGAACTTACTACGTTTTTTACCTAATCCGAACACCTTTACCACCTCATGAATAGCTTGCCCTTTTCGTCATTTTTTTAAACACGAGAAAAAAACTGACATAAAGACCAAACAGTACACAATACTTTTTACCATACCAAACAAATTGCGATTCTCAGTTCCAAATTGCTAGTCTTTTAAAACTTCGTTTCACCTATTCTGAATAGAATTCGCTTACGGAATACTATTTCAGACATTGAAAGATTAGTATTTTCAATGATTCATAATTGTTTTTATCTCTTCTAATCTCCAGGGACTATTCTTGCAGAATACATAAAGAAGGGTGGTGCGAGTTTGTGATATTTGAGTTAGTAAGTTCAGTTGCAGTCGGTGGTGTAGTCTTTCTATCAAAAATGCATCAAAAAGGAGCAACAAATGATGCCTCTAAAATTCAAAGGATATGTGCGAACTGCGGATTAAAAGTAAAAGAAGGAAAAGAAATCAGGACTATACAACTGCTTCGTAAAACGAGAAATGATTGGGGAGTTGAATATGCGTATAGGATTCCGCTTGGTCTTAGTTTCTCCGATTTCGAGCAAAAGATGCAGCATTTAGAGGATGGATTAAATCATAAGAGCAAAGTTTATGATTTTAAACTACAAGACTTCAAATCTCTTCGACTGCGAAAAGATATCTTGAAACAAACACAAAACATCATAAACAAGAAAAAACTCGTTAGAAAGGAAATTGAGCTGTCTTACGATGGGTTACTTAAAATACGAGTTTATGAAAGAGGAATTCCTGATTTTGTTAAATTTGAGGAAGACATGATGAAGCAATGTAAGGGGTGGGAGGTACCTATCGGTTATACAAGGGATGGATTAGTAAAACACGACTTTGACCAGTTATCACATATGATCTCTGCCGGTATGACGGATATGGGGAAATCGAATGTATTAAAGCTTATTATTACTTCGTTGGTATGCAACCAATCAGAAAATATAAAGCTATTCCTTATAGATTTGAAGGGTGGTCTCTCTTTCAACCGTTACCGATTCTTAAACCAAGTCGAATCAATTGCGAAGAATCCAGAGGAAGCCCTTAAGACTCTAAAGGAATTGCAAGATAAACTGAATGCTAGAAACGAATACTTACTAGAAAAAGGATACGAAGATATAAAAGAAGCGGGGGATCCAGTACGGTATTTTGTAATCGTAGATGAAGCGGCTGATATAGCGCCATATCAGGAGTGCCAGGACATTATTGTTGATATTGGTCGTCGTGGCAGGGCGGCTGGATTCCGTTTAATATATGCAACCCAATATCCGACGAATAGCGCTATGCCGTCACAACTGCGTCAAAACATTGGTGCTCGTGTTTGCTTTAGATTACAAACAGAGGTAGGGAGCCGTGCCGTATTAGACGAGGGCGGCGCAGAGAGCCTTCCTAACATAAAAGGAAGGGCTATATATCAAACGAACGAGAAAAAGGTCCTACAGACAATTTATATCGATAATAAGCAAATTGATAACATCATAAAGCCGCACATCAACATAAGAGCGAGGAAGGAGCATCAAGATGCAAAAACTAGCCATGAAGGAAGCGAGAACGGAAAGTATACTCTTGAGCTTGAAGAAACTCGGCTTTCTTAGTAGAAAGCAAATCCAGGTACTTCACGATCTCGGTGGTGATAGGAATGCTTCTCGTGTAATGAAAGGTCTTGAAGAATATGTATCTAGCTTTAGAGATGGCGAGAAAATTTTCTATTTGAACAAGGAAGGGCGCGAGCGTATCGGGAGTAAGAAAATACTCAAGCGTTCGAATCAATTCCGCCATTATATTATGAGGAACGACATTTACATCGCTTACGAATGCCCAAAAACGTGGAAACAAGAAGTGAAGATGAACGTGAAAGGTATCATTTCCATAATTGCAGATGCATTATTCACCGATAATGGCCGTTACCACATTGTAGAGGTAGATCATGAACAAAAGATGAGCGCGAACTGTATCAAGATGCAGAAGTATCGCAAATTAATGGAATGCAATGTATTTGAAAAGACACCAAAGTTTATCTGGTACACCACGACGGAATATAGAAGGAAGCAAATCCAGAAGCTTTGTGAGGGATTGGATTGTAACATATTTACGGTTACTGATTTCCATTAAAAACAGGGAGATGGTCCATATGGCAACTGAGACAATGAGCATCAAAGATTTTATGGATGGTAACTATGGAGCGAAGAAAAATTGGAGCTTGTTCAAAAAGAAAGCAAAAAAATACGCACCCGTGGCGGCGCGAATAGGAATTATGATTGGCAGTGTAATTATATTCAGCAATATTATAGATATTCCTCATGTATTTGCTGATGGAAATAATCCAGATGTGAATGAGGTATTTAAAGATGTGCAGTCCAATGACGGGGCAATAAAAAACTATATAGATGGCCAGTTATACAATCGTATTGTAAATGCGTTTGAACCGGTTATTTTCTTGATTAAAGCAGTATCTTATCCAATTGCATCCGTTGTAGCGTTATGCGGCGGGCTATTCATTATGGTTGGTAGTCAGGAACGGGGATTCTCGCTAATAAGTCGTGCTGGGATTGGCTATATAGTAGTTCAAATGATTCCGTTGTTTATGAGGCTGCTTGTCGAGATTGCTAAAGCGATTTAGTCCTACTTAATGTAGGATTTTTTCATATGATAATAACCATCTATCGTTATTATCAGACAACATATCTTAACTCAACATTCGAAATAAATAGTTTTATGTTTCTAAAATTGTAATATATTTACATATTTGAAAATCGAAAGTATGATGAAGTTGCAAGCTATAAAACTATTAAAGGGGGATTTTTTTATGTTAAAGAAACTAGTAATTGGAGCATTAGCGACTGGGGTCATGTTATCTGGAGCTGGCGGTGTGATGGCGGCAGAAAACACACCAGCTTTAAGTAAGGAAAAGGTTGCAGACTTAAATACTTTAAGTACGGCGTATACTACTGTTAATGTCTATGGGAGCACTGTTGAGTTTGCTGTAAAAGGCTTAGAAAATCCATTCACTTCAACGTATTATCAAAAAATAGCTTGGACAAATAGTTATTCTGATCCAAATAATTACAATACATTAGCAGTAGCATATCCACAAAGCGGGAATGATTATAAGGCATATGGATATGAATCATTAAATAATGTTAAACAAAAAATCGGCTCTGGTCAGACTGTCTATGGTTTCGCTCTAGCAAAAAACGGAACATGGTATCCGGCTGGACAAGCTACAATTAACTATTAAGATTTAAAACAAAAAGGAGTCCTAGTAGGCTCCTTTTTTTACTTGCAGGAATTTCTTAACCATCATGGAATACTCTCACTAGGAGGTGTTGTGACGTTATGACGGACGAAATTGTTTATTCTGCTAGTGAAGTATATAAACGACTAGGAATAAGTGATAGCACCCTTAGAAAGTACATGGAAGTATTGCAACGCGAAGGATTCGTAGTGAAGAAGGATAATCGCGGCAGACGCCAGTACACAGACAGTGACATAATGGTGATTGAGAAATTAATTGAGCTTAGCAAGCATGACGGTATGACACTAGAGAAGGCAGCGAAGATGATTGCGCAGCAAATAGAGAAAGTTAATCCGGATCTGATTCAAGAAGAGCCTGAGGAAACGGACTTAGTGCCATTCCACATTAAACAACAACTACAGGAACAGTACAGCGTTATGACGCAAGAAATGAATCAGAGTATGTTAGCGATGGAGAAGCGATTAAGCGAGCAGGCCAAGCAAAGCAATGAGGAAATCAAAGCAAGCGTAGAAGCACATAATGAACGAGTGGAAAAACGATTGGAAGCGCGAGACGAGACGCTTATGAAGACACTGCGTGAGATGCAGGAAACGAAGAGAATGATGCAAGAATTTCGTGATGAGGTTGCTGCTGCGAAAGAGAAGAAAAAGCCGTGGTGGAAGTTCTGGTGAGAATAAGGAGGTTCCCTTGTGAGAGGAGGGTTCCTCTTTGTCTTTGCTACGGATAATGATGCGCTTTGTTAAACCCAATTTAAATAAAACATTTGGAGGAATGGACTTATGTCTAATGAAGTTTTGCCTTTCACAGTAAGACTAGCTGCTTCAGAAGATTTTTGGGATATATCAAATATAAACAAGCAGGTTCAACAGTTACATATAGAGGGAAGACCAGATATTTACGCTGATACTTCAGCTTCTTTGGATCGCAATGCATACGAAGAGTGGCTTAATGATAAAAACATAGAGATATTTGTAGTAGAGGACAATAATAAAGAGATTCTTGCTTACTTAATCTTAGATATTAAAGAACCATCTGAAAATCCAAAGTTAGTTGAGCGAAAAGTACTCTTTATCCGCAATATTGGTGTAAGTGAAATATGTCAAGGAACAGGAATAGGAAAAATTTTAGTTCAAAAAGCATTTGAGTATGCTAAAGAAATACAAGCAACAAGTGTAGAATTAAATGTTTTAGAATTTAACAAGAAGGCTATACGATTCTACGAAAAACTTGGATTTAAAACACAGAGTCGGCAAATGGAATTTGTATTATCGGATGCTTAAAACTATTTCCTATATTGATAAGGGAAAAGCCCGATTAAATTAACCGGGCTTTTTTTGATGACCTATTTCGTTATATCAATAGCCTTCATTAGTGGTACGGATATATTCCAACCTGCTTGTGATGTATAAGAATAACTGCCTTCTATGTTTCCTGTTACTGTAACTATATCTTTTTCAACAAATTCTGTTGGTTTATCGAAAGTTACATAAACAATGTCGTTGGTGTTATATCCATATGACCTTTTTGTAACAGCTAATCTAATATCAGTTGAACCGCCACTTTCTATGATCTGAACAATTTCACCAGTATATTTCACTAATTCGTCCTTGTGTCCATCCGGATTTTTCTTTAATTCAGGATAAGAAAGATCTTTCGCTAGTTTCTTTTTTTCTTTAATTTCTGCTTTTTCAGCTTCTTCTGCTGATAGAGCATTTTCAATATTTACTTTTCCAGCATTAATTCCTCTAACTTTAAATCCATTTTCTATCTCTTCTAATTCCCCATTAGATTTATAGTTTTTTTCGAAATTGTCATAGTCTTTGAATGCATCTAATGCAGCTTTGTTTTCGGCATCAACAGTAAAAGTCATTTTAAAATCATAGTTTCCATTTTTAACAACTTCACGTCCTGACGTTTCGGATACATGGTCACCAAATTCAAAATGAAAATTCCCATCATGAACAGTGCTCTCTTTTGACATTACTGCTATATATTCTTTTTCTGGCTCTTTGATAACACCTTTTGCTTTTGATCCTTCCGGCATATTTGTTTTTACATTTACCGTTAACATTTTAGTTTCTGGATTATAAGAGTATTCGCCTACTTCAAAATTAATTGCTTCTTTTTGTGCTTCTTTTTCGGCTTGTTCTTTTTCTAATCTTTGCTCATGTTCTGTCCAAGATTCCCTTTTTTTCTCTTCTGCTTTTTCTCCATTCCCACAGCCGCTAACGAAGAGTGATGCAGCAAGAATAATTCCGCCAATTTTATAATGTCTTTTCAATGCACGATCCTCCAAGATGTTTTCTAATAAGTTTTTTGTCGTATTATATTATAACAGAAATGTAATATTGTTCAATTTTGTTACTGAAATTCCATTTTTAAGGTGATTAACTTTTCTTTTATAGGTAGTCCATCGCTAAATGTCTTCTATTAATGATAATTATTTAAATGAACTAGTGGTGGAAGTTCTAGTGAGGATAAGAAGAGGAACGTATAAAAATAGAGTTGTAGAAAAATAAAGAGTGGATTCCTTGTGAGAGTAGGTATCCACTCTTTTCTTGTTACTGATAATGAAACACTATACCTGACTTACATAAATATCCTATTTGCTCAAATTAATCCTTGCTGATGATACAATTAAAGTCATGGAGGGGTATTATGGGAATTTATTATGTATCACTGTTTCTTATATTCGGCACTGCAATATTCTTTTTTTTCTTGTCTAGTTCATCAAAAATTAAGGCTAAAAACCTATCATTGATAATGGTTTGTTTAGGGATAAATCTACTTACAAGTCCAGTGGCTTTATTTATAGGTGGGATAGCTGATTATGCAGGTGTCGTGGCTAATTATGGAGCTTATGTTGCGGGTGATTCGACAACAGCTCCTCCTCTAGTTAGTCGTGTGCTTTATTTTTCAGGAGGATTTCTCTTCATTCAGGGAATACCACTCCTCATACTAATTGTCGCTTTGTGGAAGTTTGCAAGAGTAAAGAAAACAAATCGAGTATAGAAGTACATAATGAAAGAGTGAATTCCTTTTTAGAGGAGGGATCCGTTTTTTTCTTGCTATCAATAATATTACATAACGTTAAATTTATACGAATATCCTATTCATCCGAATTTATACAAAATCGAACTTGCTAATGGTACAATTAGGATAATGGAGGAATATTATGGGATATCTAAATCAGCTTTATGTAATACTGTATTTTATAAGCGGCATTGCAGTATTCTCATTCTTCAATTCTGATTCACCAAAAACTAAGGATAAAAATCTAATATTCATAATGGTCAGTTTAGGAGCAAATCTATGCACAATTCCAGTGGCTTTATTTATAGGTGTGATGGCAACAGACTCTCCATATAGTACTGTACTTGATTTTTGGGGAGGATTTCTCTTTATTCAGGGAATACCGCTCCTCATACTACTTGTAGCTTTGATATGGTGGTTTATCCGCAAGGTCAAAGAAAAAATCGACATATAGAATTTTAAAATGCCTTCCGCTAACGATAAGTATGTAAATGAGCTAGTGGAGACAGGTATGGTAAGGGTTCGAAATAAACTACGCAAAAGTAGAAAAGTATACATTTCTACTTTTCTACTTTGTAGGAATGTGTATTTATTATTGTATTTTTAACATAAAGTGGTATCGTCAGCATTTCGGAAAAAAAGCTAAGCAACAAAAAAATAAGCTGTCCATATAGACAGCTTATTTACATAATTCTCGTTATTGGAAGTTGATTAATATCAGTTCATTTGTTTTTCGAAAGGAGTTATTTTGTTCTTTCAAAGATAATATCAAAGTAATTCGCGTATCCCATAGTTGGTGGCGCAAATAGTTGATTTTATAGCGGGAAAACCTGTAACTAAAGCCTAATATAGGTGTTTTTGTTTAAATTTTGCTTAATTCTCACCGCTAATTACCTAAAAATTTAGAAATCGTTATATAATGAATTTAATTTAAAATTAGGAGTGATTAAATTGCCATATATGATAAACCTCGTTCTTTTCATCATTATAGCGAGGTGTTAAAACTTCTAATAGAAAGCATATTCGATTAAGAAAGAAGGGGTAGTTATGAAAACTAGTGAAGAAACGCATTGGCAAAGGTTTAAACGTAAGAGTAAATCCCCGAAAGAGTGGTTAAAGAAAGTATACGAATTTTTTATTAATGAACACGTATGGGATGCTATCTTTAAAGTGTTCATTAAACTAGTATGGGCAGTAAAAGGTATGGGGAAAAGCTTGAAACGGGTAATAGAAAACATATTCAATTAAATTCTATTCTTTCATACTTTCCTCATACGATCGATAATTTCCAATAAATTTGTTTTATATAATGGAGTGTGAATACGACAGTTGATACAGCAATGGCTATAATACCTATATGTACGTAAAAATTGAAGTAATCATATTTCTGGAAGAAAAATTCAAGGACAGGAAATAAAAGAGTAAGACTAGCAATTAATATTAATTGTTCTTTTTTCATTATCATGCCTCCTTCTTTGTATAATTCAGCATTGATAGAAACAATTCCTATATGAATATCCTATACATGATCAGTTAACATAACGTCCTATTATCGGTAGCAATAAATCTATTCGTCTTTTTATACATACCTATTAAGGCGCAGTTTTCGGGTTCTCGTTTGTTACTGGATTATCCGAAAAATCGTATAAAATCTTGCATACTCTTAGCGTTGTTTTTTTCTGAAATACTGGAGGTACCTCATAAAAAGAAGTACCCCTAATTAGAAAAAGGGATACTTCTTTTTATATTTCAGTCAGTAATTTAAATTTCATTTTCTGCTCTACAGTTAATTCTTTTTCTACATAATTATTAATAAGTAGATCAATTATTTCGTGAGCGAATTTCTTGTTGGTAATTTTCATTAGTGCTTCAAGTTCTACTTTTGATTCATTAGAAACTTTAATACTTCCTTGTTGATTTTTAAATTTCTTTTTCTGAGGTGCCTGTATGTCTTTACCTGAGTTGTCAGTAATAGGCGTAACTGTTACTACAAATGAATTATTCTTATTTTCCACAGGTACCACTCCTATTTAAACTTTTCACGTGTTATTTCTTTTCCAGCATTTCATAAAGGTGCTTGTACATCCCTTTATAACCTTCAGATTGTCTCGTTGTTAGTTTAGTATTTACATAACTTTCAAGAAGCATATCGATAATACTATTAATCGATGCCTTATCCATGCTTTCTTGTTCTTTTATAAATGGCTTAAGTGTATTTAGCTTTAATAAAACAGCAGGTGAAATTTTAGCTGTTTTAGATGGAACTAAACGTTGATCAGGCTTCTCAGGAGCTGTTACTTTTCCTTTATTGATAATAGGCTTAATAACTTGCTTCTTAACAGGTTCACTATTACGGCCAAAATCGTTAGTTCCTTTAATCTGTACACCTTTGTCATTTAAAGTGTTCCCAGGTTTTGTGACTATAGGCTGAAATGGTGCTTTAGACATAATGAACTTCCTCCTTAAGCGTTAATAGTAGCGAAATAATTTTCATGTTCATTAAGTTCGCTAAGAACATCGATGAATAGCTGATGAGCTTTTTCATCCCACATATCAATATTACCGCTGACGTTAACGTTTTTATGAATCCCTTCGATATCGTACACTTTTAGGCGTTCTTGATATCTCACGATTGTATTTAGAACGTTTCCGCCATACATTTCCTGAGCTTGTTGTAATACTTTATTATCCACTCGTTTTCCTTGATGTAACATCATTGGGATAATGCCTAAAACTTGTAGGTCTGCATCATATGTTTCTGCTAAGAACTGCATATAAGCGATGTATGTTTGAGCACCTTCTAAAGATAATTCTTGTGTTTGTAAAACGATGATACAATAATCAGCTGCTATCATAGCGTTATCTGAGTAGTCACTGATTGTTGGTGGTACATCAATGTAGATACGATCATATTTATCTTTTAATGGTTCTAGTAACTTCTTTAAATATGTAATTTGTGCAAGTTCATCCTCTGGGAACATATCAAAGAGGATTTTTGAAAGTTTTCTAAATGAAGTATTAGATGGAACGATATCCAAATTCTCGATAACTGGGATAATCTCATTCTCTAAATTTTGATTTAAAAATGCATCTGTAATAGACTTGTCTATTTGTTCAATGTCACCTGTTTTAGCAAGGACTCTTGTAGCATTACCCTGAGGATCCATATCCACTAATAGACACTTTTCGTTAAATACAGTAGCTGCTTCATAAGCTAACATTGTAGCTGTTTTAGTTTTTCCAACTCCGCCTTTAAAGTTACCGATTACGTATGTAGTTGCTTGTCTAGTCATTTTCGACATTCCTCCATAAAACTCCGAATAAGTATACCTTTGAGTAAAATGTAACATCTACATACAATATTCGCAATAGTATACCGAAGAAAAGTTTATGTTTTTTCAACAAATTTATCGAAAGAGTAGAAAAGTATACTAAAGCGTAAGATTTTTTAGTATACTTTTCTACTTTTCTACTTATACGTAGTTTATAGAGTTGGTGATTTTAAAGGTGTAAAAGTATACATTTCTACTCACGCGTAGTTTGGAGACGTTATCTCTATATACCGTTAATAAAGGGTTAATCGCAATTTTAAAGCAGGAATAATTTATAAATATGAGGTTATAAGTATACATTTCTACTCACGCGTAAGTTAGAAACGGTATACCAAATTTAAAAGTATGGTAGAAAAGTATACTTTTACACTTTTTCGTAGGTATACATTTCTACTCACGCGTACTTTTAAGTTGTCATTTCGCTGTTTACAAACAAAAAAGCTTGTTGTAACGTAGTACACAACAAGCAACATTCTACAAAACAAAACATATTTTGATAAATCAAATCTACATAAATAGATTGGTAAGACAATTGAATATGAACACAAAACAAAAAGCCACTCCCATATGCTAACGGCTACCAACCTTTAGCGGGAATGACTTGCTCTAGCAAGTGTACCACCACTTGACTAGAAATTAGCTGTATTAACCCACAGTGTTAACGTTTAAGAAGTGTACCACCACTAACCTTAAACAACTATGCCTTTTCACGAGGCTTCTTTGATATACCCATTTTATCTATTGTTTGACTAAAATTCAACTAGTAAATGCTAGAATTGTATTTTTTGTAGTCAAAAGATATATAACGGGCATCTCTAAACCTAGAAGTCTTGTGGATCTACAGGCCATTTAGGAATTGGAGATGTCTTTTTGTTTTTTGTTCGCGTGGAATTGCCTGATACCACGTAAATAAAAACTGATAAGCCGTAATTCCGTGCTGCTATACATATAGGGGGAACGTGTTACGGCGTGGCTAGCTGTTGGTCGTGCAGGGGGTACAGAGTATGCGCCTACAAAAACAGCACCCCTCATTGGAATCCTGTTCTTCTGGTGAGGGAGGGCGAGAACTTGCCCAGGGACGATTCTCTAAAAGGTTCGGGTGGTTATCGTTAGCATCAAGGTGCTAGGGAGTACATTCAGTTTGTCGTGTAGGGACGATATTACAAGGACAAGCCATAGTAAAAGGATGTATGCGGTGAAAATCGCTGAGTGAGCAGGGTCTATACATACGGATACCTTATAAGTGACCGCATGGCGAAAATAAGACGCTTATCCATCTATTTTGATTGATTACTTTTTTTGTGATCTTTCAAAGTAGGGGATAAATCTGCCTTCCAGCCGTGTTCCATAATCGTTCCCACATGATGCAAACCCTCAAGACCTCCAGTCAAGATTAAATTCGAAGAAAAGATGAAAAACATGGGATTGTTTAAAATCTGGGGGAACCACTTGCTAAGATAGTGGAATAAATAAGGGATTTACTACTTACTTGGTTAGAGGATAAGGGAACGGATGGTAGAATAGGGCTTATTGCAGAATTTGGTTTTACACATCGGATATAGTACGTGAAATTTAAAAGGTTAATTTCTTGTTTATAGAAATTAAGTATTATTTTGCAATTGATTAGAAGGATAAAATTTAAGGGGAATATTTTATGACTAATAATCTTATAGAGAAGAATTGGATAGATGATTTTATTAAAACAGATGCATTTTCAGAGGCTTTAGGTATGGTATGGCGTAATGGTTATGAATCAGGAGGTTATTTTCAATTCACTCATAAGTCACAAGTGATAGTAAAAAAGTTTGCTGATTTCTTTGGGAAAGAAACAAGATCAAGATATTGTGAAGATAAAGGGTATGTGGAATGGTATATGTCTATGAATAGTGACCATCCATTTATTACAAAGGTAAAAGAATTTGGTTGGACACAGATACGAGGAAAATCTAGGTTATTTCCTAAAGGTGAGTTTAATAAAAAAATATTCATTAAAAAATATGTTTTATTGAGGCATGAACTTGGCACGATAAAAGTTAAACGATCTGAAAATAAAATTTATGTTAGACCACGCTTTCGTATTCATGGGTCTGAAGATATCTTGGAGCATTTAAATAATTTTATGTTTGAAGAATTAAGCATTAAGAAGAAAAAATTACAAACTGACGGAAAAATACCAAAAGCAAAAATTTTATATTTTCAATCATACAAAGATATAGAGAGTATTTTGAAATATATTGGAGCTTCAGAGACATTAGAAACGTTGTATTCGTTCGATTTAGGATTTCATGATGCTGAAGAATTTAAGAAGACCGACCTAGGGAAATAAGCAGGTTTTTAGGAGGGGTATTACTATCTCATTGGATAAAAATTTAACATTTTATGATTATAAGAATAGTTTTCAACTTTTAATCTAATGTAAAGTTAGTGTTAGTGAGAGGTTTATTTTATATCAAAATGTTAACTAAAAAAGAGTTAGAAGTGATTATTTGAATAAATTAATATTACTATCTTTATTGGCTACATTTTGTTTAAATATCGCAGGATGTTCTAATGATATGGCTACACTAAGGGATAATTTTAACCCCTCAACACCTAAGAAGGTTAAATACATCAACAAAGCATGGTACAAAAAAATATATGTTATGTCATAGTTTAATGAAACTTTAAATGGTTGATGATAAATATTATTATAATACGATTAACATCTCTAAATTTATCTACAAGGGGTTACCATATCAAAAAATAGCAAACTAAGTAGCCGGTTCCTTAACGTACAGGGAACCGGTCAATTTGTGTCCAAACGTACAATTTTCTTTTTTTGATATGGTTATCCCTATATAAGATAAGTTTAGGAGTTAATTGGGAAATAATTGAGAATTGTTGTAAAATATTAAAAGAAGTATAGTTTATAGAAATTACAGATATTGATAGTCTACATATTTATTAATCGGTTATTGGGATAGAAATGTATTTGAAGAAATAAAAAAATTATAAGGAGTGTTGTAAAATGCCAGTTTCTTTTACACCTGTTACACCAATAAAAATAACAGATTTTGATTATAAGGGAGTTTTAGATTCTCAGTTTACATATTTAGGAGAGTATTCATTTTTTGAAAAATGGAAAGAATATTGGCTTGAAAATTTTATGGCTGAAGAAGAAGTTATAAAAGATTATATGGAAAAATTCCCCGGATCAAATCCAATTTTACAACGTGTTAAATATTATCCACATCTGTTAATAGAAGATTATGAAGTATTTTCGTTTGAGCATATTACACCTTTTGGTACAATAGAACTTCATTTTGATGTTGAGAGTATGAAGAAATTTATAGAAGTAAATCAATTAGAAAAAGAAACTATAAATATTTCACAAATCTATGTTAATTCGGAAACACCTGTTATTCAGGAAAAAAAGCAGGATCATCGAATTCCATACTTTGTGAGAATGTTCGGTACAACTCATTCTTATGTATGTGTAGATGGCAATAAAAGAATGCAGGTTAGATTGGGGGAAGGACAAACAGAATTTGAAGGCTACGTATTTTATCCTGAACATCATCAAGCAATGTTTATTTGTGGAGTTGATTTGAAATACTATATTTTAATGTATGAGTTAAATACATTAGTAGCATTAAAAGAATCTGGTTATGATGAACAGCGTATTTATGAATCAACGCAGATGTATTTGCAATCTGTATATAATAAATGAAAATGGAAGAGATAAACATAACTAAATGCTTTTCTCTGTTTAGTTTGTTTAGTGTAAATGAAGTCTTGTATAGTGCCCCCTTATAATGAAGATTAGGCGTTTTTGTTATAATTTATTCGTGCACAAGTTCAAAATTACATATAGCCCACCTGCGGAAATAGGTGGGCTTTTTATTCCATAAAGAAAAGACACCATAAGGTGCCTTCCTCCAACTTGGGTTATCCTGTATTAATGCCGTTTAGATTAATAAATTAAAATATAAAAATAATTAGTTATAATTCCATGTACCCTAGCTGATATAATGTATAAGTCAATTATTGGTTAATTAATAGTTTACATATATTAGGGGACACCATATCAAAAAAAGAAAATTGTACGTTTAGACACAATTTAGACATATTTTAAGGCGTATGCTCTACGTTAAGACCATCTTTCTTATTAGATTAATTTTTCTAAAGAAAAGGCACCCTTTCGAGTGCCTTTCACTATAAGCCATGTTATCTATAAATAATATAGGCTCAAGTTTATTGGGTTACTAATTTTATAAATGTTGATAGTAGTTACAATAAAATGTATTTAGTGTTAAAACAGCTTGTAATACTTCTTCTGGATCATCTTTTTCAAGCATCTGTGTAATTGATAAATAATATAATTTTTCATTTAATTGGTTTGATTTTATGGTCATTCTTAATCCTGCAAGTTCGTTTAACATTAAATGATATCTTTTAGCATCGTCAGGATTGCTCGGAATATTTTGTTTTAGAATACACTCACAATCTAGAGCTAAATTTATAAATTCTTGATCTTTCGTCACGTTATCCTCCTTTATTGCAGCCAACTGTTATCTATCTTATTAATCCAATATTGCATAGCTCCACCTTCTCTATATTCTTGAATTATACTTGTTTCTTTAAGATATTGAGTTTGAGAAGCTGTAAATCCTTTAAGTATTCTCGTCCCTTTGGGTACCTTAATTGTATATTGTGTATTGAGCGGATTTCCCCAAACTTCTAATACGGCTAACTCATTTCTAGTTTCTTCAATATTTCTTTCTTTATCTCCCCACCAATAACCAAGGCCATATTTAGATTCTGGTTCACCAGCCTTGCTTCTTCTATATAATGTAAATGGCTTATCAGTCTCTATAATTTCTATTTTTAACTCCTTAAATGCTAATACATCTGAATTTGTTCCTTTAAAATCAAAATTTAAAAATCCTGAAGATCGTATTACCTCTCTCTTTAAACTTGCTCGCTCCATTATACTCAGATTTAAATTATCTATTTTATCTAGAGCCTGATTCATGTCTTTAACTGACCAATTTTTCAAATCACTATTTCTAATATATCTGATTTTTTCTTCTAGATTAGTATTATCATTGAAAGTACTAGTCATTTGCTCAATATTGCTTAAATTGATGTTTTTTTCTTGTGCATATGTAATGGAAAAAGGAAAACCCCCCATTAATAAAATCAACATGCTTATAATAGAAAAGTACTTTTTCATAATTAATTCTGTCTCCTTATATGAATCTATTTTTAACCTTTTTAATTAGAAATAAAATCTAGTTTTCTTAAAATAAATTTCCATACCGGTTCTTCTCCTGTAATGACAGATACTCTACCAATCATTCCTGTATGTAGTTCTTGTAAATCCTTTGTATCAATTGTGGCTTCTAGTTCATACATATACCCTTTCGTATCTTTATCAAAAGTAGGATATGCTGATACATATGTTATTTGTCCCATTTGTTTATCTGTTTTTTGTAACTTAAACGAATATTGTACTTTATCCCCTTTTTTTATTCCTTTTATCTCTTGAGCTGGTAATAAGATTCTTACTTTTTTTTGTTCTTCTTTTGGGATAATTGAAACAATCTCTTGGCCAGGATTAATTAAATCCCCTTGTTGCAAGATGGAAGGAAATTGTACAATCCCGTCTTTTTGTGCCTTTATGATTGCTGTTTCATTTTGATGACGGAGTCCATCTAACTCTTGCCTTTTAATAAATAGTTCTTGTTCTAGGGATTGAATACGTTGATTCACTGAAATCATAGACTCGTCTTTATATTGATTTAAAGCATCTTTCTTTTGTTCTTGTTTTCCTTCTTTAGTAACATCAATTTTTGTTCTTTCATGCTCTAAAGATTCTTTTCGTTGTTGGATACGCTTTTCTACACTGTTTTGTTGAGATTCTAAATTCCCTATTTTATCATTCATTACTTGTTTTTGATCTTCTACTATATTTTCTTTTGTTTTTTGTTTTTCGATTGTGTCTATTTCCCTTTGGATATTTTCTTTTTCTGCAATTAGCCCCTGTAAAACTTCATCTTGTTCGTTTGAAGTTTTACTATTTGCTATCGCTTTTATTTCATTTTCTTTTTCATTTTGTATAGATTGATACCTTTTATCATAAGCTTGATATTCTTCTCTTATTTTCTTATCCACATCATTAGCAAAAGAGGGTTTATTCGACTCTATACTCCTTTTCAGCTGTTCTAACATTCCCTTTTGTTTTTCTAAATGTTGTACAATTTGGTCCATCTGGTTTTGTTTATCTGTTAATTCCTGATTCTTTAATTGGAGTAAAATATCTCCTTTTTTCACTTCGTTACCAGACTTTACATTGACTGTATCTACCACACCTACAATTTGAGTACGAGACACACTTATGTTTGATTTTCCTTGTATCATTGCTGTTCCTTTACTCACAGTGTCTAGTTTTCCAATATATGCCCAAATTATAAATCCTAGTAAACTTATACAAAGAAAACATAGTAATCCTGTAATAAACCGAGGAGGCCTTTTTTCCAATAACTCCACACTATCTGTTAATTGATCAAAGGAATAAATCTTATTCATATTGATCACCTCGCATTGCATATGATTGTGATTCCATACGCTCTACATGAACTGTTTGGTTCTTCCAAAGACGATAATACTCACCTTTATGGAATAATAATTCTTCATGAGACCCTTGTTCTATAATATTTCCTTTTCCCATTACAAAAATTTGATTTGCATGTTGAATTGTGCTTAGTCTATGAGCAATCATGATAACTGTGACTCCTTGTAAACCTAATTCTTTTAACATATCTGTAATATGTTTTTCAGTTGTAGAATCCAAATTACTTGTTGCTTCATCTAAAATCAAAATATCCGGTTTTTTCAATAATGCTCTCGCAATTGCTAAGCGCTGTCTTTGTCCCCCCGATAAATTTGAAGCATTTTCTTCTAAATGTGTTTCATAACGTAATGGTAATTCACCAACAAACTCATGAACATAAGCCTGTTTACATACTTGTATAACCTCTTTTAACGTAACTGATCGTTCTAGTCCAAAACATAAATTCTCATAAATAGACGCACTAAAGAAAAATGATTCCTGAGAAACATATGCAATTTTATCTCGCAATGCAGTACGATTTATTTCTTTAATATGATAATCATCATAATATATGTCCCCTTCTTGAGATTCATAATAATGCATTAACAATTTTGAAATTGTCGTTTTTCCAGAACCACTTTCTCCTACAAAAGCTACTTGACTGCCAGGTTTAATAGAAAAGCTTATATTATTTAAAACATTCTTACGCGTTCCATAGCGGAATGTAACATTAGAACATTCAATTTTCCCAGATAACTGTTTAGGAGAAATTTTATTGTATTCTTCTTCACTTTTTTCAGCATCTAAATCAAAGACTTCATTTAATCGTTCTCCAGCAACTAATGCAGATTGCATAGTAGGTTGAATTCCAATTAAATTCTCAATTGGATTTAAAAAATAAGCTAAAAGTGCATTATATGTAATTAATTCACCTATGGTCATATTACCTTTTAACACTTGCATAGCACCCACCCAAAGAATAACTGTTCCCCCAATTAACTCAAGTCCCATCTTAATAGATCCCTGTAAATTAGATAACATTCCTCTTTTAAATACATTTTTTAATAAATTAACAAAGCGACTTTCAGTTTGAAAAAACACTTCTTTTTCAGCATTATAAGATTTTACTGTGGCAATCCCATTTAAAGATTCAACTAAGTAAGAAGTTAATTTTGCATTACTTTCCATTTCTTCGCGATTAATAGATTGATACGGTTTATGAAAAGCAAAAATAATACTTATATAAAAAGGTATTAATAATAAAGTAACACCAAATAAAATGGGACTATGTATATACAATAAAATTGCTCCCACTGTAACCATCACTGTATCAATCATTAATGTAACAGTTACTGTTGATAAAGCATCTCTTATTTTACTAGCATCTATAAATCGAGAAATTATTTCTCCCACTTTTCTTGTTTCAAAAAAATTCATTGGTAAACCTATCACATGACGATAATACCCAAGTATTAATTGAATATCTATTCTTCTACTCAAATATAAAATTAAATGTGTACGAAAATAGGATAGAAGAACTTTAAAAACATACAACATAATAATCCCTATTGATACGATATGAAGTGTTTGTAATAACTGATTCGTAACAATATCATCAATCAAAAATTTAAAATAAAATGCCCCTAATAAACCAAATAAGTTAAAAAAGATAGAAGTGAAAAATAAAGGCACAAGCAAATTTTTTTGTTCCTTCAATAAAAATAAAAAACGAGAAAACGTATTCTGAGATTCATTTCCCTTTTGAAAGTTTTTACTAGGGTTCATTAATACCAAAATACCAGTCCATATTTGACAAAATTCATCTAACATATAAGTCATTAAACCTTTTTCAGGATCTGCAATATAAATTTTATTTTTTTTTACTTGATGGATTACTACATAATGTAATAGACCCCCATTTACTACTATATGAGCAATCGCGGGTAATTGAATTTCTTCTAAAGCATTTTTATTCGTTGCTTTTACGCCTTTTACTTCAAATCCTAATCTTTCTCCAGCTTTCATTAATCCCTGTATATTTGTACCTTGTAAATCTGTACCCGCTATTTCTCTAATTTTTGAAATAGGCATAGTTAGTCCATAATGACGAGAAATCATGGCAAGACAAGCTGGTCCACAATCTTTTAAATCATTTTGTTTTATACACGTAAATTTTCTAAATAGCATATATTACTCCTCTTAAATTATTTATGTTACTAAATAAATACTAATCAAATAAGTATGGTTGAATATATTAATTTTTTCTATATAATAATAGGTATCCATTAAAAAAAAGTTAATACATTTGTTTTTTCAGTTATTACCTCTTAAATTAATAATTCTAAGGAGGAATAAAAATGAATTCATACACAAATCAACAAAAAACAGTATCACTTATAATAGCTACACTTATCTTTTTCGTCTTTGTGTTAATCGGTATATCCAATTTTGCAAAAACAAATCACTTTTATGTAAATTTAGGAGGCTTAGTCCTTAACAGTTTCATGTTACTTATAGCAGCTAAAGCATTAATGAAACAAATTAAAAACTAAATAATATAACAAAAAAAGATAAAATAGGTTTAAACCTATTTTATCTTTTTCAACTATATATATTGTCTTAACTTTTATAGAAATACTAAAGTTTAATAATCTATACAGTATTAATTTAAAAGTTATAAAGTTAATTTATATAGTATTAGCAAAAAGTAGCTGCACCTGTAAGGCCACCGCTAACTCCACCAATAGCGCCACCAATACCAGTACCAATAACCGGAACAGCTGAACCTGCAGCAGCTCCACCTAAACCACCAGTTCCAGCTCCACCGATAGTTCCAGCAACACATTTACCCCAGCTGTTCCACCAGCCTCCACCTTCAATTTCCATTAATTCTTCTTCAGTTAGCATTTGTAAGTTTTCCATGTTATTACCTCCTTTGTTAATACAAACCAATAATAACATATAAAATGTATATAAAAATATGTAATTATACATATTTTGCTATATTATACTTTTCAGTCTATCATAGCAATTTTATTACTCCCTCATATAGAGGTACCGCCACATTTTAACGAAAATATACGCTAAGCAATTTTCGACATCAAAAAACGTTGATTTTACTACTCTAAGCAAAGCATTTAATCTCAATTCAAATTGTGTTATTGAGTTTTGAGAATCCCTTAGAGTATAAAAACGTTAAAATGTGCGTGCTACCCCGTTTGCTAATCCTTGTGAGAAAACAAGGATTTTTTTGTCGAAAATGGTATATAAAAGAGATAAGATGATTTTCTATTATATGATTCAATCAATTTCATAGAGAGGTGATTAGAGAGGTTTTATATGAAAAGAATCAGAATAGGGATATAAATAAGGGGAGGAATTTATATGACAAGAGTTAGTGATAATAGTTTAAATGCATTAATTAAGCGTTTGAAGGATGATAGTTCGGATTATATGAATGAAAATGCTGGTAGTTGGGGTCTTGATGATTATTTACAAACTTTGGTAAGAGATGGGAATTTATCTGATTCCGCTGCATTAGGTTCGGCAAAACAGGCGATTGATCAAGGTTTTTCTTCTTTAACTGATAAACAAATTAGAGCAATTGCTTTAGAAATGTTGAGTAATGACGTGTATATGGCTAAATGTCGTAATGAAAGGTGTGGGGAAATAATTGCATGGGGAGATATGAGTATTGCTTTGGATGAAGGGCAATGTTATCACTGTGTAAATGCTGAAGCGAGTTTAGAACGTCAATAAATAAAACAAGGGGCACTCGAATAAAGGTGCTCCTTGTTTTATCTTTATCTGCATATCAGTAGTTTTTATATAAAGAAAAGACACCCTAAGGTGCCTTCCTCCGACCTGATAACTACATTTTATGATTTCATTTTCTTTATTACATACCTTGCTGCAGACACAGGAGAAGTTAATGCTAGAATGTAGAGTTTTGCTTTTTCTTGTTTATTTACAGCGTTTTGAATGTATACTTTTGTTATATAAAATGAGGATATCAGGAGAATTGATGAGAAGTCAATAATTAAGGGGATATGAATGTAAACTAATATTTAAAAGTTTACTTTCAGAAATAACAAAAAAAGAGTCCTATATTAAGAGGACTTTTTTTCTATTTCCCTTATTTTTTTCCGCAACTGTTTGCCAAGTGAACATGCTCATTAAAAATTTTGTTGTTAATTTGTTTTTCATATTTTTTTAATGTTTCATTTATTTTACTACCAGTTTTACTTTCGAAACTCTTCTCTAGTTCTGATGCTATATCTCTTGTATTTGTTTGTAAATCGTGAAATATCCCTATGTTTTTTTGAAGAGCATATGTATCTTCTTTTATAATATCTATTGATTTAAACTCTACCTCTGCTTTTAACATCATACGCTGCATTTCTTTTTCAATTTGTTTTTTAGCAGCTTGTAATTCATCAACAACCTGATTTGCTAAATCTCCCGCAGCTCCTGCAGCATTTTCGATTTGTTTTTCTATCTTTTTAATTTCTCCCATAAAATCGATCATATAATTATCCCCTTATTTAATTTGAAAATTTGATGCTAATTGGTTGTCTTTATCTCTTAGTGAATTTGCTGCATCACTAATATCATCTCCGAATCGGCTTAAACTCTTTTGTTCTTTTTTTAAAAGATGGATTAATTCTTCTGCTAGGTTTGCGTCATGAAAATAGTCATTTCCACCTTTTCTAATTTTAGCAATTTGTGAGATGGCTTCATCTACTTCGTGTTCTTCTAATAAATGATATCTTCCACCTGGCCCTGTTTCATGTTTTAATTGATTTTTTAACTTTTGAACTGCTTCAGCTTCGTTTCTTTGAAACTCTTCTATATTTTTTGCGATATCTGATAATCGATTGCTGAGTGTTTGAATTTTTTTTGCTTGTTTTATAATATCTTCAGGTTCTAATTTTAATATGGGGCTTCCATTTGAATGAAAGGATCCCTGAAATGTATCTCTGCCGTGTCCGTCCATAGTTAAACGTGTAAAAAGTCCTTGTTTTGTATCGTTCTGTCTCACTGTGTATTGCTTACCAATTAGAGGTGCACCGAATTGAGTGTGGTTACCAATCGGGTCATTTTCATGTGTATAATCAGTTGCTTTATTTTCCATTTTCCCTTCATTTACCCGTTTTTTTGCTTCAGGACTTAGTATACGATAGGGATTCGGTGCAGCCCATGTAGTTGCATAACAATCTAATTCTGCAGCGATAAGGTCCGCTTCTGCACCACCTTTACTATGTCCAGTAGTATGAAGAGAAGAAGGGTTATATTTTGCTACGATGTCATTTTTTGCCCATTTTAATCCAGTATCAAATGATGTTTCAGAATTAGGTTTTATAGTTTGACTGTTACTTGGAGTAATTACTTTAGAATGTGTTTTAATTCCAAACGTAATCTGATCGATATCTGTTTCGAAATCTGCTAATTGGTTAGGCTCTGTCCCGCGAAATGCTAGGATTATATCATCATAATGTGTTGCATTTTCTTTGTAATCTTTTTTGGGTACTACTGCAATAGCTTCTAATCCATTTTTTACTTTTTGACAATCTGCATCAATTGATTCTATAACTACCCATATCTTACCATCTACCCCTTTTATTTCTTTACCTTTTTTTAAAACTTCGTCATCATAAACATGATCTGCTAATTTGAAATAATCTTCATCCGTTGCAATAGGATTTCTTTTAAATTCATTCATATGCTTCTCAACTCATTTCATGGTATATTTTAACTATATTCAAATACAAGGGGATTTTAAATGAAAAAGAAATTGGTAATTATTTTATCCATTATTTGTATTATAGCAGGAGGATATTTTACTATGGAATACTTAAAACAAAAAGAAAAAGAAGAAAAGTTTTGGAAGGTACAAGAGGCACGAGTAGAAAAGTATATTCATTACAATATTCAAGATGTAAAATCGATTACATTTAAAGAACACAGTGTAAGTCCAATGGGTGTTCCCAGATTAAAAGGTTATATAAATAATAATGAAGAATTGGATTTTATAGCTTATATTAGTACTACAGAAAATTTCGAAGATGATTTCACACGTTCTGGAGAACTTGGAAAACTTATAAAAGACCCTGAAAAGTCGGTATCTGAAATTGAAAAAGAAGAGAAGGAAAAGAAACAAGAGTAATCTTTGTGATTACTCTTGTTTTTTATTATAGAAAAATAAAATATTTGAAAGTTTTTAACAATGCATTATAATATATTTAGTAAAATTAACCAAATACGCATTTTACTCATTATGTACTAAAGGGGAGATAAAAATGGCTGGACAAATTCGTATGTCACCAGAGGAGCTTAAATCGAAAGCGACTCGATATGGACAAAGTGCAAATCAAATTGAGGACATTTTACGTCAACTACAAAACTTACAAAATGAATTAAGAGGAGAATGGGAAGGCCGTGCATTTGAAGGTTTTGACCAACAGTTCAATGAATTAAAGCCAAAAGTACAAAACTTTGCACAGCTATTACAAGAAATTAATATGCAGCTTAATAAAACTGCAGAGGCTGTTGCTTCTCATGATGAAGAATTATCACGTAATTTCGGTTTGAAATAAGAAATGTTGTAATTTCTACATAAAATTCTTGGAAAATGATAGAAAGTAGACTAGTATTCAAAAGTTTACATTCGAAGATACATAATAAAAAACAGTAGTGAATTTTATACACTACTGTTTTTTTATTGTTTCTTGCAAGTGAATTATTTATATTCCTGTCTATATAATTTAAACGAATAAATAGCTCCAATAAAAAATACAAAAGCTTCAAATAATATAAAGATTTGACGGAAATTCTCAATATCTTTACCAACTAAAGAAATAAATATAGCATTCATTAGAATTTGAGTAGTAAACATACGAGAAGTAATTTTTAAATAAATAGCATTTATTCCTTCATCTGGTTTACCAATTTTTTTGTAAATAATAATAAGTGCAATTACTGAACCCAAAAATAGAAGTACTGTAAGTCCTACAACGATATTAAAATTGCCTGTACTTTCTAACATCCATTTATTTAATAGATCAATCATTATTATCTTCCTTTCCTACATAAGAGAATATTTCATCCTTCTTTTTCACTATAATAAAAAAAGAAAAAGGAAAACATCGAACTTTCTTACAAACATTCGTGTATTCTTACAGTTTTGTCATTTTGTAAATGTATTCATCGCCTTGCCTTTCACTATTTTCTTTGGAAAACATAGTGAATTACGAGAAAGAGCGCTACAAGATCAACTTCCAAGAAGTAGTGCACTAAACCTCTTAATTAATGTAATTAGTTTGTTTTAAAGTAGTAAGTGGACAATACTTCTTAGTTGTAGAAAGTATCGAGATCCCTGTGCCAATTCCAGCGTTTGCTGCAGCTCTATTAATTGGTTAAGGAACTCCAAACAGCCCTACATTTCAATTGATAAGCCCTCAAGTGTATGAATGCTTGGGGGTTATTATAATAAAAAAAGACGCTATAAAGCGCCTCCCATTTGGGTAAATAAGAAGTAAGGTTTCTAAGATAACTGAAAAAATAGAACAGGTGCTTAGATTCTATCACGATTTATTGCTGAATGAACATGCATTATTACATATCATCGAAAATCCCTCTATTTTCCATTTGATAAAATATAATCCCAATATTGTCAATAATTAAATAAATATTTCTATAAATTCAAAATATTTACAATAATTACAAAAGTGATACATTTAAGGTGCAAGTTATAAAAATATATTAAGGGGGATTTATTATGTTCAAAAAATTAGTAGTTGGAGCATTAGCAGCTGGTATCGCATTAACAGGGGGGATCGGGGCTGCGTCGGCAAGTACAGAAAATGGATCTAATACACCAAGTTCTGTAAAACAATTAGCAGGATGCTATCCAAAAGAAAACGGTAAGTATGTAAGAGAATTGAAAAGTTCTAACAATATTTTTGCTAATACTTTTACTGAACAAGCTTGTGGTGGGACAGTGTATTGGTATTTAAAAGGAATTTCGTATACAAACGAAAATGGCGGGACATATATTGCTAAGTATGAGGGTTGGATTCAATAGTATATTTATTTAAAAGAAAGACACTCTTTTAGGTGTCTTTCCTTTATACTTTCCATAAAAAAGGCACCCCAAAGGTGCCTTCCTGCGACTTGAACCGCTTTATTATTACAATAAAGATGATGTTTACAAGGATAATTGTTATTATTTATTAATTGTAAACCAATTGCTAGCTGAAATACCTAATGAATCATTAACATGTCTTATAACAGCAACATAGTTACCTGGAGTATATACATCTGTAATCACAGTTGACCAATTAGGGTTTTGGTGATTAGCATCAAATTGTGGGTAAAGAGTTCTATAGCGTACAGGTTTTCCATTATCGACTTTATAAATTTTCATAACAGCTCCTGCTCCATCTTCAATTGAATTTAATGAATAATTGAAGATATCCCCAGTTCTATATGAACTTTTAATCATATGTGGATTCGGGAGTCTTGATAGATAACTAAAGTTAGATTGAGCGTCAAATCCCCAACTATCATTATATGGATCAGAATATGGTTCTTCATAAGCTGCAGCTGCTTGTGAAGTAGGTTTAATCATTTCTACTGCAGTAAATCCACCAAATGTTAATACTCCAACTAATGCTAATTTTCCTAATTTCATTAAAAATCCCCCTAAATATTTATATTTAATTAATTACAATATAATAATATATTATTATGTATATTATTTCAAATAATTTCTAAAAAAAGTTATAAATTCAAAAAAAAGACACCGTAAGGTGCCTTCCTCCGACTTGAATTACTTTAATTCTAATAAGATGTATTGGACTCCCATTCAAGTATCATTTTTCTTAATGAATAATTGGAATATTTTAGGGTGTTTTTTACTGTTTTTATGTTAAGATATTTTGGTTGATATTCATCTTATTTTAGGAGGTTGGAAGATCTGTTACATGCTTTTCATATGGATTTTAGTTTCTATACCGAAAGTATAAAAGTTTTAGGGTTGTTAGGGAATTCTACTCGCTTATCAATTGTTTGTAAATTGATTACATATGGATCGTTGTCAGTTTCTGATTTAAGTAAGCAAACCAAAATTACAGAAGATTTGATTGTACAACACTTACGTAAATTAAACTCTGGAAATATTGTAAGTCGTGAACGTATAGGGAAAAGACTTTATTTTAGAATAAAGGATAATAAAACAATTGAGATTATTAAGGTGTTAGGGTTATTAAATTAATTACAATTGCTTTACATATAAATGATATTTAAAAGGTTTCTGTTATAGTCAACCGTGCATAAGTGCAAAATCAAATATAGCGCACCTAGGGAAATAGGTGGGTTATTTTATATTGGTGAGATTGTACTAGTATGATAGAATAAGAACAACTGTATATTGTGAGGGCGGGAGGTTGCAATCCTTTCTCTGATTCTAGAGAGAAAGGAGGTGACCGAATGGATTCTTTATTTAATTTATTGTATGACGCTGCTAAGGTATTCCTTACAGTATTTGCAACAGCTTATGCGAATGAGCTAGCGAAGAAGGTTAGCAGTAAACGAAATAAAAGAACCGCCCCAAATGCCGGCAAGCGAAAGGGCGGTTCTAAACGCAAAAAATAAGTTTAAGCAACCGACCACCTTGCGGTAGCAGTTACTTGAAGAGATGTTAGCGCATCTCTTCTTTTATTATATACATACTGTATTACTGTAATACTAATACAGTAATTATATCAAATGCACATAAAAAATCAATGCGTACGTAATGGATATAATGGACAAAAGAAAAGACACCCTAAGGTGCCTTTTCCAATAGTTTTTTAGCGGAAGCAACTGCATCCGATAATGATTAATAGTATAAAGAGTACAACGAGTAAAGCGAATCCTCCAACAAAACCACAGCCTTCGCCGCAACTACCACCATATCCCATAATAATAGTGCCTCCTTTAGATCAGATGGTAAAACTAGGGTTCATTCCATGGATTTTAATGGGTTCACTTTACCTTATGTTTTCAAGAATGAATTGAGCAGGTCCTTTTGAAGATAGAAAAAAGACGCCATAAGGCGCCTTCCTTTTAGGTAGATAAGACTTTAGTTTTCCAATCTAAAGAAATTTTGTATCAGCTCTTTGAGAGTATATCATAATATTTGCTTGATTTATTATGCATTTTTACATATACCTTCAAATCCCTCTATTTTCCATTTGATAAAATGCAATTCCAATATTGTTAATAATTAAATAAATATTTATATAAATTGAAAATATTTACAAAATTTATAAAAGTGATACATTTAAGGTGCAAGTTATAAAACATATTTAAGGGGGATTTATTATGTTTAAGAAATTAGTAGTAGGAACATTAGCAACTGGTATCGCATTAACTGGAGGGATTGGAGCAGCATCAGCAAGTACAGAAGGTGTAGATAATACTAAAAATTCAGCACCAATTGTCCAACGTACCCAAATACTTAAAGATGATTTCAGTCTGATGAATGGTGAAAGAGAAGTACCGTTCGAGCATGTAAAAAAAGCAGATATGAGAGTTCATATGACAAACAATACTAAAGGTACACTTGATTGGTCTTTAAAAGACTCAAAAGGTAATGTTATTGGTTCTGGATCGTTAGCAGCAGGAAAGGGTTTTACAAATACGTACAATACTCTTCCAAAAGGTAAATATAAGCTTAAAGTTACTCACAGAAATGGTGGTTCTGGATCGTTCTATGCAGCTGCTCGTACTTTAGACTAGTATACATAGAACCATTTTAAGCGTATTGCAGAAGAACGATCAGAGAGTTTGGGGATTAAGGAGTTTTGTCATAATATCATCGTTCGCAAATACAAAGTCACAAAATGCCTACCTAGGGAAATAGGTAGGCATTTTTAATGCAGAAAAAAGACACCCAAAGGTGCCTTTTACGCTGTAATAAATTTAAATACATAGTACATAAAGAATAACAAAGATAGACTTGCTAATCTGCCAGCAATTGATTCTTTTATAAATTTCATAAGTATCACTTTGACAATCAATGCTAAAAATAACGGTATAAACAGTACCATAGCAAGTTTGATAGCTAAGTCGTTTATAGTTGGATTAAACGCTTCAAAGTTAATAATGATATTCACTTATCCCTCTTTTTATCTATTTATATTTATAATTAGATTTATATTGTTTTGACTAATAAAGAGATGTTAATTTGAGAACCATTTATTTTTGGATTATAAGAGTACTCTCACATTTACGACAAGCAATCTTTTCTTCTTCAAAAATGAATAGATTCTCAGCATCACATTCTGGGCATACAACTGCAAATGGTGTTTTTATATTTTTATAGCATAGGAAAGAAAAGAATGCCATGATTAGAGCAGGTATAATAAGCATCATAATTAAGAATAGGCCCGCAAACACGCCTGTAATTATGGAAAGTGGTTTCATTAGTTTTCTACCTACGGAGTTTACTTGATTATCCTTTTTACGAAAAGCAGTAACAAGGTAAGTTTGGGTTTCTTTTACTGGCTCAAATGCATTTACCGTATTGTAATCTTGTTCATCCATAGTGGGATAGGAAGTGTTTGGTCCTTGATATCCTCGTTGTATATAATAATTGTTTGACTCAGCTATTCGTGGTGTATACGAGATTCCAGTTCCAGGTACATAAGTTGTTGTTCTTGATTCAGGTGGAATGGAGTTCCCTTCCATACCTGTGTATGTAAAGTTAATTTTCACACCCGGGGAAACTTGGATAATTCTACGAAATTTATAACCCATAATATTGTATCCTCTCTATCTAATTAATATAATTAGCAAATAATTATATTAACTTTTTAATCTAATATTAATATATTAAGTTAAAATAAACTAATAAAAAAGAGTAATATTGAAGTTTACTAATTTAAGGCGTTTTAGGAGTCCATTTTCACATGAAAAAGACACCCTAAAACGCCTTTCTCCGACTTGAACCACTTTAATTTTAATAATATGTATTGGACTCCCGTCCAAACATTATTTTACTACATTAAGTAATGTCAGCTGTTAAGAAAAAAAGGCACTCTTTCGAGTACCTTTTTCCTATTCTACTTTTAAATTAATTTCTTTACCTGTCATACCGCCACTAGCTTTTAAGAAAAGTCCTTCAGCATCTTTTGGTATATCAAATACAATTTTCCCTGTCTGTGTTAGACCAGGATTTAATTGTTTTAAGAAGAAGTCAGTTTTTCCACCGTTAGCTAAGTCAAAAGATGATTGACCTTGTACAGAAGATGTGAATTCACGACCTTTGTTATCTACCAATTTAAAGCTGTTAGTATCAACAGTGATAGCGTCTTTTTGATTATTAGTAAGTGTAACTTCTAAAATCTTAAAGACACCTTGTGCTTGTTCTTTTGAGTATTCATTACCCACAGAATCTACTGTTTCCATAGATCCTACAGAGATTTTCACATCAGAAGATACACCTTCTTTTGATACCGCTTTAGTGTCTGTTGAAGTTTTTTCTGTTGAATCTCCACCACCAGCAACCATAGCAATTATTCCGATTACAAATAAAGCTATAATGCCTAGGCATCCAAACTTAAATATTTTTCCCACGTTTGTTCCTCCAATTATGTAAAATGTAAGATTGCCACTTTAATACTAACAAATTAAATATCTTTATATTGTCATATTATGTCGAAAAGAAATAAAAAGATAGTTTAGAAGTTTTAGACTATATTTCTGTCCTATAATTTATTTTTCCCATCTATCTCTTATTCATAAAGAAAAGACACCCTAAGGTGCCTTCCTCCGACTTGAACCATCTTAATTTTAATAAGATGTATTGGACGCCAATCTAAATATTATTTTACCATATTAAGTTGTTTTGTTACTTGCTACACATATTTACTTTTTCTTGATACTTAATAACATGCTCTTTTGTTGCTGGATTCTGTTCGCCATTTTTTAATTGTTCGAGAACATTTTTCGCTTCATCACAACTCATTTTTTCTCGTTCTTTATCCTCAAATGATTGTGCTTTCCTTTTTGCATACTCCAAACCTTCTCGTTCCTGGCGTTCTTCTTTTTCTTTAAGTTCTTTTTCAATCTTTTGCTCATTTTCCCATTCTTTTTGAACGTGTTCACATGTTATTCCAACTTCTGGCGAACCGCAAAGTTCAGGTTCTTCTTTCTTTTGTTGCTTCACTTCACGTTGCTTTTGCGCTTGTGCTGCTTGTTGTTTACGGGCTTGTTCCGGCTCTTGACGTTGTTGTTCTTCTCTTTCTGCTTGTTCTTGCTTCGCTTTTTCTTCTGCCTGTCTTTGAGCTTCTGCTTCTTGTTTTGCTTTCTCTTCTTCCTCTTTTTTAACTTCTGCTTCTTGACGTTGCTGTTCTTCTTGCTTCGCCTTTTCTTCCGCCATCTTAGCTTTTTCTGCTTCTTTTTGTATTTTCTCTTCAGCTTTAGAGTCATTAGCTGTACTTGCGTTTTCGTTAGATGAGCATGCTGCCAATCCTATAATTAAAACGCAGCTTGTTAGTGCGAGTAATAGTTTATTGTTCATAATATGTATCCTCCGGTGTCTAAAATGTAAGATTATGAACTATGATAACAAACTATTAATCGTTATATTGTCATATTATGTCGAAAATGTGCAAAAAAAGACACCTAAAGGTGCCTTCCTCCGACTTGAACCACTTTAATTTTAATACTATGTATTGGACTCCCATCCAAATATTATTTTACCATGTTAAATTGTTTTGTTCATTGAGAACAAGATAAGATACACGATTCGTTTTTCCTTCTTCTCGATCAACTACATCTGGTTCTGCTGCTAATATATTTTCTCCTCTGCAATTATATATCTCTATCATACTATTTAATTGTCAGCGTGTTTTCATATCGGTATTCAAATTTGTTAATATCTATATTTTTAAATACATAGCTGAAAAAGAATTCACGACACAATACAAATAAATTCCTATAGCAAAGAATGCTAGTAAAAGTCTTAATAATTTGTCCTTACAATATATACTTACTAGTATTCCAAAAGGAACTAGTAAAATTAGTGGTGCGCACAACAATAAAATGCCTTTATATAAGCTGTCAGTTGTAAGCTGATTAATAAGTTCTATATAGAGTGACATATGGTGTTCCTTTCTAAAAATCCATTTATTTTTATAATACATTATATATTCCGTAAAGAAAAGACACCCAAAGGTGCCTTCCTGCGACTTGAACCACTTTAATTTTAATAATATGTATTGGAATCCCATCCAAACATTATTTTACCATGTTAAGTAATGTTATACATTGAGAAATTTGGTATACCTCTTTATTTGAACGTAAAAAGCCCTAGAGGGGCTAGGACTTTTTGACAGAATGAAAATGATTCAAAAAAGGACTTATATAACGTAACATACGAATGTTTCATAAATGTATCGTTAAAGTGAAAAAAATCTATATTTTGTTTAATTGGCTCAATAGAATTCTCCAGTAGCCACATCCATTAAATCTTTTAATGAAATAGATGCTTTGAATTCTTCTCCATATTCACCACTTCGAGTTTGTTTGTCATATTTAAATGAAATGTTACGATAATTACCATTTTTATTTTTAGGTACTAACGCATTATCAATCAGAAACTTAGCTAAACCTTTTAGATTTTCTTCTTCATCATTAGAATACCAAATAATTGCTAATGATCCATCTTTTACGAATGGATTAAAACCAATTGTATTAGGATCAGTATGTTTAACTAACCTAGTAGCGCCTTGCTCGATAGCTTTAAGTATTAATTCTTGCATTTCATCTGAAATGTCACCTTTTACAAATGTCATAAATTTACCTACATTATCTGTTTCTTTAAACGTGTTAGCGCCATACCAACACCATCCACCTCTTCTAACGTTTACTAATTCATCTTTCATTCTTTCTTTCCTTCGTACCATTAAATTTATAAAAATTAATTTATTACAATTTTATCATGTTATGTTGTAAGTAATAAAGAAAAGACACCATAAGGTGCCTTCCGCCTTGAACCACTTTAATTTTAATAATATGTATTGGAATTCCATTCAAATATCAGTTTACCACGTTAAGTAATGGTTTTTTCAAAAGGTTGGAAATTACACCTGTTTTTTGATATATTTCGATTAAGGAGGCGTTGAGGTGTTACAACATTTTGAAGTTTATAAGTTGCATGGGATTGAGAATAATAATGTTTCAATTAGGTTTAATTCAGATTTAACTTTATTGGTAGGGAAAAATGGTGCAGGAAAGACCACAACATTAAATATTTTAAATATATTACTTTCTAAACAATTCGAAAATCTATTTAAATATAAATTTAAAAGGATGGTTCTTACTACAGCAGAGGGTATCCTTACAATCAAACAAAATGAGAATTATTTAGATTTACAATGGAATCCTACAAATAAAAAAATTAGATCTTCTGAACTCAAAGTTTATAGAAGAACATATTCATATGGATATGGTGGAAAGCAAGAGGTGTCTTTTGAATATGATGGACATCTAGATGGTTTTGCGGAATCCATAGAAACAATGTATTTCCCTACTTATAGAAGGCTTGAAACGGATATATTTAATTTACTATCTAATTCTATTAGTAATAGTTCTGAAGATAGTTCAAATTATTCAAGAAGGACAGTAGATGAGGTACTTAATAGTTTGTCTAACTTCTCCCATGAAACTAACAATAATATAGTTTTAGGTGTTTCAAATAAAGAGATTAGTTCAATGATTAAGAAGAAATGGGAAGCGGTTATAAAATTTGAGAAGGAAAATCTAAATAGTTTAGTACGTAATTTTATGTTATCTCTTTTAAAGACTCCCTCACCAAAGGAAGCACTTTCATTAGGGGATCTGCATAACACGTTTAACGCTGATGAAGTTAAAGAAAAATTAAAGCAATTTTTTACAATGATAGGTTATATTGATAAAAATAATCTGTCAGCAGTAGAATTAATAAATGAACATGTACACAGAGTTGAAAAAGCACTAGGTATAGATGTAGATGATTCAGACATACAAGTATTATTAAATGAAGAGAGCATGGATGCTTTAGTTTCTCATGATCTAATACATAGGTTGTTAGGAATGTTTGAAGAAAGCCATCAAGTTATAACAGAGCAAAAAAAGCCTTTTCGTGAATTAGTTAAGGATTTAAAAGAATTTATTGATGCGGATATCACTTTTAATGAGGGAGAGGGAGTACTTTATTTTTCTAAAAATAAAAATGACCTGAATTCTGAAGATTTATCTGCGGGTGAAAAGCAATTAGTTACTTTATTTGTATATACAAAGTTGTGTAATCGAGAAAAGACAATACTTTTAATTGACGAACCAGAATTATCATTACATATTTCTTGGCAGAGAAAATTTTTAAAACATATAATGAATAACAATAATAATGTTCAGTTTATTATATCCTCTCATTCACCTTTTATAGTTTCTAATTATAAGGATAAAGTAGAAGCATTGGCTCCAATGGGGGTTGAAGAGTAAGATGAATGACGCTATCCCACTTTTGACAATTCAAGATAAAAAGAATACAGCGATATTTGAGGGGAATGATATCCCGTGTTTAATAGTAGAAGGTACAACAGATGTACTTATCTATGAGAAACTATTGGTGAATATAGAAATTGGAAGTGAACTTGATATTATAAATGGAGAAAGTAAATCTAATGTTAAAAAGTTCATTGAGGAAGAAGGAGATGAAGTCGCTTTTTCATATTTAGCTATATTAGATTCCGATTATGATCGTTATTTAGGCCGTTGTTTAAATCATAACAATGTAGTTTATACTCACTCTTATACTATGGAAAATTATATAACTTCAAATGAAGTTGTAGAAGAAGTTATTAATCGTTTTACTACGTTAAAAACGGAGAAAATAACTGCTAGTGAATTATTAGAGGATATTATAAATTCTATAAAACCTTATATTTTCGCATGTTTAGGAAAGTTAGAAAATGAATGGGCTGTAAAGCTTGAAGATATAGGTCTAGAGAAATGGGGGTATAATCAGGATTTACAAGTAAATCAAGCGAAGCTTCTTATTCATCTAAAAGAACAGTTAGAACTTGATTTAGAGGATGAATTAAATAGTTATGAAGGAAAACTTAACGAACTAATACAAGATAATAAATTGACTTTAGTATTAAGTGGAAAGCGTATATACGACGCTTTATATTATCGTTTAAAACAAATATTCCCCCAATTTATGAATGGGAAGAGTAAAGGACTTTTTGAGAAAGAGTTATATTGTTACATACACTATGATTCCAAAGCACAAGACTTAAGAAGTTATGTAGAGAATCATTTTAAACAATATACAGATACTAGCAATTTAATAAGCTGATAGCATTGAGATAAGCAAACAAAATGTGGATAATAGCTAGTTTAAGTTACAGTAAGATATTTATGGAAAGGAGTTGTATACGTACAGCTCTTTTTTGTATTTTGGGTTTTTGTGTTATGAATCGTATTAGGGGAATGAAGGCTGTTATCGAAAGGATATGTTTTTTTTATAAGTACATTTTGGGATGAAAAATTCTTATTGTGCTCCTAAATTGAGAACTACAAGATAAAGAAAAAGATCTAGCCTATGAGGACCAGATCTTTTTCTTTTACATTACAAAATACCTAATTAGCTCCAATAAAGTACTACCGGAAATAATTGAAATGAGTTTTTTTAAATCACACTCACATTCAAATGTTGTTGTATCGCGGTTTTTGCGGTATTTTAGTTTCATAAAGTAGGAAAACCTTCTTCCAATCGTATACTGCTTAATTTTAACAGTGGAAGGAGTAAAATACAAATTGCAGATTGAAAAATATACAACTTCAACCCATGCTGAATCGAATAATATAAGCATTTACAATATATCTTTGTTACTTTGCAGAATTTTTACGTACAATGATACTCTCTTAGCAAACTGACATTGCTGACGTCCATCAAGCTTTTCATAAGTTTCCATGGTTAATACGGTAAAACATGCATAAGAGTACTTCATACAGAAAGATGCACTATTGCATATCTTCTCAGTAAATCGTGAGAAAGCCTTGATATACAGCCTTTTTCAAACTTTCTCAACATTTTTCTGATAACCACACGACTGAATTTTGGCAAAAATATGATATTATGAAAATAATAAAATAAACGGACGTAAAAAAGACTCATGGCTGTGCAAGTAGTGCTGGTAACACTCTTCCACGGTCCGCCCTAATGTGCCTAGGGGAACACTTGTCATAAGTCTCGTACATAATTATAACACACATCCTAGATATAGTGACGCGTTTTCCTTAAATGTAAGAAATCTAGGGTAACGTGTCTTTTTTGTCCAACAAGGAGGACAAAGATTGTGCAAAGTTCAATAGTGAAGTTGCAAAATGTATAAATGCTAGTTTAAATG
>NZ_QOSA01000051.1:0-22534 GCF_008368795.1 Bacillus sp. BF2-3
AATTGGGGTGCAGTTCAAATATCCTTGGCTTTTTTAACTATGCATCCACCTTTTGTATTTCTTCACTCTTTCTTGAAAGTTTACCTGGCCAAAAAGCAAATCGGCCTAACACAACTGTAATTGCGGGTACAAGTAACGGTCTTACGATAAACGTATCTAGTAATACGCCAATTGCAGTTACAATACCAAATTGAACTAATACTTGAATTGGAAGTGTACCTAACACAGCAAAAGTTCCTGCTAAAATTAAACCTGCCGATGTAATAACACTACCTGTTTGTATTACACCATTTTTTACTGCATCCAAGTGATTTTGTGTCTTTCTGTTTTTCCATATTTCTGAAACCATAAAGATATTATAATCTTCACCTAAAGCAACTAAAAATACAAATGCGTACAACGGTATCGCACCTTGAATGGCCGGCGCTCCCATACCGTAATGAAGTAATATCCATCCTGCTCCTAACGCTGAGAAGAATGATAAGACAACAGTTACAATTAAATAAACCATTGCAACAACCGATCGTAAGTAGACAAGTAATAGTAAAGCGATAATGCTAATCATTACTGGGATAATTATTGATTCATCACGTTCCGTAATTTGCTTTGTATCATATAATGAAGCTGTTTCCCCACCAATCCATAATTGTTCTTTAGCTTTACTAATTCCAGCATCTTTTAATACTTTTTCCACACTGTTTTTCAATTTAGGGATTTGATTTAACGCTTCAATTGAGTATGGATTTTCTGCTAAAGAAACTTCATACATTTTTATTTGCTTAATTTCTTTTCCCTCTTTTGGCTCTTTCACTGTATTTACGAAAGAAAGTTTCTCTAGTTCTTGTTTAATAGGAAGCTCTTTTCCTTTCGTATCAACAACAACTTTTATTGGTGCTAGTTCACCAGCTGAGAAATGATCACTAATTAACGTAAACCCTTCACGAGAAGGCATATCCTTTGGAAACGACTCTAATAAGTCATATGTGTATTGAATACGTGGTACGAATGAAGCCAATCCGCCTAATACAAATACAGTTAGCATAATTATTGTCCATGGTCTTCGTACTACAATATCTCCAAGTTTTTTACTAAAGGAGCCTTTTGATTTTTTAACTTTTACAGCCCTCTTTTTCTTTCTTGCAAACTCCTCATTCATTGAAGTTGTTCTCGGTATAAACGGGAAAAATGCAATTCTACCGAAAATTAATAATAGTGCTGGTAAAATTGTTAAAGCCGCGATTCCCATTATAAATACAGCAACACTAAATGGTACTGCAAATCGATGAAAGGCACCATAATGAGCAAGTAGTAATGTTCCTAATCCAAGTACAACAGTTAACGCACTCATTATTATTGCACCGCCAGATGCTTTAATCGCAAGTTGCAATGCTTTATATTTACTTTCTTCTTCTAACAAGTACTCTCTATATCTCGAAATTAAAAATAGACAATAGTCCGTTCCAGCGCCAAACAATAATACTGTCATAATTGATATCGCTTGGGCATCTACTTTAATCCATCCGTGATCAGCTAAAAAACCGAGTGTAGGACTAATAATACCGTATGCAAAGCCAACAACAAGTATAGGTAAAATCGCTAAAATTGGTGAACGATACAGTAAAATTAACAAAACTAACACTAGTAGTACAGTAGCCACTAACAATTTCACATCTGCTTGACTAAATAAACTAACTGCATCCGTTTGAATACCTACAGGTCCTGATAATCGAACATGTAAACCAGATTCACTTATTTTTTGTTTAAATGGATCTTCATCCACCTTACTATTCACTATTTTTCTAAACTCTTCAAGATTTCCTTTTAATATATCCGTACCAGCAGATTTATTAAAAAATACCGGTGTAACAAATGATGTACCATCTTTTGACGCACTTTTTGATAATACTTGCTCTGGAATTGTATCAAATGGTGGTAACGTTGATTGTTCTTTTAAAGGACCAGATTTTAACTCTTTATAAACATCTTGTATGAGTTTATAATCCTGTGACTGTAATCCACCATCTCTATACCATACTACTAACAAAGGATTCCCTGCATTATTCGGAAACTCTTTTTTCATAAGCGCTTCCGCTTGCTGTGACATAGCTGTTTCAGGTAAATTTTTCGGATTCGGTTCTTTCGTACTGTTTACTTGTGGTAACGTAAATGAAAGTAATAATGTAATAAGAACCCACACCGATAAAGTGATCCACTGCGTATTTCTCCCTGCTACAAGCCTCCCTAACATATGTAACGGGTGCTTTTTCATAAAAACCCACCTTCCTTTTTTCCTCCATTATTAATTATATATACTGGTCGGTTAATTAATCAAGAATGATTGAAAATTATGTTATAATTATCTCAATCATAAATGTCAGGAGCGAATGTATTTGGAACAAAAACAACGTCCTATCGGAAGGCCGCGTCAAAATAAAAATACAAAATCTACAAAAGAAAACATTTTAGAAGTAGCAACCCGCTTATTTCTTACACAAAATTATCAAGTCGTTTCTATGGATGAGGTCGCAAAAGTTTGTGGTGTTACGAAAGCAACTGTCTACTATTACTATTCAACAAAAGCCGATTTATTTACCGCTACTATGATCGAAATGATGGTACGTATACGTGAGAATATGTGGCAAATACTCTCTACAAACAAAACTTTAGAAGAAAGATTATTAGACTTCGCTAAAGTTTACTTACACGCAACGATGGATATTGATATGAAAAATTTTATGAAAGATGCAAAACTGTCGTTATCTGAAGAACAATTGAAACAATTAAAAAATGCTGAAGATAATATGTATGAAGTACTAGAAAAAGCACTCGATAATGCTATGCACATCGGAGAAATTCCGAAAGGGAACGCTAAATTTGCGGCTCATGCTTTCGTATCTTTATTATCTATTGGGAATTTTAAAGATGAAAATCACAATCCTATTCTTGCAAATATAGATGAATTAGCACAAGAAATCGTTTCATTTTATTGGAACGGATTAGGTCATTCATATTAAACAGATTTCCTTTAATAAAAAAGCATGTTTGAATTTTTTTCAAACATGTTTTTTTATAATTTAGCATCCATTATCTAAAAATTATTATCTTCGACTTTTATAAATTTTGAAGTTGAATCTTTATATTCCCCTTACTTAATCCCCCATGGTAACAAACTACAGATTCAATATCTAGATTTAAATACTTCTTCAAAGACTGCTGTGCTTCCTTAATATTTATAGTTGTTGGGGCGTGAATTCCTCCTAACATCCCATTCACACTATACATAGAGTCTCCTGCAACAAGAATTTTACTTTGTTTCAAATATAAACTAATATGACCCGGGGTATGCCCTGGAGTATGAAGAATTAGTATTCCACCGCAATACGGAAGTTCTTGCCCGTCAATCATAGTATCACTCACTTTTCCTTTTGGTCGGTTCTCTACATTTCCGTCCTTCAATAAAGGTAAATCCCCCTCGATATATGGCTTATCTAGTTCGTGCGCATAAACTTTAATATTACTTCGACAGCGCTGCAACAACTCCGGAAGACTACCTATATGATCAATATCCTGATGCGTCAAAATCACGACTTTTAACTTATCAAATGATACCCCAACCTTTTCCATCTCTACTTGTATATCTTCAATTTGTCCTGGGAAACCCGTATCTATTAATACTGCCATTTCATCATCCCATAAAAGAATTGGATGAATAACAAATTCTTGAAATTCAAGTTGTAACATTTCTATCCCTTTAGCAATCTCCATACAGCCATTCTCCTTTATGTTGAAGTTTGAAAATATGTACGAGTAAACTGAAAATATAAAGTGAAACTTTAATCCGTGGGGCTTTTACTACTCGGCAAATAGCGGGATAAAGCACCTCTATCTTATAATATGTTTTGTCATCCCAATAGAGAATGCTTCAAACCCTATAGATTCATAGTAAGATTGCAATTTTTCTACACACATAAGTTGTGGAATAACCTTGTTTTGTTCACAGTGTTGGATTAATCGTTTCACTATTTCTTTTCCGATGCCACTAGACTGATATTTTGGCAATACACCAACTCCACAAATAATGCCTGTTATGACTCCATCTGATATGACTCGCCCCATCCCTACTAACCTCTTATCATCAAAAACATAAATTGCATACCAACTTTGCTTACACATTCGTTCTAACTCGTTAACCGTTAATTTAAGAGAATTCCATCCTAAAGATTCGTATAAGGATAATAATCCATTAAAATCTGTAGGATGTTCACTTGTGTAGCGTATACTATTTTCCATGTAAATACTCCCTATTCTCTGGCTTGTTTATATTTCATAAAATTCCCTTTACACAAATCTGATCGATGTAAAAATAACTAGAACAAACTTCAATAAGAAAGATAGAATTCCTTCTCAATATAAAATAAAAAGAAGTTACCTCACTTAAGATAACTTCTTTTATATAAGACTCTCATTATATTATTAACCAAAAAATATACAACTGCATACGATTAGCACAAACAAAACTAATAAACCATTTGAGAAATAACCCATAGAATACTACCCCTTTATTTCATTATGTAAAAGATTTTATCATAAAATTATTTACAACATAATAACCGAAAAAGACATTGTATTCATTAGTTATATACGTTTAGTAATATTTTATTTTCGGTTATATTCTCGTTGCCTAAAACCACTTCTTAAAACATAACTTCAAAATCAATAAATTTATTTTTAAGTCATAGATGTTAATCTTAATAAAACCACAGGCAGGAACATATTTGATATGTACGAAATATTCCTGTTTTTTATTATGGGGTACCGGTCCATAACCATCTAGCTAAAATTTTCATCACACCACAATTTTCTATGAAAATCCAATGCATTTTTGAAGAAAAACAACCCAAATAAAAAATTACAATAAGCTGCCCATAAGGAAAGCTTATTTACCTAATTATCGTTATAGGCAGTAAAATAATATCAAAAAAAGATGGGTAATTAGTTTTTTATTTTCATAAACTTTAATAAATCGTCCAAAACTTCTTGTTGATTTTGCCATAGTTCAGGCAAGTTATCTAGGGAGAAAAATTTTAGTTGCAAGCTTTCTTCATTATCAGTATGTAATGTTCCATGAAAATCTTTACAAATATAAGTCAATTTCACTAAGGCAACTTGATCACCGTTAGATAGCGTTTTTTCGTATTTTTTTCCAGAATACACATTAAAAAATTCAAGTTTTCCTAATTTTAAACCAGTTTCTTCAAACACTTCTCTTCTTGCTGTATCTTCAACTGTCTCGCCAAATTCCATAAAACCGCCAGGGTGTCCCCACTTCCCATTATCAAATCGTAATTGCAGAAGTACTTCATTCTTTTTGTTCAACACAAAACAACCTGCGACCACCATAATTACTTTTTCATGTCCAACCATATTTCTTAAATAACTTATATAATCCATATGTTTCAGCTCCAATATGAATTTATATTCAATATAAATTCATAGAAAGTTATTTTGTCCCATTGCAGTACTGATTATTAGAAATGCTGTTCCATAAAACACAATCAGGACGATATTCCTATATCATCTTGATTGTACCATTAGCAATTACACTTATAAACAATGAAAATAGGGATGAATACTTATTCATGACTGGTTAACATAACGTCTCATTATTGGTAGCAAGGACAAGGAAGAACCCTTACTCTCATAAGAATTCCTTCTTTTTATTCTAGAGATCTATGCATTTTTTATAAATTTCTATTCTGCTTCCATTTTATGGATCTCGTTTGTTATTGGATTAACCGAAAAACTGTATAAAATTTCGTATGCTCTTAGCGTGAGGATTTTCCGAAATACTATCGATCCTCCCTATTGTTCCAAAAACTCAATAATCGTTTCACAGACTTTATCCATCTCCTCGATATCTGGGAAATGTCCACTATTTTCAAATATAACAAGTTTACCATTTTTCAATTGTCTCGTTATTCTATAACTCATTCCTACACCCGTGTTATAGTCATGCGCTCCAACTATGACACACGTATCAATTTCTAAACCTTTAATACGCTCAATAAGCGGTAAAGATGCTTTTGTTCCAAAAATAACTTTGCTCATCTTCCCTGTATTACTTAACTGACTTTCCTCCCAAAACCTTCTATTTAGCTTTGCAAATTCTTCATTTTTAAACAATAGTCGATCTACAGCTTTTGTATCAACTATACTCCAAACTTGATTATACCTTTCTTTTAAAGGAATTTCTGACTTACTTATTATCAATATTTGTTCTTTCATTTCCCCTTTCGTTACTTGTAGAAAACCTTCTATCTGCACAGTATACATATCATTAAAATCATCTAACGATGGTGCTTGTAATACCATTTGTTCAACATTTTTTGGATATTTCAAAGCATACTCTAAACAAAGTTGTCCACCAAAAGAATATCCTAACAAATTTATCTTCTCTACATGTAATTGCTTTCTTAATTCCTCTAAATCTTCGACTAGAGTATTGATTGAGTACTCACCGTCATCTTGTGGTGCCTCACTTCGTCCGCAACCTCTTTGTTCGTAATAAACTACAGTCATTTTTCCTTCTAACTTCAAACCAAGCGTTCTTTCGAATACATAATGATTACCACCTGGACCACCATGTACTATAATAAGAGGAACTGTATTATGAGCTGTCCCTGCAACTTTACACCAATGCATAATCCCATTGATTTTCAAATAGTGTATACCATCTTGCAACATTAACTGATTCATTTATCCTCTCTCCTCATCGCTCACTTATTACTATCTAAATGTATAAGTTCTGACTATTTACACTTTTTCCCTTTATATTCTTTAGACACTATCCTCATTTATATGAATAGCTTTCTTATTCAAAAATAGATTTTTAAAAATTCCTACTCCCACAATTAATAAACCTATACCAATTAATTTATTTATTTGTAATGGAATGCTCTCCATTCCAAATAATCCAAATGTATCAATGCATAACGCAACGATCAATTGAGTAATAAGACTAATTAGCACCGTATATGCTGGGCCTAAACTCTTTATTGCACCCATTATACAAATAATTAACCCGATACCAAACAACCCACTTACATAAAACAAATAATTTGTAGTATACACTTTAATGTTAATACTGTTTTCTGTAATGATATAAAATAGAATAGAACTAATGAGACCTATTCCAAGGACACATGTAGTTGTTAACCACTGTCCTACATTTTCATTTACTTTTGCATTAAAAACAGATTGTACGCTAATTAATATTCCTGCTAATATAGCTAAACTAAATCCAATCAAAATCTTCCTCTCCCTTTCATTGCTCATATATATTATCTTTAGCGACTTCCTTCATTCTAGAAAAATCTTTAATTACAATAACTCCATTACTCTTTTCAATTAATTTTTCATTATAAAATTTTTGTAATACCCGTATTACGTGCCTATAACTTACCCCTATAAAATCTGCAATACTCGTTACCGAAGTTGCATCCAAATCCCCTTTATACATATTCCCGTTACTATCTGTTGAAATTGAAAGTAAATAACTAGCTACACGTACTTCTACAGGATACAGTAAATTAAGAGCAGTAAAACGAGTCGATATTTTTAACGTGTTCGCAATGTTTTCAAGCAAGAACTTCATAAATATAGGATCATGTAATAACTTGTTTCTAATAACCGTATTAGAAATAGAGATTGCTACAACATCTGAACAAGCCTCAACGACATTATGTGCTTTGCTATTTTGAATTAGTTCAATATCACCAACAATGGCCAATGGATTGATAAAGCGAAGAATTAGTTTCTTCCCTTCAGGTGTAATCGTATAAACTTTTACTTTCCCTTTAACAACAAAATATAAACGATCCATTTCGTCATCTATATTGCAAATAAGCTCGCCTTTTTCAAAGTGATTTAATTGAAAATATGCTGTATCTATTTCTGAAAAAACCTCGAGCGTTTTATTGATTTTCAAATAATGCGTAATTAAACTTGATCTATTCTCCATATTCATTTCCTCCTTTCATTTACATATTAAATACAACAATACCTATAATCATTACTATTGTTCCCACAATATGATATCTCTCCATCTGTATCTTTTTTATATGAAACAGTCCTTTCATTTCAATAACTGTTGCCGTTAACAATTGAGCAACCATTAGTGTGCCAGCTGTCAATGTAACTCCTAGTGAATATATCGCCATAGTTTCTGCGCAAATAATGAATCCACCAAATGCACCCGCTACTAAATATATTTTTTTTACACTCTTTAAATCCGTTACTTTCTCTTCTTTCTTTAACAAAAATACAGTTGTTGCAATAATGAATCCAATTAAATGGGTTATAATACTCGTCGACCATATACCGATATGTGAACTAAGTTTCGCATTAAAGGTTCCTTGAAGTGTTATAAATATCCCCGCAAAAACAGCAAATAGAATACCTTTCAAAAAATCATCTCCTCATCCTTTATTTCTGACTTAATTAAAAACCATCATCCTATAATGACAAAAGGACAAATGTCACATCACTATGAAAATAACTTGGAATGAAAAAAAAACACACCTCAAAAATGCGAGATGTGTTTTTTATTTATATATAGTGTTTTATAAATGAAAATTACGCTACATTAAAAGATTTCTTTTTCATAACAAACTTTGCAAATAAGAAACGTACAAGCGGTCCCATAATAATTAATTGTAATGGATATGCCATTATGAAATTTTTAATAAAAATCGAAAAATAAATTGAAACAAATGAAGCTCCTTGTAGTCCACCATGTAAATGCATCATAGCCATACCGAAAAATGACATAAAGAACACCATTCCGATTACCATAGTTGTCGCCATCGCAACGATAATATTTATTTTCTTAGATTTATCAAATGGCAACATGAATACAATTTTTTTCGCACAAGGTCCAACTATACTTATTTCAATTAATAGCGCAATAATAAAGCCAATTAATAGTTCTAATGCAATCTCTTTAATATAAATTGGTCCTCCTGTTTCATTCATTAGTAAATTGTAAAACGTCATTACGATAACCATTCCAAGGCACATCATCATGCCAAATTGGAGGTTTTCTTTTCTTGTTGTTGGCAAATTTCATCATCCTCTCTCTTTGAGTCTTTGTCATTATATCGACATTGGAACCCCCTTCGTAAGTGAACATTTTGTGAACAAATTTAAAACGTTTTCATGTATTTTCTTTACTTTCAACTCAAATTCTCACTTTTACTTATAAAGGTTTTATATATTTCAATGTTGAATTACTAAATTTAACATTGCATTACATTATTACTAGGAGGATAACCATGAATGAAACAGAATTTTACGCATATCACATCGTAACAAGGAAAAAAATGCATATCGGACAAATGATTCCTTTTAACAAAAATCAACACAATACTCTATATCACTTCTTTTTTGAAAGAGAACAATTAAATGCTAATGGTGAAGATGGCATACAAATTTTAAATAATCACTATAAAAATGACGAATTACATATAAATAATGAAAATGCTAAAGTAGTTATAAGTTATATGGATCAAACAATTAGAGCAGCTAGAGAAACCATTGTAGAAATGGTTAGACTACAAGAATTCCCTGAATATCCTTCCAGGTTATCTTGTTTATACGCTGCAAAAAGCTATGAAGATGCTTTAAAATGGAAAGCATTATTTGATTCTTACAATCGAGAAGTTTTACAGATTGTTAAACTACGAGTAATCGGAAGTTCTTTTGAAGGTGACGGGAATCTTTTACCAAAAGAAGATGGTATTCCTTTTTCTCAAAAAATCGAACAAGCTAGAAAGTATTGGAAAGGAAATATTAGAAATGAACTTCCTGAGCTACTGATTAATGGAGAAATTGAAGTGGTGGAAATTATTGATGACTTCTCCTCAATTCATATTTAATTTCTAACTAAATCATATAGGATGGAGATTACAATGAAGAAAAAAGTGTACTTCAATCATGATGGCGGCGTAGATGATTTAATTTCATTATTTTTATTACTTCAAATGGAAAACGTTGAACTTACCGGTGTATCTGTTATCCCAGCAGACTGCTATTTAGAACCCGCAATGTCTGCAAGTCGTAAAATTATTGATCGCTTCGGCAAAGGTAATATTGCAGTAGCCGCTTCAAACTCTCGCGGGCAAAACCCGTTTCCAAAAGACTGGCGGATGCATGCATTTTATGTAGATGCTCTACCAATTTTAAATGAGTCTGGAAAAGTTGTAACACCCGTGGTGGCAAAGCCTGCACATCACCATTTAATAGAAACACTTCTACAAACGGAAGGAAAAACAACTTTATTATTTACCGGGCCCCTAACTGACCTTGCTCGTGCATTATATGAAACTCCCATCATAGAAGATAAAATTGAACGTCTCGTTTGGATGGGTGGTACATTTCTTACAGCAGGCAATGTACATGAACCAGAGCATGATGGAACAGCTGAGTGGAATTCGTTTTGGGACCCTGAAGCAGTGGCTCGTGTATGGGATGCAAAAATTAAAATCGACTTAGTGACACTAGAAAGTACAAACCAAGTTCCGTTAACTATAGACATACGGGAACAATGGGCAAAAGAACGAAAGTATATTGGTATGGATTTCCTTGGTCAATGCTATGCAATGGTTCCCCCTCTCGTTCACTTCTCAACGAACTCTACCTACTATTTATGGGATGTACTAACTACCGCGCTTGTCGGAAACACTAACCTTGCAAAAACTGAAACAATTAATAGTATCGTTCATACATACGGACCAAGCCAAGGACGTACAGAGGAAACTGCTGATGGACGACCTGTAAATGTCGTTTATGATGTAAAACGTGATGTATTCTTTGAATATATTACTGAATTAGCAAAGAAAGCTTCTACTTGAACCACTATCTATACGAAAAATAAATAGAATAAAATCACTTCAGACGATGAACCCCTATATTTAGAATTTAGTTGAAACTACATATTTAACTATTGAAAAGAGTATTGAATTAAATTTCAATACTCTTTTTGTGCAATTTAATTATATTGGATTAATGTAGTGTCTTATTGATTATTCATTTCATAACCATTGACAAAATAAGTTATTGTTTCTAACTCATCTTCATTTAATTCTCTATCTAGTTCTTGTTTATACGCTGCCTTTATCTTCTCTTCATCGCCCTTATGAGCTTCTGTATAAGTTCCTACTGCTTTTAACATGCGAATCTCTTGTAAAAACTCCTCTCGATTTATCGCTTCCCCATGAGAAAGAATATATGTCTCAGCATCAAATTTTTCTAATTCATCTATTAATGCAAACGTTCTTTTCGTCGTATAGTTCCACTTCGAAGAAAAAATATCTGCATATATACAGTCTCCTAAAAATAATATCTTTTCTTCTTTCACGTAAATAACAACTGAATCATGTGCATGATCTCCGCCCACATGTTTTAACACGCATGTCACTTCACCAAGATCTAATTCCATTTGATTCTGGAACGTTAAGGTCGGAGGAATAATGTTAATATTTCTCGCTTTTTCTTCAAACTCTTTTTTTATGCAATCCGCACAAAATGCAATTTCAGTACCCTCTTTTACGCGTGCGTCCAAAGCTTCATCTGTCCATTCATAAGAAACAAGTGTACGCATCTCTTTTTTCGTTTCAGAATGTGCAATAGACAATGCATCTTGTAGTACAGGCAATCCAAAAATATGATCCCAATGCCAATGGGTTAGTGCTACGAAATCTGGATTCGATACATTTTGTTCTTTTAACATTTCTAAAAATAATTGTGCATGTTCTTCTGAATTCCCTGCATCAATCATTAACGTTTTTTCTTGTCCAACGACCATTCCTAAGATAGGTCTATCTGTTTCAGAAACAGGTGTCATATACCAAAATGAGTTTCCTATTTTTTTAATTTGTTGCATAACCAATTCCCCTTTTCATTTCCTCACTTAAGTTTAATATATAGATTATAACGAATCACTACTTTTTTCTCTATACTCAAACACAATTACTTGGACTATTCTAACTTTCCTTTTCGTAAGCTAAAAATAAGTGGAAGAATCGGAGTGTGATACTATGGAACGATTATGGATTCCAATGATTGTTACGTTTTTTTCATTTGGTGGATTACTATTAGGCGGTGCTGTTGGAGTAGCAACACGCCAACTCATTGAAGAAAAGATGCATCGTTTATACGCATTATGTGGCGGAATTTTACTTGGGCTTTTATCCCTTGAAATTATTCCTGAAACATTTTCAAGCTACGAAATGATTGGGCCTATACTTGGTATAGCCATCGGTATTTTAGTTATGAGCTTATTAGATAACTATTGTCACCATCCAATGATACATAAAAAAGATCAACAAGCATGGCAAACCTTCCTTTTTCTCTCTTTCGCTATATTTATTCATAATATACCTAGTGGATTTGCGTTAGGTACAGCTTTTATAAATCATAATGACTCTGCCATTCCCTTTTTAATAGCAATTGTCGTTCACCATATTCCAGAAGGATTAGCTTTAATTATTCCATTTCTTTTTACAAAACATAAATATATTTCCTTTTTATTAACGACTTTATTACTTTCGCTTATTCTCGGTACTGGCACAGTTTTTGGCATTTTGATGGAAGGAAAAGCTCTTCACCTGCAAGGGCTCATTATGGGAAGTGCTATTGGTTCACTTGGATATGTCACAATTCATGAAATGCTTTGGAAAGCTAAGAAACAGCTCTCTTTCCTTACATTTCTAATGTGGGCGACTAGTGGTTTTTTACTAATAACAGTGTTCACTTTATTCGCTGGTCATCATTAAAGTTGCTAAAGTAAAACTTTTGTTCCTCCCACACTGATTCTTAGATTACAAATAACCAGATAAATTTTCTTATTTGTATATTTTTCCTTTTTATCCAAAACATAATGTTATCTACCTATTATAAGGAGGAACACTTATGTTTGGGAAAACAGCCAGTGAAGCATTAGTTGATTTATTAATTGACTGGGGAGTAGAACACATATACGGTATGCCTGGAGATTCCATCAATTCTATCATTGAAGCTTTAAGAAAAAAACAAGATAAAATTAAATTCATTCAAGTTCGCCATGAAGAAGCTGGTGCATTAGCAGCGGCTGCCTATGCAAAATTAACAGGAAAACTTGGCGTTTGTATGGCAATTGCAGGACCTGGTGCTATTCATTTATTAAATGGTTTATATGATGCGAAACTCGATAAAGCCCCTGTTCTAGCAATTTCAGGTCAAGTAGAAACCGATTTACTTGGAACGGACTTTTTCCAAGAAGTAAATTTAGAAAGAATGTTTGATGATGTTGCGGTTTATAACCAGCGTATTATGTCAGCAGAACAGCTACCTGCTGTCGTGAATCAAGCGATTCGAATGGCTTATACGAAAAAAGGGGTCTCTGTTCTTACAATTCCTGATGATGTTCCGAAATTCGAAGTAAAAAGTGGTGCTCGAGTTACAAATACTTCCTTTACATTACCTGATTTATTTCCTCAAGAAGAAGATTTAGATGCTGCAAAACTCGCAATTAATGAAGCGAAAAAGCCTGTTATTTTAGCTGGAAAAGGTACGAAACATGCGAGAGAATCTTTACTTGCATTGGCAGAACATATTGGTGCTCCAATCGTACTTACATTGCCAGCTAAAGGAATTATTCCTGATGAACACCCTCTTTGTATTGGTGGATTAGGATTGATTGGCACGAAACCTTCTTATGAAGTAATGAAGCATGCAGATACTTTAATTATGGTCGGTACTTCTTATCCGTTCACCGGCTTCTTACCTGAAAAAGCAAAAACAATTCATATCGATACAGATCCTGCCCAAATCGGGAAACGTTATGCGACAGATATTGGTTTAGCTGGTGATGCTGATAAAACATTACGATGGTTAATTGAAAATGTTGAAGAACACACAGACCATTCCTTCTTAGAACATCACCAAGAAATGATGAAAAAGTGGGAAGAAAAATTACACGATCAAGAAGAAGACTCTTCCATTCCAATTAAACCACAACGCGTTATGCATGCTCTGCAGCAAGTAGCACATGATGACGCAATTCTATCAGTCGATGTCGGAAATGTAACAGTATGGACCGCAAGACACTTCCGTATGACAAACCAGCAATTTGTCATTTCTAGCTGGCTCGCAACACTTGGTTGCGGTTTACCTGGTGCTCTTGCTGGAAAAATTGCATTCCCGGATAAACAAGTATTTGCAGTTTGTGGTGATGGCGGATTTGGAATGACGATGAATGACTTCGTAACAGCTGTAAAATATAAATTACCAATCGTTGTCGTCGTATTAAACAATAATAAAATTGCGATGATTAAATTCGAGCAAGAAGTTATGGGTAATATCGAATTCGAAACAGACTTAACGAACCCTGATTTTGCAAAATATGCAGAGGCGTGTGGAGGTATTGGATACCGTGTTGAGAATTTAGATGAACTACTTCCCGCTTTCCAAAATGCAGTAAAACAAAATAAACCATGTATTATTGATGTAGTTGTAGATGCTAACGAAGCACCAATGCCAGCAAAAATCACATTTGGTCAAGCCGCTGGTTATACGAAACATATGATAAAAGAATTATTTGAAGAAGGTAAGATTGATTTACCACCACTTTAAGCGAAAAAAGATAGCTGAAAACAATTTGTCTTCAGCTATCTTTTTTATTTTTGTATCTCTCTATAAAAAGAAAAGTCATCCATAGTTAGTTGTACTTGTTTCTCTACTTGTAATTCTTTACTTTCCCTCTCTAGCTTTCTCACATTTCCTAACTTAATCGCATCTTGCATGCTATTACTAATTAGATTTCCAGCTAAAATTGTCATACTATAAAAAGCAATCGGTATAAGTACAATCCATGTATGAGTAGTTAAATGACGGAAGTTTTGACCAATTAGGCCGGTCCATTCTTTTGTTACACTATCTGCCTCTGTACCAAAGATAATTGTTCCGCCAAAAAATAACTCTAACAAGCCAAGATGCAAGAGAAGTAATAAAGTACTCACAAATTGTTGAGCAACAAGTAAAAAAAATGATGGTAATACGTGTGGCCATACGTGATTTTTCACTCTATGCCATTTACTGCCCCCAAGCACAGTTGCTGCCATCATAAATTCTTCTCTTTTTATCCGACGGACTTCCTGCGCTGTATATAACATAATTGTTGGTACCGCTAAACATGTAAGGATAACCATTTGAAATATTACCCTTAAATGAAACGGCTCTGGTACTGTCCCATTTTCAAACACTAAAACTTCCTTTAACACAAAAAAAGAAATCATAACCATAGGTACAATGCTGAACGGATCAAAAAAAGATGCTATAACTGGAAAAGAACGTTTGCTATACATACCAAGAAGCAAACCAATACCTCCTCCAACTATAACTCGTAGAATCGCTATAATTACGCTCGCACCAACTGTCCATTTCGCTCCTTCTATTATTAGCTGGAAAAGATCGCGTCCTTTCTCATCACTACCGAACCAAAATTTATTCGACGGTGAAAATGGAGCAGCCTCTAGTTCTCCTTTTTCGTTATACATCATCGTAAGTTCACGGATATTCCCATCGAAAAATAAAGTATTTCCAATACTAACAATCATAAGTACGCTTAAAAAAGTAACACCAAACCAAAATCTCACATCTCTTTTTACAACTTGCCACATGCTAAACACGCTCCTTTATTACATTTTGTAAAAACGTATGTAATAAACGAAATAGTATAAAAAGCGGTACGTATAATATAATTAAACTTACTGTAAATATTTCTAATTTCGAATTTTCTTTTACAAAAACAAACATACCGTACGTATTAAATATCCATTCAATAATATATAAATTTGATAACATAAATAAAATATTTGTTTTTGCATAATAGATTGTTGTTAACAAAACATTTCTTGAAATATGATTTGTTAAAATATGTCGTAAACTAAGCCCTTTACTTTTAGCAAATATACTATAATCTTTCTCTAATTCTTCTCTGAAACGTAATAGTAGTAGCTTAATAAATAATAGTGTTGTAGGCAAAGTTAGACATATTATTGGCAATAGGCGAGCCCTTTCCTCCCCAATCCCCGCTAGTTTTACTGGCATAAAGCCTGTCTTTTGAAAGATTATTACGACTAGAAGTTGCGATAATAAAATTATTAAAATATCTGGGATGCTTTCAAGTACGACAAAAATCCCATTCCACATTCGTTGCTTTGATTGAGACCGTTGTAATACCCACACAACGAGAACATACGCAATAAGTAATGACAGTAAAAATGCCGAAATAAATACAAACATTGTCTCTAAATAATGAATCCATATTTGCGGAAATAATTTCCTCGAATCTCGAAATCCATATGTAATTTCCCAAGGTTGGAGTAACTTTCCTCCAATAAACACAATCGTGTTCCAAAAACCAATTAAATCAATTTGTAATCCCTTAAATAATCGAGGGAGCGCACCTAAACAGATTATACATAGAATTGCAGCGAATAATTGTAAACAAGTAATCCCATACCACTTAGCAGTTCGCATCAACATAACTATTACCCCTTTACGAAAGAAAGAATATCCAGAAAAAACAAACCTCCTCAACCACACCTTAAATTCGCTTTTTTCCACTTAGTAAAATAGCTTGGAATAAACACGTAACAAAAAATAATCAACCAAACACGATAAATCCCAAAAGTAATTTTTTAAAAGTTTCATTTAGGTATATATACCTAATCCCTTCTTTAAACTCTGTTATTAACATCTTCAAATTAACTTCTTTCCATTTTGTTCTACCATTTGGTAAACAAACTTTTTCTGGAATGGAGATTGTTTGAATCAAAATACCCCTCATAATAAAAGTGAGCGTATTTACTAAAATGCTCCCGTAAATTCCAAAAGTTCAGTACACCATCGTTGCAATTCCTACACCAAACAAAGCATACAAACTATTTACCATTTGATTAATACCCGCTGCTGCACCATATTGGTCTGATTCAACTACTCCCTGTATCATCGATTGTTCTGATGGAGAGAAAAATTGTATACATGCATTTTCCAAAAATAAAAATATAAAGACAAGTATAATCATCCCGTAATAAAGCGAAATTAGGATTCCAATATTACAGAGCGAACAACATATGTTACTTACTGTACATATACGTTGTCTATCAAAACGATTCACTACTGTCCCTACTAATAGAAAAAAGATTAATGCAGGTAATGCAATCATAATTTGTGTCATCGTTGCGTAAACTGGTTGTTTTCCGTATTGATCTAGCAAATAAAACATTAAAGAAATTCCAGCAATCATAGAACCGAGTCGCTCTAAAATATTTGCTAGAAAAAAACGTGCATACACTTTGTTGCGAAATAACTATAGCATTTCTTTCATACTTCGTATCCTTTCTCTCGACAAAATAGTATTGTTTTAGTCATTTATTGGAAGTTAAATTATATTTTTCGACCATTATCCAATCTTTTCCTTCTTAATAAAAAACATAAAAAAAGAGCCCTTATTCTCAACACAAGGACTCTTTTCATAAACTATTTAGCTACCTCTTCTTTCGGCATTACCATACCTTTATAAAGTTGAACAGTTATCCAGTAATAAATGAAATAAATGACTAAGAAAATTCCTATTGGCACCCACACTTTTACAAACGGGTCAACTAATATAAAGCTGAATAAGTTAAGCCCTACTAAAACGTGAGAAATGCCAATGATCGCTGGGAAGATAAATAAATATGAAATTTCTTTATATATACTTTTCGTTAACATACTACGTCTTACACCAATTTTTCGTAACATTTCATAACGGCGTACATCACGAGAAGCACCTGTTAATATTTTGAACATAAGGGAACTCGCCATCATTGCTAAAAAGGCAATTCCGAGGAAAAATCCCATAAACATTGTTCCGCTCATGAAGCTGTTCATAAACTGATAAATTGTCATTTTCGTAAATAAGTCTACCTTTTCACCTGTTGCTTTTTCAATTTGTGCTTTTTGTCTCTTGTCTATTTCGATCAATAACGGTTTATATTTTTTCATATCATCTACTTTTGCTAATGTTACAGTGTGTTCTGTTCCTTGAATTCCTTTATAATGCTCTTCGTCTGCAATTCTTACTGGTTTTCCGTTAAATTGATTATGCGTAATTTGTATCTCTCTTACAACTGCGTCTTCCCAATCCTTTGGCATACGAGGGAATTTTGCTAATTCAGGAGCCTCTAAAGCTGAATATACAGGTTCTGTTAAAGGTTCAGTCACACGTTTACGAACAGGTTCTTTTAACGTTTTTGTATCAAAATGGTCTGAAACAAGTGGTGGTTTCGCAGTTAAGTCGTTACGTAAATAATAAACCGCTTCTCCATCTACTTTATATTTGTACTTGCTTTCTTCAACAATTTCCATTTCTTTCAAGGCAGCTTTGTCTTGATCATTCGGATCATGAATTACAACATCATATACACGAGAAAAGTCTGTCATAATACCTACATTTTTTTGGAAAGCCATACCTGCCGTCATCGCACCTGCCCCTAATGCAATTAACATCGCTACAGTACCTAATACTCTCGATAAACTATTTACTCGAAAGCGTAGCTGTGCATATGTAAAACTATTTAGACCAGTTTCATTTCGTTTTTTATTCCCCTTAATTTTCATCACAAAAAATGGGAGTAATGAACTAAAGATAAAATATGTTCCAAGTGTTGTAACGATGGTCGCTATAATAAAACCTAATTCAGCATATATTTTTACATTGATCATAAAATAGTACCCTGTACTTACTAGTAATACACCAAGTACTGTCATTATTATAATGCGAGTTTTACTTTTCTTCACTTCATCTAGTGTTTCATCTTCACGAATTAACTCTAGTTCAGTTTTACGTAACAATCGGACACTGTTCATTAAGCCAGTAATGAAAAATAGTATTAAGAAGAAAATAGCTGTAACTAAAATTGCTGGTGTGTATACAGATGCATAACTACCTTTTGCTGAAATTTCCATTCCATTCATTAAAAAGTTTCCTGCTACACTTGCAAGTAACATCCCTACTAAAATACCGATAATAATACTGACAATCCCCATACCGAATGTTTCAATAAATAATAACTGTGCTACTTTTTTCTTTTTTGCACCAAGCATCATGTACATACCGAGTTCTTTTCTTCTTAATGTGAGCAAGAAAGAGTTGGCATATATAATATAAAATACAGTAATGAAAGATAATAGTATTGCACCTACCCAGAATACGAGTCTAATACTACTAATAAGACTATTATCCTTCGTAAATTCACTATTCATCGCCATCGTTTGGAACATGTAAAAAATACTAATGCTAATAACGAGGCCAATAAGTAAAACCATATAATCTTTTAACATTTTTTTCATACTATGACGTGATAATTTAAATAACATAGTTTCGCCCCCTACTTAGACTCAGCAGCTGAGCCCATATGAGCGAGCACACCTAAAATGTCTTGATAGAAATTCTCTCTAGTGCCTTGACGATTTAATTCTTTATAAAGAAGACCATCTTGAATAAATAAAATACGCTCACAATAACTTGCACTAAATGCATCATGTGTAACCATCAAAATACTTACATTGTGATTTTCATGTAAATCTTGCATCGCTTCTAATAAACTTTTTGCGTTTTTACTATCAAGCGCACCTGTCGGTTCATCTGCTAATACAATTGCTGGATTATGTACTAAAGCTCTTGCCGCCGCTGTTCTTTGCTTTTGTCCACCAGAAACAGCAGTTGGATATTTTGTTAAAATTTCAGTAATTCCTAATTTCTTCGCAACGTCATTTACCTTTCCAGTAATCTCACTTGATGGTACGCCTTGCAGAGAAAGTGGTAAAGCTATATTTTCATAAATTGATAAGTTTTCTAGTAGATTAAAATCTTGAAAAATGAAACCTAATTTTTGAGAGCGAAAATCAGATAACGCATTGCCCTTCATAGAAGTAATATTTGTACCAGCTATCGTCACACTACCACCTGTCGCTTGGTCAAGTGTACTTATCACATTAAGTAAAGTCGTTTTTCCAGACCCAGAAGGACCCATAATCCCGACAAATTCTCCTTCTTTAATACTTAACGATACACCCCTTAATGCTTTTGACTGATTCTCATTTCTTTTTCCATACGTTTTTTCTACACTTTCTACAGTAACTACATTTGTTGACATCTCTTTCACTCCATCCCTTTTGTATAAAATTAATTTCTCACATATTTCTTATTATTTTGTCATGTAAATCCTTAAGATTTTTTTAATTATTCATTCAATAAGAGTTACACCTGTAACATGAACCTATTTCCTACTTCATATTCTCATTTTTCTACAACTCGTTCCCTCGATTTCGCTTACATTTACCTTACATTTTTGTAAGATAAAAAAGAAAACACACTAATTTCTAATAGTGTGTTTTCTTTACAATCAATATTTTCTATTCTTTATTTCTTCTTCAATAGTTGCCACAAATACATCTAGTGCAATAACTTCTGACTTCTCTTCCCCATATTTACGTACATTTACAGCTCCGTTTTCCATTTCCTTATCTCCAATAACAAGAACATACGGTACTTTTTGCATTTGTGCTTCTCTTATTTTATATCCTAATTTTTCATCTCGTGCATCTTGTTCAACACGAACTCCAGCTTGTGCTAATTTAAGTGCAATCTCATTGGCATATTGTTCATGTACTGCATTTGAAACTGGAATTACTTTCACTTGAACTGGTGCCACCCATGCCGGGAACGCACCTCCAAAGTGCTCAATTAATATTGCTAAGAAGCGATCTAATGACCCTAAAACTGCCCTGTGAATAACAACTGGTCTTTTCTTTTCATTATTTTCATCTATATAATTTAAATCAAATTTCTCTGGCATTTGGAAATCAAGCTGGATTGTTCCGCACTGGTGACTTCTATTTAAAGCATCTTTAATATGAAAATCAATTTTCGGCCCGTAAAATGCACCGTCACCTTCATTTAGTCTATATTTATAATTTAGCGATTGTAATACATTTTCTAATGCTGCTTCTGCTTGCTCCCATAATTTATCATCACCCATTGAGTCTTCTGGACGAGTAGAAAGCTCTACTTCATATTCGAATCCAAAAGTTTTATATACGTAATCAATTTGCGCCATTACTGATTTAATTTCATCTTCAATTTGTTTTGGAGTTACAAATAAATGTGCATCATCTTGGCAGAAAGTACGTACTCTTAATAATCCGTTTAAGGCACCACTAAATTCATGGCGATGTACTTGACCAAATTCACACATACGAATCGGTAATTCACGATAAGAATGCAATTTATTTTTAAACATAAGCATGTGCCCTGGGCAGTTCATCGGTTTTAATGCAAAACTTTTATTATCTACTTCAGAGAAATACATATTATCTTTATAATGTCCCCAGTGCCCTGATCTCTCCCATACTTCTTGGTTCATCATGAACGGAGTGCGTACTTCTTGATAATTGTACTCTTTTTGAATTTCTCTTAAAAATGCTTCCAATTCGTTACGAATCATTTGTCCTTTCGGTAAATAAAATGGCATTCCCGGAGCCTCTTCAGAAAACATAAATAACTCAAGCTCACTGCCTAACTTACGATGATTTCTTTTTGCTGCTTCTTCAACGAAATGTAAATACTCTTCTAATTCTTTTTGAGAAGAGAATGCAACACCATATATGCGCTGAAGCACTTGGTTATTACTATCACCTCGCCAATATGCACCGGAAACGTGAGTTAATTGAAATGCTTTCAAATAACCTGTAAATGGTAAATGTGGTCCTCTACATAAATCTACAAATTCACCTTGTTTATATAGTGTTACACTTTCCCCACTAGGAATTGCTTCTAAAAGTTCTAATTTCAAGCGATCGTTCATTTCTTGAAACAGTTTTGCTGCTTCTTCTCGAGAAACCTCAACTCGTTCTATCTTTATATTTTCATTTATAATCTTTTTCATTTCTTTTTCTATTTTCCGTAAATCTTCTACGTTTACACTACTTGGAAGATCCATATCATAATAAAATCCATTTTCAATAACAGGCCCTACTCCAAGATTTATATCACCATACAATCTTTTTACAGCTTGCGCTAAAATATGTGCCGCAGAGTGTCTTGCAATTTCTACACCTTCATTTGAATCTATAGTAATGATTTCTACTTCCGCATTTTCTTCAATCTTTCGGCGTAAATCATATAATCCATCATTTACTTTCCCCACGACTGCTTTCTTTTTCAAACTACTGCTAATGGATCCCGCAATTTCTTCTAAAGTAACTCCATTTACAAATTCTTTCACGCTACCATCTGGAAATTTAATTTCAATCATTTGTTCTTTCATTTTTCATCTCTCCATTTCATAATAAAAAGCACACTCATCCCTAACATAGGGACGAGCGTGCTTTTACCCGTGGTTCCACCCAGATTCCCATCACAAAATGCAATATAAATGCTAGTTTAAAT
>NZ_QOSA01000052.1:0-25100 GCF_008368795.1 Bacillus sp. BF2-3
ATGGTGAGTTTCGGATATGTGTTTGTTATTATTGCATCAGCATTATTATTTGGTGAAACAATCAATTTCATGAAAATTGCTGGAATGGTATGTATAGTAGCTGGCATTTTATTTATTGCAAAATCATAGGAGGTAAAGCAATGGGAACATATTTATATTGTGTACTTCCATTTATAGCTTGGGTAGCTTCGGGAGTATTGAAATTTTTAGTGAATTATCTTCGTTCTGGAAAAGATGCTTTTCGTTTAGTAGGAAATGGTGGATTTCCTAGTACGCATACAACGATTTTATCAAGTATGGTCATGACAATAGGGTTTCATGAAGGTTTTAATACCCCGATGTTTGGAATCGGGATGGCAATTTTAACAATTGTTATCATTGATGCCACAGGACTTCGCCGTACAGTTGGTAAACATGCAAGAATGTTGAATAAACATATAAGTTCGGAAGAAGAAAAATTAAGAGAGCGCCAAGGACATCATTGGCATGAGATTTTTGGTGGACTTGTGTTAGGAACAGTTATTGGGTATGTAGCACATCTAATTATGGTATTTCTACCTTAGAGAGGAGAAGAAGTATTGAGTATTTGGAATGGTTATAAAGGAAAGGGGATATTAGCCCTTGTCCTTTTCATTTTTTATTGGTCATTTTATTTTTTTATCGGTTGGAAAATGGAAAACGACTCTAAGATTTTAACAGCTTCCTGGTATGACATGTATTTTTCTTTTGATCAGGGTTATTACATTTTAAGTTTTTTCTTGGCTAAAATACCAATTGCAGATGAAGTGTTGTTTCGACATCCATTTTTAAATTTTTTAACTGAGGAAATAGCAACAGTGGTATCATCACTAGGTGTAAAAAATGTAGTGCAAGGTATTATATTTTTCCAAGCATTCTTAAGTACGATAAGTGTAGTCATGATTTACATGTTATGTTGTAAAATTTGTAAGAATGTAATTGTTTCTTTCCTATTAGCGGTTATGTACGGATTTTCAGCTACTATGTTAGTTATTACGTGGACACCGGAATCTTTTGTTTATGCCAATTTCACATTGGTACTGATGTGCTTTGTATGTTATCCGTTTATTACAGGAGAAAAAGAAGCGAAAGCAGGATTCAGCGTTGCTAATATGTTATTGGCAATAGGAATAACGGGAGTTACATTAACAAATTCGTTTATGTGGTTTTTAGGTAGTGTAATGAGTTATAAAACATTAAAGAAAAGAATCATTTGGACTGGTATTTCTATCATTGTGGTCGTTCTTCTTTTCGTATTAGTGATTATAGAAAATAACATATCACTTATTGATGTGATCAATACTAATATTAAATTTACAGAGAAACAAGGTTTTTCAGAGGAATATGTAGGGTCTAAGTATATACTAGCATTTCATTTAGTATTAGGATCTTCATTCATCTTTGGACCATTCTCGGAAGTTACTTTAAGACAAGGTGAGCAATTCGCACAATTAAATATGCTTCCATCGCATACTATGATCGGATGGATTGTGATTGTATCTGTATATGCTTTTATAATAGTAGCTGTATGGAAAAACTTTAGAAAAGAACCTTTTGTAAGGTTTTTAAGTTTCTGTTTACTATTTAATATTGTTTTACATGGAATTGTTGGCTTTGGAGCATCTGAAGCATTTATTTATGGTGCACATATGCTGTTTACAATACCGTTATTATTGGCATATGGTTTTAAAGTGATGAGACGTGTAAAAGTAGTTGCTTTATGTTTAATATTAATATTAATAATTATAAATAATTTTGAAAGTATGCTATATTTTTACCATTTTGCAGTCTCCAATTATTCTTTATAATAAAATAGATTTTTAATAAAAGGGTACTTTAGATAGGATGTCTAAAGTACCCTTTTTTACTATTTCTTAAAAATAGATACAAAATAATAGCCGGAAGTGTAGCATTTTAGAAAAAATATAGTTGTTATGAAAGAACTCTAAACATGTTTTGAGTACAAAAAGAGTTAGCAAGACATGAAGTGATAATTATTGTACTTAGATATCGCTGTGTGCACATAATTTATGGGGCAGTTCCAGCAATGGGTAGGTAATTCGTATACTTTTCGAGCATTTTGTAGAAGAATAATTTTTTGAAGAAAAAGCTGTCTCAAATTTTGGAGACAGCCTTTTTTATTGATATAGTAGGTATATTTGTTGGTAATTCGATATAACTTCATTTACTACCGCGCTGTTCAAAAAAGTGTTTATAAAGAAATCGTATACAAAACCCCATTTAAAGCAAAAGAAGTACGGCCCGTTTCTTCAGAGACAACTAATATAAGTGCATCACTCTTTTCTGATAAGCCAATTGCAGCTCTGTGACGTGTTCCTAGCTCAGGATCAACTTCTGTACTTTTCGTTAAAGGAAGAATATTAGCAGCTGAGACAATATGATTATTTTTTACGAGAACGGCACCGTCATGAAGAGGGTTACCTGGATAAAATATTGATTCGAGTAATGGTGCAGTTAAATGAGCGTTTAATGTCGTTCCAGTTTGAATGAGAGCTTCAAGCGTCTCGTTTCGTTCCACAACGATAAGAGCACCATGTTTTCTGGCGCTTAAATGTTGGATAGCTGTCGTAATAAAAGATGAACTTTCCGTATAAGGTGATAAATATGCCTGAATGTAGTATGTAGCTGCCAATGTTTGTACATTTGCTAACATATGATGAATATCTTCCATTTTGCATAAAATACATTCGTCTTCTTTATCGATTGCGTTCCTCATAATCGATAGTTCTTTTTCAGCAATTTCAATCATTTGCTTTGTTTGTATTTTGAGCTCTTCTGACAAGCCCCATTCGTGCATAATCCTCATTCCCTTTAGTGGAGTATTTAACAATAGTGTATACAAATATTCCTAGTAAAATCCTGTTAGATTTTATAAAATATTGAGATACAGCATGTTTTTTTCATATAATAAAGGTATGACGAGCGAGAGGAGAGAGAAGAATGAATTGGAAACAAGAATTTAGTCGCTGGCTTTCTTACGCACAATTAGATGCAGAATTAAAAGAACAGCTAGAAAATATGAAGCAAGATGAGAAGAAAATCGAGGATAGCTTTTATAAAAATCTAGAGTTTGGCACAGGTGGTATGCGTGGTGAACTTGGTGCTGGTACGAACCGTTTAAACGTATATACAGTTCGTAAAGCAACAAAAGGATTAGCAAGCTTTATTGAAAAATTAGGTGAGGAAGCGAAAAAACGCGGTGTTGTTGTAGCCTATGATTCTCGTCATAAATCACCTGAGTTCGCAATGGAAGTTGCTGCTACACTTGGGGCACGCGGTATCACAACATATGTGTTTGAAAGCTTACGTCCAACGCCAGTACTTTCTTTCGCAGTTCGTCATTTACATACAGTAAGTGGAATCGTTCTTACGGCAAGCCATAATCCACCTGAATATAACGGATACAAAGTATACGGTGAAGATGGTGGACAGTTACCTCCAAAAGAAGCAGATGAGTTAATTAGCTACGTAAATGCAGTAGAAGATGAATTAACAGTTGAAGTCGCTGATGTAGAGCGATTAAAAGCTGACGGTTTATTACATATTATTGGACAAGAAGTAGATGATGCATATGCTGCAGAATTGAACAATGTCATCATTAATAAAGAAATGGTGCAAAAGGTCGGCAAAGACTTAAAAATCGTCTTTACACCATTACACGGAACATCAAATATTTCTGTACGCCGTGGTTTAAAAGAAGTTGGATTTACAGATGTGACAGTTGTAAAAGAGCAAGAGTTACCAGATCCAAACTTCTCTACAGTAAAATCACCGAACCCAGAAGAGCACGCAGCGTTTGAGTATGCCATTCGTGACGGTGAAAAGGTAGGCGCAGATGTATTAATCGCAACTGATCCTGACGCAGACCGCCTTGGTGTAGCAGTGCGTAATCATAATGGTGAGTTCCAAGTATTAACAGGAAACCAAACAGGTGCATTAATGCTTGATTACTTACTATCTCAAAAGAAAGAAAACGGAACGCTTCCGGAGAACGGTGTCGTATTAAAAACAATCGTAACGTCTGAGATTGGCCGTACAATTGCGAAAGCATACGGTTTAGATACAGTTGATACGTTAACTGGATTTAAATTTATCGGTGAGAAAATTAGGCAGTATGAAGAAAGCGGACAATATGAATTCCAATTCGGTTATGAGGAAAGCTATGGTTATTTAATCCGCCCATTCTGCCGTGATAAAGATGCAGTACAATCTGTCCTATTTGCATGTGAAGTAGCTGCATACTACAAATCACAAGGGAAAACGTTATATGACGGTCTATTAGAAGTATTTGAGAAGTACGGTTTCTTCCGTGAAGACCTTGTATCGTTAACGTTAAAAGGAAAAGATGGAGCTGAAAAAATCCAAGAGATGATGGCAACGTTCCGTGAGAATCCGCCGAAAGAAGTAGCAGGCTTAACAGTCGTAGCAGTGGAAGACTATAAAGCAAGCATCGTTACATCTTTACAAGATGGACATAAAGAAGAGATTCACTTACCGAAATCAAATGTGTTAAAATATCAATTAGAGGATGGTTCATGGTTCTGCCTACGTCCATCTGGAACTGAGCCGAAGATTAAGTTTTACTTTGGTGTAAAAGATAGTTCTTTACAAAATAGTGAACAAAAGTTACTTACTATTAAAGAAGACATTATGAATCGTTTATAATACAAAGTAATTTTAAGTAGTAAGGAACAAAAGGGAGCGAAATCTCCCTTTTGTTTTATGTAGGAAATAATTGCTATTGATTCCGACAGGAGAGAGGGTATTTTGTGATGAAAAAAGTAAGAAAAGCGATAATCCCAGCAGCTGGATTAGGAACACGTTTTTTACCAGCAACGAAAGCAATGCCGAAGGAAATGTTACCGATAGTAGATAAACCAACGATCCAATACATTGTAGAAGAAGCAGTGAAATCGGGTATCGAAGATATTATTATCGTTACTGGTAAAACAAAGCGTTCTATTGAAGATCATTTTGATAATGCATTTGAACTAGAACAAAACTTATTAGAGAAGAAAAAATATGAGTTGCTTGAAAAAGTACAAGCTTCTTCAAAAATGGTAGATATTCATTATATCCGTCAAAAAGAGCCGAAGGGACTAGGACATGCTGTTTGGTGTGCGCGTAAATTCATTGGTGATGAGCCGTTTGCAGTGTTACTAGGTGATGATATTGTCCAAGCTGAGAAACCGTGTTTACGTCAATTAATGGATGAGTATGAAAAAACACTTTCTTCTGTTATTGGTGTACAAACTGTTCCAGAGTCGGAAACACATCGCTATGGAATTATCGATCCATTAGAACAAGAAGGTCGTCGTTACCAAGTTCGCAATTTCGTTGAGAAACCAGCACAAGGTACAGCTCCTTCAAACTTAGCAATTATGGGCCGTTACATTTTAACGCCTGAAATCTTTATGTTCTTAGAACAGCAACATGTCGGTGCTGGTGGTGAAATTCAATTAACAGATGCAATCCAAAGCTTAAATGAAATCCAACGTGTATTTGCTTACGATTTCGAAGGAAAGCGCTACGACGTAGGTGAAAAGCTAGGATTCGTTCAAACGACAATTGAAATGGCCCTGCAACACCCAGAATTGCGTGATGACATGGTTGCAATGATGAAGAAAATTTTAGAAGAACAAGCGAATCAAGAGTCTTAATATAAAAAAAGAGTTATTGCAGCAATCTGCAATAACTCTTTTTTATTATGAAATCGTCGAATGAGAATGCTGATAAGCAGAACGACGCACAGCATAGTATATGCGAGGTGTGATAATAGCACCGATAATTGTAAATGCAATATCTTTTACTGCAAACCACATCATAATCATCCAAGCAGCTTTATAGCTCATATTACCGCCCATAAAGAGATTGACTGCTCCGTACATGTAAGTAGTACCGATTATATAAGTTAAAATAATTCCAGTGAAAGAGGCAATTGCAAATGTAATGAAAGTTGGTCTTTCTTTTTGTTCTACTAGTTTTCCTGATACGTAAGCAACGATAATAAAGGCGATAATAAAACCACCAGTAGGATCTAAAAGTGCTCCAAATCCAGCTTTGAAGTTAGCGAAGATTGGTGCACCGGCTAAGCCAACGAGCATATATACAGTCATGGATAAGGCACCAAGTCTACTTCCAAGAAGAAGACCTGCTAAAATTGCGAAAAATGGTTGCATAGATAATGGGATGCCTGCTACTTGTAAGAAAGGTGCCCAAGATACAATATTTGCACCGATGGCCATAAGAGCAACGAACATGGCAGCTAATGCTAAATCTAAAACATGAAATCTTCTCATAATGTTAACCTCCTGTTGTTTTTAGGTTAACATTATCGTAGCGAAAATATTTACTTGTTGTCAATTAAAATATTTTGATAAGAAGGCTTTAAATAGTCTCTTAGCAACGTATATGGAATACGAAATTGCGGAATTCCACTTGAATAGGGAGCAATCTCATATAAAGGGAAATAAATGACGAGATTGTCTGGCTCTAAAAAGAAGTGAAATTTTTTCATACTCATTACTTTTTCAGTTGCATCAGGAAAATAAATGCTTTCATTTTGTTTAATTTGTCGTACAATCTCTGCACGGATTACATCTTTATATTTATCCTTTTGTTGAAATAAATCGTCTAAGTGCAGCACCTTTTTTTCGTTTAAATCAAATGTATTTGCCTTCCACGTATAAAGACCGTGTGCTCCGCCAGTATATTGATAGTAATTCACATATAGGCTAAGAAAAGGTGGTTTGTTTAAAGAGACTTTATAATCAACATTTGCTACGTACGGATGAAAGGGTGTACTAGATCCTTCTGTCTCTTTATAATATTTTTTTGCTTCTTTTTCTAATTTGTTTTTAAATTTGTCAGTGGATTTTTTGTAGTATAAATTGAGTTTATTTTGAAATTTAGAATCAGAAAAGTTGTGAAAAGAAGGCCTATTTATTTGATATTCTATATAAGGTTTCTTACCTTTTTGCGTTACAGTCTTAACATCGATTGTCAGGTTAGATGCTTTGGCTGTTATTGCACAATTTGGTACAATAGTCAGCAAGGAGAACATAAGCAGTAATATACAAAATTTCTGTTTCATTTAGGTGAAGCCTCCTTATATAAGTGTTATAAGTAGTTTGAAAATAAATAGGTAAAATTATACATTTAATTAAAGTAAGAGAAGGGGGAAGCGATATGGCAAAAACTTTAATGGATTCACTTGGAATTGAGTTGTTAGAGATGACAGAAGATAAGGTAGTTGCTACGATGCCTGTTGATGAGCGTACGCATCAACCGTTTGGATTTTTACATGGAGGTGCATCGGTTGCATTAGCGGAAACAGTGGCAAGTGTTGGTTCATATAATTTAATTGATCAAGAAAAATGTATTTGTTTCGGATTAGAAATTAATGCAAACCACATTCGCTCAAAGAAAGATGGAATTGTAACAGCGATCGGAACACCGATACATAGAGGACAATCGACAATGGTTTGGGATGTTCGTATTATTGATGAAAATGATGATTTACTATGTATATCAAGATGTACAGTAGCAATTAAAGAAAAACGTGAAAAGTAAAAAAGAGGCGCTCTTACGAGCAGCCTCTTTTTCTTATAATTAGAACTGGATTTTCTTCTCTAAGAAACCTTTTAGTTCGCTAATTGGCATACGAACTTGTTCCATTGTGTCACGGTCACGTACTGTAACAGCTTTGTCTTCAACTGAGTCGAAGTCGTATGTGATACAGAATGGTGTACCGATTTCGTCTTGACGACGGTAACGTTTACCGATAGAACCAGTTTCATCAAAGTCTACCATGAAGTCTTTAGCTAATTCTGCGAATACTTCAGTAGCACCTTCAGATAGCTTCTTAGATAATGGTAAGATAGCTGCTTTGTATGGTGCTAAAGCAGGGTGGAAACGAAGAACTGTACGAGAATCGTTTTCTAATTGCTCTTCTTCATATGCATCACATAAGAATGCTAATGTTACGCGGTCTGCGCCTAAAGATGGCTCGATGCAGTATGGCACGTAACGCTCATTCGTTTGTGGATCAATATAGTTAAAGTCTTCGTTTGAATGTTCCATGTGACGTTTTAAGTCGAAGTCTGTACGAGATGCAACGCCCCAAAGTTCGCCCCAACCGAATGGGAATTTGAATTCAATGTCAGTTGTTGCATTACTGTAGTGAGATAACTCTTCTTCACCGTGGTCACGAAGACGCATGCTCTCTTCAGACATACCAAGTGAAAGTAACCAGTTTTTACAAGTTTCACGCCAGAATGCAAACCACTCTAAATCTTCACCAGGCTTACAGAAGAATTCAAGTTCCATTTGTTCGAATTCACGTGTACGGAATGTGAAGTTACCAGGCGTGATTTCGTTACGGAAACTCTTACCGATTTGGCCGATACCAAATGGAAGCTTTTTACGCATAGAGCGTTGAACGTTTTTGAAGTTTACGAAAATACCTTGTGCTGTTTCAGGACGAAGGAAGATTTCGTTTGTGCTAGACTCTGTAACACCTTGGAATGTTTTGAACATTAAGTTGAACTGACGGATTTCAGTGAATTCTTCACTACCGCAATCAGGACATTTTACTTCATGTTCTTTCATTAAGTCAGCCATTTGGTCGAAAGTAAGACCGTCAACAACCATTTCGATGCCTTTTGCATCTAAAGCATCCTCAATTAATTTGTCAGCACGGTGACGAGCTTTACATTTTTTACAGTCAATCATTGGATCGTTGAAGTTACCAACGTGACCAGAAGCTATCCAAGTTTTAGGGTTCATTAAAATAGCTGCGTCTAAACCAACGTTGTGTGGAGATTCTTGAATGAATTTTTTCCACCAAGCTTTTTTAACGTTATTTTTTAGTTCGATTCCAAGTGGACCGTAATCCCAAGTGTTTGCAAGACCACCGTAAATTTCAGAACCAGGGAAAACAAAACCGCGATGTTTCGCTAAGTTTACAACTTGTTCCATTGAATACATAAAAAAATCCTCCTTTTGAAAGTTAACGTATTGGCGATGACATACTCTGATACTTTGGAAACGAGCAGTATATGCTAAAAAGAACATAAAAAAACGCTCATCCCAAGGCTTATTTGCCTAGGGACGAGCGTTTGCCCGCGGTTCCACCCTAGTTGATACACAAAAGGTGCATCCACTTTATCATGTATTGCTCGGGACTGCCGTTTCCTTGCGGCTTCAGGCTTTCACTATCCCTGAATCGCTTTTTATGCAAGTACTTATAAGTCCGTCATCGCTACTTATATTAATAATAATGAACATATTCTAACACGTTCTTTTTTAAATCTCAATAGAGGAACGCGTCTATCTATGATAGAGTCTCGCCTATTTTTTCATTATTTATTCCGTAATTTTGCTTAATATGCTTAATTGCTTCACGCTTACTTAATGGAGCGAGCTCATTGTTTTGAACGTATTCCCAAACTACATCCGGATTTGTTTTTGCATATTCACGAAGGACCCAGCCAATCGCTTTTTGAATGAAAAATTCTTTTGAAGAATGTAGTTGTCCAATAATCCAGAAAAGAAGTTCTTCATCCATCTTTTGTTTATATTTTAGTTGGAATAAAATAGCGGCACGTTGTAACCATATGTTATCTGATGCAATCCATTTTGGAATATAGGCAGAAATTAATTCTGGATGTTTTAAAAAGATATCGCCTAAAAATGTAGGGACGATGCTATCGACAGAGTCCCACCAAGATTTTGTGACAATCAGTTCTTCTAAGAAGGGGATATGAGTTTCGTTTATATGCTTTTTATATTTTTGCATAATATCAAGTGCGGCCGCTTGGAATTCACGTTCTGGTAAGTCCCAAAGCTCACGTATGATAATTTGGAAGTCTTTTTGATCTGGGAGAGTATGTATTTGAATGATGTCTTTTAATAATTGGCGTCTTTCCGGTGTTTGAATACCTAGAAATGGGAAGTGATTTTTCATATAACGAGCCATAGGTTCTGCTTTTTCAGGATTTTGATGAGCTGTGAAATGCTCTTGTAATGCTTTTACAAATGGATGCATAAGTGTTGCTCCTCTCTTATTCTCTTTCTTCTCTTATTATACAAAGAGTTTGGATAAATTTTAAAACATAACTTGCAATGTAATGAAATATGTTGAAAGTAGAGAGGAGAGGATAAGATGGAGGATCAAGGCGTATTAGCAGGTTTCTTTGCTCTTAGTTTTGCGTTTATTCTTGTTATATTGATTTGGGCAATTATTTCATATTTGTTAACGGCTTTTGCACTTTATTCGATGGCGAAAAATGATGGTGCAACGGACGGGGTGCTTGCGTTTATTCCGTTTTTGAATAGTAAGACATGGGGTGACTTAGCGAAAGATAAATTACCAGATTTTTTGAAAGAAGAAGCAGGGTGGAAAGTATTTGGTATATACGTTGCATGTTTTATTTTTAATTTCGTACCAATTATAAGTTTACTAGCAACAGCTGTATCGATTGTGTTGTCCATTTATCTTATCTACGCTATTTTAGACAGATACGGAACGAACTCTATATTATTTACGATTATTCATGTAATCACATTTTCAGTGTTCTTACCGATTCATTTATTTATCATTCGAAATGAACCGGTGAGATATAAAGAGTAGATTTTTCTTTTTTGTTGATAAGTCGATATATTTTAGATATAAGTAAAAAAGCGCCCTGATTATCAGAGCGCTTTTTTTACTACATAAGGTAGCGTAAATAAATATAAATGTGAGAAATGATTAATGAAACGATCATAATTGGGAAACCGACTTTTAGGAAGTCCATGTAACTAAATTTATGTCCTTCGCGGCTCGCGATACCTGCAACGATTACGTTAGCAGAAGCTCCGATTAATGTTCCGTTTCCGCCCAGACAAGCACCTAGTGCTAATGCCCACCATAATACATCGATTTGTGCGTCAGATGGTGATAAGCCTAGCCCAACTGCCATATCGTTAATAAGTGGAATCATTGTTGCAACGAATGGGATGTTATCAATTGTTGCAGAGGCGATACCAGATACCCATAAAATAAGGATGGATGCGTAAGAAATATCTCCGCCTGTTATACCAATTACTTTTTGAGCTAACATTTTGATAAGACCGATATCGATAAGTCCTCCAACAAGTACGAATAGCCCTGCGAAGAAGAAGATTGTTACCCATTCTACACTTGCGAATACCTCTTCAATTTCATGTTCTTTCACACCAATTAACATAAGTACAGTAGCACCAGTTAAGGCGATAATAGCGGCATCAATATGGAAAATAGAATGAGTCATGAAACCTACAATTGTAAGTCCAAGTACCGTTAAAGATTTTTTCATTAATACTGGATCTTTAATGTATTGTTTTTCATCTAAGCTCATTAATTTTTTAACTTGTACAGGATCGGCAATTAATTGTTTACGGTACATAAAGTAAAGTATTGTTGCTGTAACTGCAATAATAATAATTACGATTGGTGCTAGATTCAATAGGAAAGCATTGAAGTCTAAATGCTTATTTGCAGAACCAATCATAATGTTAGGTGGATCACCAATTAATGTTGCTGTTCCTCCAATATTTGAAAAAATAATTTCAGAAAGTAAATAAGGAACAGGATTTACTTGCAGTATGCGCGTAATAGATAAAGTAACTGGAACAACAAGAAGTACAGTTGTAACGTTATCTAAAAATGCGGAGCCAAGCGCGGTAAGTAGGGAAAGGGAAATTAAAATTTTAATTGGATTTCCTTGTGCCCCTTTTGCTGCTTTAATGGCAACGTATTGGAAAACACCTGATTTACTCGTAATGTTCACCAAAATCATCATACCGATGAGTAGCGTAATCGTTCCCCATTCAATATGTTTCGTAAAGGCGTTATGTAAATCGACGACCCCCACAATTACCATGAATGCTGCACCGAGAAGTGCGATGACAGCGCGATTAATTTTTTCAGAAATAATAATGGCATATGTAATTAAAAAGACTGCGATAGCAAAATAATACTGCCAGTTAGCGAGTTCTTGCGTTGTTTCGTGCAAAAATCTCATCTCCTTTCATTCATTTTTCTTAGTGTGTCAAATATTAACTAGATGAAACACACATAACGTCATTATAAAGTAGAAAAACTGCGGATGTAAATGAAAGGAGAGATTTTGTCATATTTTCTGCATAGGTCATTTTTTCTTATTTTTTAAAATATTTGTGGGCATTTGACATATATATAAGATACATCCAATCTGAATATTTAAAATGGAATTAGCATTCGAGCTTGTTCGTGTAGGAGTGTCAAATAGAAAGGAATGACAAAAATGATAAGGAAGGGATCGTATGGATGAACAACGATTTTTATTTTTAGACTTTGAGTTTACGATGCCCCAGCATAGAAAGAAACCGAAAGGATTTTTTCCAGAGATTATTGAGGTAGGACTCGTTTCAGTTGCTGGCTGTAAGGTAGAAGATACGTATTCATCACATGTCAGGCCGAAAACATTTCCTTCTTTAACGGATCGATGTAAGAAGTTTTTAGGAATAAAACAAGAAGTCGTGGATAAAGGGATTTCATTTCCTGAACTCGTTAAGAAGCTTGCAGAATACGAAACGAAATGTAAACCGACAATTGTAACGTGGGGAAATATGGATATGAAAGTGCTGAAACATAATTGTGAAATGGCAGGGATAGCTTTTCCATTCTTCGGACAGTGTCGTGATTTATCGCTTGAGTATAAGAAGTTTTTTGGAGAAAGAAATCAAACAGGATTATGGAAAGCAATTGAGGCGTATGGAAAAGTAGGGACAGGGAAGCATCATTGTGCGCTTGATGATGCGATGACGACGTACAATATTTTTAAACTAGTAGAAAAAGATAAAGAGTATTTAGTAAAGCCAGCACCTCCAACATTAGGAGAACTTGTTGATTTTTCAAAAGTGTTAAAGAAAGTGAGCACACAGTAACGACCAAATTGCACATTATGTAATTTGGTCGTTTTGTTTTTTAGAGTTTGTAGTCTTTCTTTAACTGTTGTAATGTTTCTAGACTACGCTCTGCAAAAGGTGAATCATCTTCAGAAAATGAATTCATTTGAGTTTCTAATGCTAATTTTAGTGACTCGGTATAATCCGGAATTTCTCCTTCATATTTTTTCACCATTTGCTCTGGAATGTTCGTCTGTTCACGGAAAGCTAAAGCGCGTCTTTCATGGAAAAATGGTACGTCAGCTTGTTTTACGTTATGTAAGTCACCTTGCACCGGATGTTTTAAAACAGCTAATACTTTTACGACGTAACTGCCAGGGCGGCTATTTGTAACTTCGCCGATGTATTTTCCTGTTTTATAAATACCAGTAACGATTTCGCCAATTTCAAATGTTTCTCTCATATTTTTCACCTCAAGTTTATAGTAAGGAAAGTAGGAGAAGGAGTCAAAGAAATCATTTGCTTTCAGAACGCCCCTTGAGAATATGGATAGGTTCCACTATAATTTAAAATTATATAACAGAAAATTCTGATGTTTTATAAATCCTATAATAAGGAGTGTTCTATATGATGCCTTTATATTTTCCGGAAGATAAAACAGAATATATTATTCCAGGGATTGTTTGCGTTCTATTTATTATCGGTGCTATTGCCACGTGGCGCATGTTTATTCGTGTATCAAAAAGAGAAGCAGAGCGATTGCAGAAAGTTGAAGAAAAACTATTAGCTGAAAAGAAACAGTAATGCATTTTTGTATGTTTCCCTCTATGCTCGGACAATCTAAGGGCAGAATATATTTTGGAGGGAATAAAATGAAGAAACGGCTTTTTTTCAGTTGTTGTTTATTATTTCTGATGGCAGGTTGTGACCAAGGAAAGCCGAAAGAAATTGAAGTGAAATTACATAATGCTTCAGGAGATGAAGTAGGGACTGCGAAAGTAGTGCAGCAAACAAGTGGCGTGAAAATTACGATTAAAGGAGAAGGTTTCACGCCAGGACCACACGGACTACATGTACATGAAATCGGAGAGTGTAAGGCACCTCGTTTTGAATCATCCGGGAATCATTTTAATCCTGATGATAAAAAACATGGTCTTCTTAATCCGAAGGGTGCAGAAAACGGTGATTTACCGAACGTAGTTGCAGATGGTTCTGGAAAGATTAAAGCGGAAATCGATGCACCTCACATCACACTTGAAGAAGGAAAAACGACGATTCATAGAAAAGATGGAGCGTCTATTATTATTACAGAAAACCCTGATGATGGTATGACTCAACCGACAGGTAAATCAGGGGATCGAATTGCTTGTGGCGTAATTGTAAAAAAAGCATCGGATATGAAGAAAAAGTAAAAGCTACCGTGAATGGTAGCTTTCTTTGTGAAATGTAATTAAAAATATATCAGCGATTATTGGAATATATCGACTGTAACTCAAATTATATCGGCGATTATTGGAATATATCGACCGTAACTTGAAATATATCGACTTACCGACAAAATATTACAAAGGAGTCTGTCCAAGAATGATTAGGGGGACAGACTCCTTTCTTATTATGAAAACGTATGACGCAGTCTGTTTAAAATTTCTTCTAAAACAGATCGTGGACAGCCGATATTAATTCGAATATGTTCTTCGCCACCTAACCCATATTTCTCACCAGGTTCAACAATGATTTTTCCTTTTTCCTCAAGTAATGCAGTACGCTCGTTTTGAGAAAGCTTTAGACGAGAACAATCAATCCATAATAAAAAGCTACCTTCTGGCTTCGTTACGGAAAGAGCAGGTATGTGAGTTTTAATATATTCACAAGCAAATTGAGCATTATCTTCTATATATAATCGAATTTCGTTTAGCCAATCATTACATTCTGTATAGGCACTTTGCATCGCTGTATAAGCGAAGATATTTAATCCGTGGAAGCCTTGTCTATATTGGATAGATGTAAAGGCTTGACGGAGTTTTTCATTTGGAATGATAATAATCGATGCTTGTAATCCAGCGATATTAAATGTTTTACTTGGAGCCATACAAGTAATCGTGCGAGCTGCTAATTCTTCAGATAAAGAAGCGAACGGTGTATGTCTATGATCTGCGTAAATAATATCGGAATGAATTTCATCCGCCACAACGATTACGTTATATTTAGTACATAACGATCCGAGCTGCACAAGTTCCTCTTTCGTCCAAACGCGCCCGATTGGGTTATGAGGGCTACAAAGAAGCATGAGTTTGATGCCTTGCTGAAACTGCTTTTCTAAATGCTTGAAGTCTATCACATATGTATCATTTTGTTTCTGTAAGGGACTCACGTATAACTGTCTGTTGTTTGTTGTGACCATTTCGAAAAATGGAGGATAAATAGGTGGTTGTACGAGAACGGATTCGTTTTCTTTTGTGAAAGCCTGTATGCTCGTACTAAGAGCTGGAACGATTCCGGCGCTAAAGACAATCCATTCTTTTTGAATATCCCAGTCGTATTGTTGTTTTGTCCAGTTACAAATAATATTCCCAATATTTTCGGGAGGAAGTGTATAGCCAAAAATCGGATGTTCGATTCGTTGTTTTAAGGCAGTTTGAATTGGTTTTGGTACTTCAAAATCCATATCAGCAATCCAAGCATGGATAAGTTCTTCGTTTTTATATGTATCCCATTTTATACTATGCGTTCCACGTCGATTGATTGCTTTATGAAATAGTTGCATAAGTTTGCTCCCTTCTTCTGTAAAACCAATAAGTTATGAAAGTTCTCTCTCTTCTTATAGAATAGCTGATGTGATAGGATAAAGAAAAGTATTAAAAAGTGAAAAGGCGGGAAGCGAATGGGTACATATGAAAAGATGATAGAGGTTGTGAAGAATTGGGATCCGTTTCAAATGGGACCGGAGTTTTATGAAACAGAAGCGAGCGATGTTGTGAACGTCATAAGTGTGTTTGACGATCCAAAATACATCGCAAAGAAGATTCAACATATATACTTTATGTCTTTTGAGGAAGTACCTGCGCTTGAAAAATGTGAGAAATTAGCTATGGAATTACTTGTAATAAAAGAAGGTGGAAGCTGTTCATTATAGGCTGTCGGAATTTCCGACAGCCTTTTTTATATTATCCCGCTATTTTCCGGGCAGTAAGACCCCGACCTCAAAATTCAGCGGAAGCAAAGAAGTTAGGTGGGGATTGATTAAAGTTTCATTTTATTGCGCGGAAAAAGCGATAATTTCTTCATAAACATGTTCAGGCTTTTCTTCAGGTAGTAAATGTCCTGTATTTTCATAAGAAATAAATTTTGAATTCGGTAAATCTTTGTGTAGACGATGACCTACATGTACAGGGACGACGCGGTCTTTTTCACCCCAAATGAGTAGGATAGGTGTTTCGATTTTTTGTAATTCAGTTGAAGATAAGTCACCTTCACGGTCTCGTATCATGCGAGTTAAAGCGGGAAATATACGGTTGTCATAAAAAGGAGCGGAGTAACCTTTTTTCATTTCATCGTCAATTAATGAGTGATCATGAACGACATTCATTAAGTTATGAACAATGCCGCGCCGTATAATCCAGTTCTTTACGTATAAATGAAAGAACGGTAAATAAGAAGAGTATAGTAAAGGTAAGGTTGCGCGCGCTAAATAGCTCGAGCTACATAGTAAAATCGTCTTTGAAATGAGTTCAGGACGTATACGGTTTACATAGAGAGAAATTTGCCCACCCATAGAATGCCCAACTAATACAATGTTTGAGAGAGATAAATGTTCAATTAAATCAATAATAATCGTTGCTAAATTGTGATAAGAATACTTAAACAGATGAGACTTATCACTTTTTCCGAACGGTGGTAAATCAAGAGCAATGACTGTTCCTTCCTTCGCTAGTAAAGGAATGAGACGGCGGTAACTGAATGAGGAAGATAAAAAGCCGTGAACGAGTACGAAAGTAGGGCGTTCTGTTTTATTATCATGTTCATACAATTCGTAATGAACAGTAGTGCCGCGAGTGGAAAAAGTGAAATAAGGACAAGTATATTTATGATTCATTTTTTGTCACTCCATTGATTTTTGTTCATATCATCTCCAAGGAAGAAGAAAATATGTTAACAAAAAAAGGCAAGATGACGATGTCATCTTGCCTTTCGTTTATTCAGTATTACCCGCGCACAATATTAGGCGGTGTTTTTCCTTGTAATCCTGCAACTAAATTTTCAGCGGCGGTCATGGCCATTTGCTGACGAGTTTTTAATGTTGCAGATCCGATGTGCGGTAAAGTCACAACATTTTGTAATGATAAGAGTGGATTATCTTTTTGAATTGGCTCTTGTGTAAAAGTATCGATGCCTGCTGCAAAGATTTTCTTTTCTGTTAAAGCATGGATTAACGCTTCTTCATCTACTGTTTTCCCCCGAGAAGCATTAATGAAGATTGCTGTTTCTTTCATTAATGAAAATTCCTTTTCTCCGATAAGGTGATATGTTTCATCTGTTAATGGAGTAAGAAGAACAATAAAGTCAGACTGCTTCAGTAGCGTCTGTAAATCACAATATGTAGCATCGAATTTTTGTTCAGCTTCTTCTTTACGACGGCGGTTATAGTAAAGAACATTCATATCAAATCCGAATTTTGCTCGTTTTGCAACGGCTTCTCCAATTCGGCCCATACCGATAATACCAATTGTGCTATGGTGTACATCTAGTCCGAAGTGTTCTTTTCCGATTTCAGCGTTCCATTCACCATTTTTTACGTAAGAATCGAGTTCGCAAACGCGGCGCCCAGCTGATAGCATAAGGGCGAAAACGAGATCAGCTACTGTATCATCTAATACGTATGGTGTATTCGTTCCGATAACCTTTCGATTTTTCATCGCTTGTAAATCAAAATTATCGTAACCAACAGAAATGTTGCTCACTACTTTTAAGTTAGGAGCCACTGTCAGTAATTCTTCATTAATAGCAGATCCGAAATTTAATAACCCATCTTTATCTTGTATTTTCTCTAATAGAACATCACGAGGTACTTTCTCATTTTGATCCCATTTTTCATAATCACAGTGTTCTGATAAATAGTTTTCTACAAATGTCGGAACTGGTTCAGCAATATAAATTTTTGGTTTCACGGTTCCATCCCCTTTCGCTTTATCACGCATTTTTCCGCTGATTAAAGTTTCACTTTATTTTGACATAATTCAATAGAAAAATCTTCTTTTCAAACTGGAAAGGGTATTTGTATAATTTAGACACAAACGAAAAGGAAGGATGATTTATATGGTGACAGAAAAAGAATTAGAATTATTAGCTTGTCTTGAAAAGAGTAGTCGATTATCTGTAGATACATTAGCGAAGCTGTTAAATATAGAAGTAGAAGAAGTAAAGAAGATGGTTGCGAGATTAGAAAATGAAAAGATTATTGTGGATTATGTAACACATATCCATTGGACGAAAGTGAAAGAGCATACAGGTTTAACGGCAATGATCGATGTGAAAGTTACGCCAAAGCACGGCGTTGGGTTTGATGCGGTTGCTGAGCAAATTTATCGTTATTCAGAAGTGAAATCCGTTTATTTAATGTCAGGGACATATGATCTTTCTATTACATTAGAAGGTAAAACGATGGGGGAAGTAGCGATGTTTGTTTCTGAGAAATTAGCAACAATTGAATCTGTCGTTTCTACAACTACTCATTTCATTTTGAAGAAGTATAAACATGAGGGCGTTATTTATGAAAAAGACGATGATGATAAGCGAATTGTGGTGACACCATGAAGCAATTTGAACTATCTAGATCAGCAGAATCTTTAAAACCATCTGGTATTCGAAAATTTTTTGATTTAGCAGCAAATATGAAAGGTGTTATTTCCCTCGGGGTAGGAGAGCCGGATTTTGTTACCCCTTGGAATGTAAGGCAAGCATGTATTCGTTCTTTGGAACAAGGGTATACGTCATATACAGCAAATGCAGGATTATTGGAGCTCCGTCAAGAAATAGCAAAGTATCTAAAAAAACAATTTGCAGTATCTTATGATCCAAGTGATGAAATCATTGTTACAGTTGGAGCGAGCCAGGCGTTAGATGTAGCGATGCGTGCCATTATAAATCCTGATGATGAAGTGCTCATTGTTGAACCAAGCTTCGTTTCTTATGCACCACTTGTGACATTAGCTGGAGGAGTTCCGGTTCCTGTGGAGACTAAGCTAGAAAACGAGTTTAAAGTACAACCAGAACAAATTGAAGCAGCTATTACAGCGAAAACAAAGGCAATTTTACTTTGTTCACCAAATAACCCAACAGGTGCAATGTTGAATAAGTCCGAGCTTGAAGAAATAGCAGTGATTGTTGAGAAGTACAATTTAATCGTATTATCTGATGAAATTTATGCAGAGCTTGTATACGACGAAGTATATACAAGTTTCGCGAGTATTAAAAATATGCGCGAGCATACGATTTTAATTTCAGGATTTTCAAAAGGATTTGCGATGACAGGATGGCGTCTTGGTATGATTGCAGCTCCTGTTCATTTTTCAGAATTAATGCTCAAAATTCACCAATATTCCATGATGTGTGCACCGACGATGTCTCAGTTCGCAGCACTTGAAGCGTTACGTGCGGGGAATGATGAAGTAATTCGGATGAGAGATAGTTATAAGAAGCGTCGTAATTTTATGACGACATCTTTCAATGAAATGGGCTTAACGTGTCATGTGCCGGGCGGAGCATTTTATGTTTTCCCTTCTATATCTTCAACAGGATTATCTTCAGCGGAATTTGCAGAACAGTTATTGCTGGAAGAAAAAGTAGCTGTTGTCCCTGGTAGCGTATTTGGCGAAAGTGGTGAAGGGTTTATTCGTTGTTCTTATGCGACGTCGCTTGAACAACTTATGGAAGCAATGAAGAGAATGGAACGGTTTGTTGAAAATAAAAAAAGGACAAAACGTAATACGTTTTGTCCATAAAAGGGGGGGAATACTAGAAAGCCATGTGTTAGTAGTCTATCCCAATATTGGAGAATTATACTTCTTTAAGGGAAATTTTTCATGAATTTTGAATGAGTTCTGTCATAGTGGTATAATTTACTAATATAAGGTATGTGCATTCTAGATATTGTTATCTAGAATGCGTACTAACCAATCGGATATTTAAAATAAATATATCTGCTTTGCTCTCTATAATTGTAGAGAGAATGGTAAACGTATGGGAGTGTTTCATATGTCAGAACAATATACAACAGGAGTGGTTGTAACAGGGAAAGTGACTGGAATTCAAGATTACGGTGCGTTTGTAGCGTTAGATGCAGAAACACAAGGACTTGTGCATATATCTGAAATTACAAATGGATATGTAAAGGATATTCATGACTTTTTAAAGGTCGGCGATACAGTAGAAGTAAAGGTACTTTCAATTGATGAAGAGCACAGAAAAATGAGTTTATCGTTAAAAGCTGCGAAAAGAAAACAAGGAAGGATTCTTATACCAAACCCATCTGAAAACGGATTTAATACGCTGCGAGAAAAGTTGGCAGAATGGATTGAAGAGTCCGAGTTAACAAAGTAAAAGAGGAACGCATATGAGCGTTCCTCTTTTACTTTATCTTATGATATATATTTGCAAATATGATTGCATGCAATCATATTCGTATGTCGGAGGTGAAAGGACATACTGATTATCGAATTTCGTTTGTTTCTGGGTGCGTACCAAGATTTTCAGATGGTTTAAACAGTAAACCAAGGTTGATAAGCCCAGATATACCAACGATGCCGTAAATAATACGTGCAAGAGCTGAATTTTGTCCACCGAAAATGGCTGCTACTAAGTCAAACTGGAAAAACCCGATTAGTCCCCAGTTCACAGCGCCAATTACAGTAAAGACTAATGCGATACGTTGCAAAGTACTCATGAAAAAGCCCCCCTTAATTGTGAAGCATGAGCAAGCGATGAGTTAATTAACTCTTTTATAGAATGGGGTAGTTATGTTGTTTTTATACATAAAAAATGTTCGAAAGAGGATGTATATACATCTATACCGAAAAATGCGAATTTTTATGCAAAAAATGAACTTTTTCTAAAAAATATATATTGGTTACGTTTACAATTGCCTAATCGCTTGATTTACAACTTCAGTTTCGCTAAAGTGAATACAGAAATACATATCCATAATTGGAGGGAAAAAGATGAGTACACATGTAACGTTCGACTATTCTAAAGCGTTATCCTTCATCGGTGAACATGAAATCACTTATTTACGTGATGCAGTGAAAGTAACACATCACGCAATCCACGAAAAAACTGGAGCTGGGAACGATTTCCTTGGGTGGGTAGACCTTCCGCTTCAATATGACAAAGAAGAATTCGCTCGCATTCAAAAATGCGCAGAAAAAATTAAAAATGACTCTGACATTTTACTTGTTGTAGGTATTGGTGGTTCTTACCTAGGAGCACGCGCAGCAATCGAAATGTTAAACCATTCTTTCTACAACACGCTTTCTAAAGAACAACGTAAAACTCCACAAGTGCTATTTGTTGGACAAAACATTAGCTCCACTTATATGAAAGATTTAATGGACGTATTAGAAGGTAAAGACTTCTCTATTAACGTTATTTCCAAATCAGGTACAACAACAGAGCCAGCACTAGCATTCCGTATCTTCCGTAAGTTATTAGAAGAAAAGTATGGAAAAGAAGAAGCGCGCAAACGTATTTATGCAACTACAGATAAAGCGCGTGGTGCATTAAAAACATTAGCTGATAACGAAGGTTATGAAACATTTGTTATTCCAGATGATGTTGGAGGTCGTTTCTCTGTATTAACGCCAGTTGGTTTATTACCAATCGCAGTAAGTGGCTTAAATATTGAAGAGATGATGAAAGGTGCAGCTGCTGGTCATGATGACTTCGGAACATCAGAACTAGAAGAAAATCCAGCTTACCAATACGCAGTAGTTCGTAACGCTTTATACAATAAAGGAAAAACAATTGAAATGCTTGTTAACTATGAGCCAGCACTTCAATACTTCGCTGAGTGGTGGAAACAGTTATTTGGTGAAAGTGAAGGAAAAGATCAAAAAGGTATTTTCCCATCTTCAGCAAACTTCTCAACTGATTTACACTCATTAGGTCAATACGTTCAAGAAGGGCGTCGTGACTTATTTGAAACAGTTCTTAAAGTAGGAAAATCTACACATGAACTAACAATCGAATCAGAAGAAAACGATTTAGACGGATTAAACTACCTTGCTGGTGAAACTGTAGACTTCGTAAACACAAAAGCATACGAAGGTACATTACTTGCACATAGCGACGGGGGAGTACCAAACTTAATCGTAAATATTCCTGAATTAAATGAGTACACATTCGGTTACCTTGTATACTTCTTCGAAAAAGCATGTGCGATGAGCGGCTACTTATTAGGCGTGAATCCATTTGACCAACCTGGAGTAGAAGCATACAAGAAAAACATGTTTGCTTTACTTGGTAAACCAGGATTTGAAGAATTAAAAGCAGAATTAGAAGAGCGTTTAAAATAATAAAAAGCGACCGGATTCCGGTCGCTTTTTATTATTTTATCGAAAAGTCCATCAGTATATTCAAACTAAAGTGGGTATGCTAAAGGAAAAGTCTAGGAGGGATGGGCTTGATTCCGATTCAATCAAATTTAGAAGGACGTACATATGCGTTATATAAGTTAGAAGAGATTATGAAACCACTTGGATATAGCATTGGTGGTAATTGGGATTATGATAAAGGATGCTTCGATTACAAAATTGATGAAGAAGATGGGTATCAATTTTTACGAGTTCCATTTACAGCCATTGATGGAGAACTAGATGTACCAGGCGTAATAGTTCGTCTTGGAACGCCGTATATTCTTTCGCACGTATATCAAGACGAACTAGATGATAATGTGAATACTTTAACAGCTGGAACGAGTGGAATGGATCAATTTGCTGAGCCGAAAGATCCAGATGGAGATGTGAAAAGAAAATATATCAATATTGGGAAAGTGCTCATGCAAGAATTAGAGCGTCATTTTACTAATGGTGAATAACAATGAGTATGTCGCTTTCAATGAGAACAAAGGAATGAACTGGATTAATCATATATTGTTCGTCGCGCTTTATACCTAGTAAGAGAATGTTTTGCTTTAAAAGAGTATAGCTACAATTGGCAAAAGTTTGTCCGGTGCAGGACGATGGAAGCTCCATCAGTTGTAATTTATTATCAGAGATTTCGTCGTAAAGTGAAAATAGTACACCTGAAATGGAAGGGAATAAAAGAGAAGCGGTAAATACATAGCTCGTTAATTTATTTCCTTCTATAATTTCTGACACGCCAGCTCTCGTTGCATTTTGTATTTGTTCAGAAGTAAGAAGTTCAGCGATGCAGTGAATGTTTGGGTTGAGCCCTTTTGCAGTTAAAATATTTAAAATGGACTGTGTATCCGCTAAGCTTTCGTTTTTTTCTTTATCAGCTGTTATTAATATGGTGTGTGCCGTTGCAATATTGGCCTTTAATAAAGTTTGATCGTGATGCGGACAACCTTTTATAAATTCTAAATGATGAAATGGTTTTGGGAGTAAAGAAAGTGTTTCATCAATTAAAACGATATCAAGGTTTGGTTGTAATACGTGCATTTGCTTTACAACATGTTTTGCGCGCTCATTCCAGCCAACGATAATCATATGACCGTTAGAAGTAGCGGCTTCTTCACCTTTAATTTTCATATATTGTTTATTAATCATTTCAGTAGCAAACAGCACCATATAATAAGAACAAAAGCCAGTTCCTAATAAAATAATACTTATACCTATTAGTTTTCCTATCGTCGTATGGGGAGCAAAGTCTCCATATCCAACTGTAAAAATGGTAACGATTGACCACCAAATTCCGTCAAACCATGTAGTGAAATGAAAAGGTTCTAATCTATGTATAAGAAAACCGGAAAAAGCAGTCAGTACAATAATAAAACAAATTAAACGAAAAATAATGGAATCACGAAATGTATCTACTAAATTCGGACGGGATTTCAATTGCCTATTCCTCCTTACTTTGTAGGACTACATTCATTGTTGCCATTATAGAAAAAAGAAAAACTCTCTAATTAAAGAGAGTTTGTTTTACGTTACATACTTTCCACTTCAGTTTGTTGGACACTTTCAAGATGCTGGAGAGCATAGTAAACATCAGCAGTATGTCTTTTTTGATCAATGGATAGTTTAAGATGTAAATAGTGAGAACCGTTTTCTAATGTTTTAAGCTTCATATTCTTAACTTTTATATCCATTTCTTTTATTTCTTCAATTACGATTGGGATATTGTCCATATTTCGTACAACAAGTTTCACAGCGATATCACGTTGACGAAATGATCTAGGGCCTACATATTTCATCGCGAGTGGTATAAGTTCGACACTAATCATAAGGAAACACATTCCGAATATCGCTTCAATATAGAATCCGGCCCCAACAGCAATACCAATACCAGAAGCACCCCAGATCATAGCGGCAGTCGTGAGCCCTGCAATGCTATCGTTACCTCTTCTTAAAATTACGCCAGCACCTAAAAAACCAATTCCTGATACAATTTGAGCGGCAAGTCGAAGTGGATCCATATTCATATGATCGGTATGTGGTAAGTTATAAGCTGCTTTAATAGAAACAATCGTTAGGAGGCAACTAATAATAGAAATAACTAAACACGTTTTTAAACCAAGTGGTTTCCGTTTTAATTCACGTTCTAAACCAATGGCAAATCCTAAAATAGCCGAGAGACCTAGTTTGATTAATAAATCGGTATAGTCCATATATATTCCTCCCTGTATGATATGCTATATGAATAAAACGCTTATTATAGAAAGAAACGTCTTTTGATAGAGTAACTTTATATAAAATATATGTAGGAATTGCTCATACATGAAAGAGATATTTCGTTTAAGTATATGATATAAAAAAAGAAATGTGGGCAGTTTTAAAAAAAGTTTATAAAAGGTGTTGCATTTCATTTTTCACCATGATATATTAATAACCGTCGCTGATGCGGAAACGCAGAAAACGACAAAAAAGAAATTGAAAAACTTAGTTGACATCGAAAAACGAAGATGTTAACATAAG
>NZ_QOSA01000053.1:0-99088 GCF_008368795.1 Bacillus sp. BF2-3
GATCATCTTGACATTTACAATAAGATCAGATTATACAAAGTTTTGCACGTCAGCGATACCGGAAATAAACTTCGCCTTTAGTAGCAAGAATCCCCAATAAAGATAGTCAACTTGCCTATTTAGGAATAAGAGTGTCAATTTAAATAATGCATTCTGAAACACTACTCTTCTTCTAAAATAGCGTAATAATATTCATCCCACCATTCATTCCCATGTGGTATACACTTCCTGAAATAGCCTTCTCTTCTCATTCCAATCTTCTCCATTACTCGATATGATGGGGTATTTTGTGGCTGACATGTAGCTATAATCCTATGTAATTTCATTTCCTTAAAGCCATATTCCAATGTAGCTTGTGCTGCTTCAGAAGCATATCCTTTATTGAAATATTTAGGATTGAACACCCAACCAATCTCATATGTATGCTCACCAAAATATTTATGAAAAACTATATGACCAATCAGAATATCTTTATGAATTAATACTACAGGAAAGTTCTTAGCGTTTTCACCAATGTTTTCATTCACAAAGTTTCTTGTATTTTCTTCAGTAAAAACCCCTTCAGGTATGTATTTCATAACATTGATATCTGATGTATACTCATGAACAGCTTGCCAATCTTTGAACTCAAATTTCCGTATTAATAATCTTTCTGTTTTTATAAACATTTACTTTTCCCCCTCAAAAAATTGCAACTATATTTTAAATCCACATTTAACCCTTAAAACAAAAAGAACTTCTACAAAATCTACATTTAACCCTTAAAACAAAAAGAACTTGTAGGACTCTCTACAAGTTCTTTTTGTTTTAAGGTGAATATACGAGCCAAACAAACTATCTTACAGATTGACTGTAGAAACTTTAGGGGTAATGCTTTGACAAATATATTATATAACAAATATTAACATCCACAGGATTTATTTTTGAAAATTATGTGAATTAAGAAAGGAAGTAGTTTTTTCTTAGCTATTATTATTATTAACTGACGGTATCATTATATTTTATTCTGCAACTTATTTAGAAGAGCTATGTACATTTCGAAGAAGTTCTTCAATAAGTTTTGTTTTTTCATTTACCTTTGTGGCATATGTGAAATCACCATAACAATATGGATACCTAAAATTATTTTTATTTCCACCACAAGTATACATCGCTGGATTTTGATCAACTTTCATCTTAGAAAACTTTTTGGCTGAATCCTCCGAGTGTTGTTTAACTTCTTGACTAGCAACAAAATCAATATAACCTGGCCCCATATTATAGCTTTGAATAATTGTATCCATGCTAACATCCTTGTCCGTTCCATATTTGTACATTTTAGCAAAGTGTTTTACCCCTTGTTCAATGCTCAAGCTTGTCTCTTGAATTTCATTTGGCTTTAATCCAAGTGATTCAGATGACTGCATAGGATCGTTTCCCTCACCTCTACTCTCTTGATACATAATTCCTAATAAAATTGGTGTTTTCTCTCCTAAATTATATTTTTCTAATTCTTTTTTTAAGGTAGACTCATATTGCAATACACGTTTTTCGGTGGCTTGCGCTTTATTTTGTTGAATATTGGTTTTATGATTAAAATATAGCATTCCAAGTATTATTACTAAGCCTAAAATACTAATAAGGAACACTTTTATAATTTGTTTTTTACTTGTATCCTTCATATATTCCTCCTCGTATAAAAAATTTAATTTTTCAAAGGTAATTGGTTATTTACAAACTATGTAATGAACATCTATCTCCCGCCCTTTTTAGACTCAAACATCAATACTTTAAGGTTTTAAGTTTAATATAAAAATTTAAAGATAAGGTAAAGATAAGATAAAGATAAAATAAAGGGTATTTTTTAGCGTACTTTAAAAGATATTGCTACAAAGGGATATATGGGACAACTTGTTGATATGAATGGATTTAGTGATAATTGAAAGGTTATTGTACAAGTTATTAATTATGGAGACATCATTCCAGAAGATTTAATCCATCTTTTCAATATGCTTTATATAAAAACCACAACATAACATATAATAAAAAACGGCGAACCCTCCACCTAGGAGAATCCACCATCACAAATAATTGATTATTTCACACCTAGTTTTTTTGCTTTCTTAGGGATCCCGTCTTCCAGCACTTCCTCTCAAGCTGTTACACCTGGAATATGATGTGATTGCATTTGAAACAGGGCTTTGGGAAGCAGCAGCTGTTCAGCAAAATTTTGATAACTCAACCGCTACAGAAGCGATGAAACAATCCTTATACTCTGTATGGAAAACTGAGGAACTTGAACAATTATTTACCTATATGAAAGAACAAAAAGAAAAAGGAAAGCCACTCACATTAGCTGGTTTTGATATGAATTTGTTTTATAAATCTTCATTCCGCTCTTATGCAAAAGAATGGTTGCAAAAAGTAAATCCTGAAATAAAGAGTGAATTTGATACAGCAGTGTCAGAGTTGATTGAACTGGATAGGTATTACAATAAAAATAAAACATATCCCTATGATCGGTTTAAAATGGAGATACAGCCCGTAATTAACAAGTTTGAAAAGGTTAGAATGTTTATTCAGAATCATAAATCTGAATTGATTCAAGTTACACCACATCCTACGTATGATGTGAAAGTCAGAGGTGGCATCTCCTCACCTAACCTGACAGACTATTCTTTTTATATCCGAGATCAAAAAATGGCACAAAACTTCGCATGGCTAACTGAAATGCAGTATGGAAACAAACTGGCCCCCTTTAACAAGTAATAATTTGTTCTGCACCCATGTTGATAATTCTTCTGGTAATCGGAATGTAACGGAACCATGTTGCTCTTTTATAATGACATAGGGATTGCGGAATTCTTCTTGAATGCCGATTCCAATCACTTGATACAATTTCCTGCACTGACTCGGAAACAATATATTTGGAATGTCTAATGATTCAATTTCATGAAAAGAATGACGGAATCTCACATCCATTGCAAATACCATCACACCAACTCCCAGCTATACGTAAAACACAATTAGTATACCGATGAGATCTATGTTACGTGCAGAAATCCCCGTTTTCTCCCCAGACTTATCTACAAGAATAAAAAAGGAATGACAAGATATGTTCCCTTTTCACTATTTGTTTTCTACACTTTTAATTCCAATATTTCTAGATGCTGAATAGATCCGCCCCCTGGCAGGTAGACACCTTCCTCCTTCAGCAGGTATACGGAACTTTCCGTTTCTACTAGTGATGGAAGATTGCGCACGCCAAATAATAATACTTTTCCCCTATTGTCCAAATGACGTGGGGTATGCATGGAAATCGTAAGGTTGTTTATGCATGTAATTGTTCCTGTTCTTAAACATTTTCGGGTATCTATTTTTATTATGTTTTGCTTTTGTAGTATTTCTTATTTTTATTGTTTGATTGTTATGACTGGCATTTGCTCGTTTTCGGAAATTTCACTGTAACCAAAATAAAGTAGAAAAAACAATAAAATAATTGTCCAAATAAATATAAACACTTTATAACTATACTTCATATGAAAAACCTCATTTTCCCTATATAAGTGAATGTACATACACCCTATAAATCTAATTACATAAATTATCGGATGTTTTAGTAGTAGAGAATCATTAAGTATTAGGAATTGTTATTCATAAACATATCCAAGAATTCTTCAAAAAAATATCATCTAGGCATTTTAACATTTCATCAAAATGCACAGATGATATTTTGTACGTTTAGCTTGGTAATGCTTTTTATGTAATGAATTCTTATCTCTATTTCACCTTAATGTTTATATGTACAAGAGTCTGTGTAGCAATTAGACTGTACTTTAAATATGTACTCAATTGTGTGTGGGAAAGGAAGCACATTTTATTTAAAGTGGTTACTTTAAAGCCCTTAATTAGTTGGTAGTCTTCTTCATTCAGACAAAAAGGAAATTTAAAGTGTGCACGTACTTTCAACTCAGACTTTTTACTACACACACTCCTATACACATAACAATATTTATAGTTTTTGTAACATTACGGAAATAACAAGAAATAATACCGAAACATTTATGATATATTGTAACAACTTAGTAACATTACTGTAACATAACGTGTATAATCGCACAATACTTTTTAACTGAAAATCAATAAATTTATGTAAGCACCCATAACGTATTACATATTGTTTGTGAAACCTTTTAATGAACAAGTATAAGTGGATGGCGGGAATTGAACCCACATCAGAGGTTCTGGAGGCCCCTGTTTTACCCTTAAATTATACCCCCTCGTGGTCGGAATGACAGGACTTGAACCCGCACATTCAACGGCTACTAGATCCACAATCTAGCAAGTCTAGCATTTCGCCACAAACTCCATAAAAATAGAAAAAGACCACCGAATGTACTCGATTGTCTTTTTGCCATGCATATCTGCACAAGAAGTGTATACTTCAAACCCTTTAATATTTTTAGCTATGAGCATACTTATAAAACTCTAAAAACTATTTGATAATCTTTTAGAATCTAACTTTCTTTTAATACTATTTGCTATTTCTTCAATATTTTCATTTAGAAAGAAATGATTACCTTCAAAAGAATGAAAAGTACACGTTTTACTTGTGTATCGTTCCCATTTTATTACTTGATCATATGTAGTAAATTCATCATTTTCCCCATTAAATATAAGAAAATCAATATCACATGGTTGTGTATTTTTGTCATGAATATACGTCTCAACGATTTTAAAATCTGCTCTTAGAATAGGGAGAAAGATCTCCATTAATTCTTCTGATTGCAGTACCCCAGATGGTGTACCTCCCATTGCAATAACTTCTCTTTTAAATTGCTCATTAGAAAGATTATGTCGGATATTTTTTATTTTACTATTTGGATGATTTCTACCGGACAAAACAAGAAATTCAGGCGATACGTTTTTAGAATCTTTTATTTTTCTGGCTACTTCATAGGCGATCAAACTTCCCATGCTATGCCCGAATAGAATGTAGGGCGAATCATCTATCTGCATAACTATTTTATTGTAGACATCATTTACTGCCTCTTCCATACTTTGGTACAAGTTTTCTTCAATTCTATATCCTCTACCAGCTAACTCTACCGGGACTACCTCAATATATGGATTAAAGTGATTTTTCCATTTTGCGTAACTAAAAGCAGATCCCCCAGCATGTGGAAAGCAAAAAAGTTTAGTCTTCTGCATTGATTTTCTCCTTACTTTCAAATTTGTATATATTTTGGAAAATTGCATAAATGTCTTTAATTATTATCTCTTGCGGAAATTCATCCCTTGTTGCACAAGCAGATAACTTATAATTTGGATCAATGTTATATTGTTTAAAGTAAAAGTTTTTAGGTATATTCTTGTATGAAATTAAAGTTCGTGATTCTTTTTTTATAGAGAATGAATTTAATGGGGTATAAAGCCCTTTTCCAATCGTTTTTATATAGCTTTCTTTTAATGTCCATAAATCAAAAAAACAATTAATTTGTTCATCAGAATTCATATTAGATATATCATAAAATTCATCCGCTGAAAAAAATTCTTTTGCTAATTTAAGAGCCTCTATCTCTGAAATCTTTTCTATATCAATACCCACATTAAAATTAGCAGTAGTACAAACCACCCATTCTCCTGAATGTGACAGATTAAAATGAAAGTCAGAAAAATTTTCAACAAAAGGTTTTCCATACTCATTATATTTAAATCTAATTTCTTCATTATTAATTTTATACTTTTGGCAGATTAGAGATCGGATTAGTAAATCCCCTATCAGGGTCCTATTAACGTCGCATGAGTTTAATAAACGCTTTATTCGTTCTTTCTTCTCATTTGAAACCAAGTTACTAAGTTGCTTAAACAAATGACTTTCAATATTCTTTGGTATTTTCACAGCTTGAATGTGTATGATAAATCACTTCCTTTTTTAAAAGATGGCTTCATATATGTGCGTTACATAAATTCAAATTAACTTTATTAAATTGCAAATACAATAGAAAAGGTGCACATTTACATATCAATGAAAATATGCACCTTTCCTCAGTAATATCATCAGGCATTCGCTTCTATTACAAAGATTTCTATGTCTCTACCAATTACTTTTTACATTATCCTCTTAAAAAGTAATACTCTTGATATATTCATTATTGCCTACACTTTATTTGCAGTTATTGGGCTGCCCTTTTCGTTCATAGCGTTGCATCTTTTGCACTCTCTACTTTTCAGTTAATGAAAGGGATGTTTCTTTTATCTCTTCAAATTCATTTAATAGGTACTTAGCTATCTTTTCAACTGCGGGGAAGTCTACTATTTCCTCATGTGATCCAGGGACAGAATACTTATTTACTCTTCCTTTTAATAAAGGTCCCCAATCTGTAAACAACTCTTTTCCTTCCTCAGCACTAAAATAGAGAACTTCTCCAGAGTATGGTATTAAATCATGATCTGCCATTATGTTCAGGCATTTCCTATGAGCATTGATAACTTGCTTCAAATTCATAAGATCTGCATCAGGCGGGAGTACTCCTTCCATAAGTAATCGCTCTACAAGCATATCTTGTTTATGGATGAGGCCTTCCCCCCGCTCAGTAAAATCTCTAGAAATGAAATGCTCATATATATATGAGAGCATATCCTCCGTTGTTTTATAGTCCTGCTCTGAAGGTACTTTAGTATCCATTAGTATCAACAACTCAACTTCCTCACCTTGATTCTTTAGTACAGTTGCGATTTCATAAGCAATCGCACCGCCTAAAGACCATCCTCCAAGACGATATGGACCTTCTGGCTGAACACGTTTGATTTCTTCAATGTAAAGTTGAATTACTTCCGGCAAGGTCAATTCATCAATTTCTCCCTTTTCTATAAGAGGATTCTGTAAACCATAAAATGAACAATGGTTCTTAAGTAATCTTGCTAGTTGAATGTAACAGAATACATTCCCCATAAACGGATGAACACAGAAGAAAGGTCTTTTCTCTGATTCTTGTAGTGGAACTAGCGCTACTACTGATTTCGTCATATCATGCTTATCACGAATAAGGCATGCGATTCCTTCCACTGTTGGATTCTTAATCAATGTAGACACCTTAATCTCTTTTCCAAACTTCTCCTTAATTTTTGAAATCAATTTAATTACAAGGAGAGAATGTCCCCCTCTATTAAAGAAATCATCATTTACATAGACATCTTCTATCTGTAACACATCCTGCCAGATTTTAATCAACTGATATTCAATTTCATCCCTTGGAATGATTGGTGTAGACAAATTATTTTCTCTTTGAATTGTTAAACTGTTCAATGCCTTTCGATCAACTTTTCCATTCGGTGTAAGAGGAATCTTGTCTACCTTTATAAAGTGTGCGGGAACCATATAATTCGGTACTTGTGTCTTGAGATATTCACGCCAGTCATGCATACTTCCATCTCCAACTACATAAGCAACCAATCTCTGCTCTCCTAATTTATCCTCTGTTACCAAAACTACTGCTTCTTTTACCAATGGATGCCTCTCTATACTCGCTTCAATCTCTTCAAGTTCAATACGAAAGCCCCTAATTTTCACTTGATTATCAATTCTTCTCAAGTAATCTAAATTACCATCAGGTAAATAACGAACCAAATCTCCCGTACGATATAAACGCTCTTCTTCATTAAATGGATGACGGATGAATCGCTCTGTTGTTAATTCTGGACGATTCAAGTATCCTCGCGCTATACCTGCACCACCAATATATAGCTCACCTGTTAAACCAACTGGAACAGGTAACAAATTTTTATCTAATACATAAGTTTGAACGTTCGGCAACGGACGTCCAATTGTAACTCTCTTACTATCTGTTTCGATATGATAACAAGTTGCATCAACCGTACATTCTGTAGGACCGTATACGTTATAAAAATCAATTTTTTCAGTCTCTACTAGCTGTTTCCATAATGACGGCATGATTGCTTCACCACCGACTAATATCTTACTTGGTACATGAACATCAGCACTTGTTTCTAGTAATCCTCCATCTATAAGTAATTGAAGTAATGAAGGTGTCATATCAAACATTTCCAATTTATTCTCCCTAATATAAGACACAAATCGTTCCGGATTAGTGCGAACTTCACTTGGGATAATATATAAACTTGAACCATACAGCAGCATTTGTAATTGCTGAATAGATACATCAAAGGCAATTGACGCATTCAAACCGACGCGCATATTACTAGGTATCTCATGTGAGAAAACTTCTTTTTGTAAACCATAGGATAGGTTTATTACAGAATGGTGCTGTACTAAAGCCCCCTTTGGATTCCCTGTCGAACCAGAAGTATAGATAACATACGCTAAGTTTTCCCCTGTTACCTCACATATTGGTGAAAGTTTGCTTTCTTGAGAAAGCATTGCTTGGTCCCTATCTAGGCAAACTGTCTTGATGTCTTTAGGTATCCATCCTAGTAATACCTCATTTGTAACTAACACTCTAATTCCCGTGTCTTCTAAAATATATTGCAGGCGGCTTTCCGGATTCGATGGATCTAATGGAACATAGGCTGCTCCAGCCTTCCAAATTCCCATGAGACCAACAACCATCTCAACTGAACGCTCAAAGCAAAGGCCAACTAATGACTCTGTCCCAATTCCACATTTCTGTAAATGATGAGCTAATTGATTAGCTCTTTCATTCAGCTCTCGATATGTTAGTTGCTGTTTTTCATCTACCACTGCCAACGCGTCAGGCGTACGATGTACTTGCTCTTCGAATAGTTGATGGATTGCATTCTCACGTGGATAGGATATAGTATTATTATTCCATTCTTCCAATAGCTTTCTTTGTTCAGCTTCCGTAATATATACTAGCTCCGATAGATTTTGATCAATGTTTTTGAGCATTTGCATTAACACTTGGTGTAAATGACCCAGCATTCGTTCAATGGTTACTCTATTAAACTTACTACGGTCATACATTAACTTTAACGATAACTGGATTCCTGGAACTACAGCTAACCCTAATGGGTAGTGGGTTTGTTCTACCCCTTCCAATTCATCAATTTCCAGATTTTCTGAAGACTCCTCTTTCACTGGATAATTTTCAAACACATATAAACTATTGAACAGCGGTATTCCTCTAGGAACTTCACTCCACCCCTGAATCTCTGTCAAAGAAGCATACTCATATTGTCTTCTTTCTATCTCTTCCTCTTGTATCTTCTGCAACCAATCTATTAATTTTATATCATCCATCAATTGAATTCGCGTCGGTGACGTTGTAATGAAAGGACCTACGATGTTTTCAACATCAATAATCTCCGTAGAACGCCCTGAGCTTGTTACACCAAAAACAATGTCATTTTCTCCACTATATCGGCTCATGAGATATGCCCATGCACCTTGAATTACTGTACTCAAAGTAAGTTTATTGCGTTTCGCCCATCCTTGTAACGCTTGAGTCTGCTCTTCTGATAAATACGTAACCTTCTCTGTGTAACCTTTTTCTTCCTCTTTACTTTCTAAGTCCAGCAAAGTTGGCGCAGTAAAACCTTTTAGCTTCTCTCTCCAAAATTGTTCCGCCTGCTCCTTATCTTGCTCTCTTAGCCATTGGATATATTTCTTATATGGTGAGGACTTAGGTAATTTCACAGCTTCTCCATTCATTCTCTTCTGATAGACTGTAAGTAATTCATTAAATACTAATGGTAAACTCCATCCATCCAGTAAAATATGGTGATGGGTCCAAACAATCCGATATTCTTCCTCACCTTCTTGAATGACTGTTACCCGCATCAATGGTGCTTCATCAAATTGGAAGGCTTGTTTTCGATCTAATGCCAAAAAGACTTTTCTTTTTTCCTCTATCTCTTCACTTGTCATTGTACGCCAGTCTTCTTTGTTCACTTTAAATGGGATATTTTCATACACCACTTGTACAGGTTCTTCAATTTCGTCCCATACAAATGCTGTACGAAAAATTTCATGCCGCTGAATTACAGATTTCCACGCCTGCTCAAATGTAGAAATATTCATTTTTCCTCGAATCATAAAACTCAATTGCACTATATACGGTGCAACATGTTCATCCCCTTGGTCATGCAATGTGTGGAAAATCATACCTTCTTGCAAAGGTGATAGTGGATATAAATCAGTAATCTGATTGTTCTTTCCGCGATGCATTTTGTTTAGTACATTTGTCAAACCTTCTTGGCTAAGATTAGCCATTGCAAAATCCGAAATGGTCAGTGCAGATTCTCTATCTGAAAATTGAATCAATGTACTCAGTTGATATAGCATATTCTGTGCAATACTTTGAATCGTTGATTTGGCAAATTGTCCAACATTGTATACCCAAGTGAACTGAAGTTTTCCATCCGTTACAACCCCAATTACATCAATTACATGCGATCGCTTGGAACCGGCAGCATGATCTAAACGCTTAAATTCGTTCTCCGGAATAAACATTGCATCGCTAGAAAACATTTGGTCAAATTGTCCAAGATAGTTAAAACTAATAGACGGTGTATATTGGGAGCTTAATGGCTCACACATTGTTGTGTTCATGTAACGCAACACCCCATAATCAACACCCTTATTAGGAATTTTGCGAACTTGTTCTTTAACTGCTTTTAATGCTGCAATTGGGGTATTAGCACTAGTAATATTTAAATGAACTGGGTAAATACTTGTAAACCATCCCACAGTTCTCGATAAATCAACATCTTCAATAATCTCTTCTCGACCATGTCCCTCTAAATCTACGCTCAATATCGGCTGCCCCGTACATGCTGCCGTAGCTTGTACTAATGCTGCTAATAATACTTCATTGATTTGGACACGGTGAATGCTTAAAGTCTCTTGCAATAACATACGGGTCTCATTCTCATTTAACACCACAGTAATTTCCTCAGTTACTGCGCTTACTGGATTACTTATAGTACCATCTACCGGCAATTTAACTACGTCTTGTTCAGCCTGCTCCTCCCAGTAATGTAGCACTTCTTTTGATATTCCAGTTTGAGCGTAATGTTGTAATTTCTCCGACCATTCTTTAAAAGATGTACTCTTCATAGGTAATTGAATTTTTTGCCCTTGGACCGCTTGCGTATATGCTGTTTGCAAATCTTCCAATAAAATCCGCCAAGAAACACCATCCACGGCTAAGTGATGAATTGTCCAAAATAATCGACCATTCTCCTCACCTTCATCAAAATACACCATTCTCATTAAAGGACCATCATGTAAATTCAATCTTTCTTGTGCAACATTAATCTCTTTTTGAATAACTTCATGCCAATCCGCTTCCGGCACTTCGTCTAATGAAATGACAGTCAGCATCAATTGTTCTTCTATTCCTTCATTCCACTGTTTCCAAACTCCATTAGGTAAACGTTCATATCTTAAACGCAGAGCATCATGATGAAGTAGAAGGTTACCTGCCGCCTTTTCCAGTGATCCTATGTCCAATTTCTCTTTCGTTCTAAAGAACATGGATTGATTCCAATGATGTGGGTTAGGATGATTTTGTGCAAAAAACCTTTGCTGAATAGGTGTAAGTATCGTCTCTCCAGTTATAATTCCCTGTTCAGCTTGTACACCTTGTTCTTCTTTGACTACTTGCGCCAACTCAGCAATCGTTTGGTGTTCAAATATTTGTTTTGGTGTCAATTGTAAACCAACTTGCTTCGCGCGCGAGACAATCTGAATGCTAAGAATTGAATCTCCACCAATTTCAAAGAAGTTATCATTCATACCAATACGTTTTGAACCTAGCACACGTTCCCAAATGATAGAAAGCTTATGTTCACGTTCATTTCTTGGGGCCACGTATCCTTCTTTTGTTCCTTGATAATCTGGTATAGGTAACGATTTCCGATCAACCTTTCCATTTATGGTTAGCGGTAATTCTTTCATTTCGACAAAGTAGGAAGGTATCATATGGATTGGCAGTTTTGTTTTAAGATACTCTCGCCATTCTTCTAAACTGCCTTCGCCCACTACATAAGCTACCAGCCTCTTATCTCCCGACTGATTTTCCCTAACCATTACAACTGCCTCTTTTACCAAGTCATGCTCTTGTAAAGTCGACTCAATCTCTCCAAGTTCAATTCGAAATCCTCTAATCTTCACTTGATTATCCATTCTTCCTAAGTAGTCTATATTACCATCAGGAAGATATCTCACAAGATCACCTGTTCTATATAACCTCTCGCCTTCTTTGAATGGATGAGAAATAAATCGTTCGGATGTTAACTCTGGACGATTCAAGTACCCCCTTGCTAGACCTGCTCCTCCGATATAAAGTTCCCCCATCACACCAACTGGAACTGGCAACCTATTTCTATCTAATACAGAAGTTTGGATGTTAGGCAATGGACGCCCAATTGTTACTCTCCTACTATCTTTTTTGATATGATAGCATGTTGCATCAACCGTACATTCTGTAGGACCATATACATTATAAAACTGGATTTTATCAGTCTCTACTAGCTGTTCCCATAATGACGGCATAATTGCTTCACCACCAACCAGTACCTTACTTGGAACATGAACGCCATCGCACGTTTCTAACAATCCGACATCTATAAGTAATTGAAGCAATGAAGGTGTTATATCAAAGATTTCTAACTTGTTCTCCCTAATATAAGCTACAAACTGCTCCGGATCATTTCGTACTTCGCTTGGAATAATATACAAACTTGAACCATAAAGCAGCATTTGTAATTGCTGAATAGATGCATCAAAGGCAATTGACGCATTTAAACCGACATGCATGTTAGATGGTATCTCATGTTCGAAAACCTCTTTTTGTAAACCATACGACAAGTTTATTACAGAATGATGCTGTATCAAGACACCCTTTGGGTTCCCCGTCGATCCCGAAGTATAGATAACATACGCTAGGTTTTCTCCTGTTACTTCACATTTTGGTGAAAGAATGCTTTCTTTTGAAATCATTGCCTGATCCCTATCTAGACAAACTGCCTTGACTTCTTTGGGTATCCAACCTTCTAATGACTCATTCGTAACTAATACTTGAATTTCAGTGTCCTCCAAAATATATCGTATGCGACTTTCTGGATATGATGGGTCTAATGGAACATATGCTGCTCCAGCCTTCCAGATCCCCATAATACTAACAATCATCTCAACTGAACGCTCAAAGCAAATTCCAACTAATGATTCAGTCCCAATCCCACATTGCTGAAGATAGTGGGCCAATTGATTAGCTTTTTCATTAAGCTCTCGATATGTTAACTGCTGTTTTTCATCTACCACTGCTACCGCATCAGGTGTACGATTTACTTGCTCTTCAAACAGCTGATGAATCGTACTTTCCCGTAGATATGCTACAGCATTATTATTCCAATCTTTCAACTGTTTTTGCTGTAATCCTGATAATATAGGCAACTTAGCCAATGATTTATCAGGATTCTCCACGATTACATTCAACCAGTTTCCAAAATGTTCAGCCATGGATTCAATAGTTAAGCTGTCAAATAAATCAGTTCTATAAACAAAAGTAAGTAATAAACCCTCTTCCACTTCTGCAGCTGTTAAACTTAAATCAAACTTAGCGATTGGAGCATTACTTTCCATTACTTCTATATTTCTTCCATGTAGTTCTGGTAGCTTCTGTCCCGCATTTTGCAAAGTAAACATGGTTTGGAAAATCGGAGAATGGCTTGTATTTCGTTCAGGTTGGATAACCTCTACAATTTTCTCAAACGGAACATCTTGATACTCATACGCCTTCAATGCTTTTATCCTCACTTGAGACAACAACTCTTGAAATGCCGGTGCATTACTTAAATCAGCTCGATAAACCAATGTATTGACAAAGAAACCAATCAGCCCTTCAATTTCTCGATAATTTCGATTTGCAATTGGGCTGCCAACAATAATATCCATTTGTCCCGTATAACGAGCAAGGAAACTTTGATACGATGCCAATAAGGTCATGAAAAGCGTTGCCCCTTCTTGACGACTTAGTTCGTTTAATTTATCCAGTAATGAGCGTGACAACAGCACATTATGAGTTAATCCATGGTGGGTTTGCACTGGCGGACGCGGACGATCCATTGGCAACATTAAGACTGGTAACTCACCAGATAATTCTTCCTTCCAATATGCAAGCTGTTGATTTAGTACTTCATCTTTAAACCATTCTCTTTGCCACTGAGCAAAATCTGCATATTGAACTGGTAGTGGTTCCAGCTCTGCTTGTTTTTCACCAATCGCATTCTCATAAAATGCCATCCATTCTTGAAGTAAGATTTCCATCGACCATCCATCTGAGATAATATGATGCATATTACACAGAAGAACCCATTCTTCTTCTGAAATTCTTATGAGTTTCCCACGGAACAATGGCCCTTGTTCTAAATCAAATGGAGATTCGACTTCAGTTTGAATCCATTGCTCCAACTTTCTTTCTCTCTCCTCTAATGAAAGCTTAGTTAGGTCCATTTGCGGAAGAGGACGGAAAATATAAGGTTGAATCTGCTGCACAGGATGACCTTCTTCTTCATGAAATACCGTCCGCAAAGATTCATGACGCTCTATTAACTGATTCCATCCCAACTCCAATCCCTCAGGTAACCAATTCCCTGTAAGGCGGCATGCCATTGGCATATTATAAAGTGCACTATTAGGTGCAAATTGATCAATAAACCATAAGCGCTGTTGGGCATAAGATAGTGGAATATTATTTCCGCGTTCCATCGGCACCAATGGTGGAATTTCTCGTTTTTCGCTCCCCTTACGTAACTGATCTATTCGTTTTGATAATGCCTCGACCGTTGAATATTCGAACAGTTCACGTACTGGCAATTTGATTTGAAAGACTTCCTGTAAACGTGAGACCACTTGTGTAGCAAGTAGAGAGTGACCACCAAGCTCAAAGAAAGAATCCTGAACACCAATTTCTTTTATTCCTAGCACTTGCCTCCACACTGAAGCGATAAGTTCTTCCAGCGGAGTTCGTGGGTATACAGTATTTTCGGCGGATTGTTCACTAAGTATAGGCAATGCCTTCAAATCAAGTTTTCCATTCGGTGTAAGTGGTAAAACTTCCATCTCAATAAAGTTTGTTGGAACCATGTAATTTGGTAAATGTGTTTGTAGATGTTCTCGCCATTCATGTACACTTCCTTCACCAACTACATAAGCTACTAATCTCTTGTCACCTTGATTATCCTCTCGTACCAATACAACTGCTTCTTTCACAGAAGAATGTGCCTGCAAAACAGCTTCTATTTCTCCCAATTCAATCCGGAAACCACGAATTTTCACTTGGTCATCTATACGGCCATGGAACTGGAGATTACCATCAGAAAGATAACTTGCTTTGTCTCCTGTATAATAGAGACGTTCTCCTGACTTGAAAGGATGTGGAATAAATTTTTCCTTTGTAAGATCCGGACGATTAGCATATCCACGTGCAAGATTCTTCCCTCCAATATAGAGATCTCCAATTACACCAATTGGTACTAGCTGAAGATGAGAATCTAACACATAAACTTCTGTATTCGCAATCGGTCGACCAATCGATGGCGTACCTGTTGTCACTCCTACAGGTACATAACAATCTGTGGTAACAACGGTATTTTCCGATGGCCCATACTGATTAATTACCGCAAAAGGAATATCGTTAGATGGATACTGCGTTAATTGATCCCCACCAGTAATGATAAAACGAAGATCCGTTTTATCTGGCCAAGATAATTTCAAGAGCCTTTCCAGAATAGGCGTAGGTGCAAAGCTAGCTGTTATTCGTGAATCAATGAGCCAGTCCCTTAGTGCTTCTGGATTAATTCTCAGTTCCTCTGTTGACAAGTAGAGTGCTGCGCCAGCAGTTAGATACGGCCAAATCTCCTGGACAGCCGAATCAAAAGCAACCCCTGCAATCTGAGTCGCACGATCCTCTGCTGAAATATGATAAACTTCCTGATGCCAAGAAACCATATTCATTAATGAGCGATATTCAACCATGACACCCTTCGGTTTTCCTGTAGAACCAGAGGTATAGACAATATAGGCTAAGTTCTCTGGATTTATTTGACGTGTAGGTGCGATTACGCTTTCCACCGTTAATTCTTCTAACCTCACCATTTCGACGTGTGCGAAATGTCCTTCTTGTCCTTCCGCCGTCACTACAAATTGAATTCCTGCATCTTCAATCATGTATTCTAACCTTGATTTTGGATACAACGGATCTAAAACGACATAAGCTCCACCAGCTTTTAAAATGCCCAGTAAACTTGCCATCAGCTCAGCTGACCTCGGAAGATAAACTCCTACCACTGACTCTGGGGCTACTCCCTTTCGTTGTAAAACATTTGCCAACTGATTTGCTTGTGTATCCAGTTCACCATAAGTCCACTGTTTTGTTTGGTCAACTACCGCAATCGCATCAGGACGCCTTGCTACTTGCTCCTCAAATCTGTCGCAAACAAGACCCTGATGAGACATTTCCATTACAGTGTCATTCCATGTTTCTAATAACAAAGTACGCTCCGGTTCTGATAGCATACTCAGGTCATGCAACGGATTTTGTGGACGATGAGAAACTTCATGTAGCCATTTCTCAAAGTGTCCTGCCATCCGTTCAATAGTAGTAGCATTGAATAAATCCTTATTATACTCAAAAGTAAAAAGTAACCCCTCTTCCGTCTCAGCTGCCATTACACTTAAATCAAACTTTGCAATTGGACTATGGCTTTCTATCATTTCAATACTTCTACTAGATAACACCGGAAACTCTTGTTTCATATTTTGCAAAATGAACATAGTCTGGAAGATTGGCGAATGACTTGTACTTCGCTCCGGTTGCACAACTTCTACAATTTTTTCAAATGGAATATCTTGATATTCATACGCCTTCAATGCCTTTTGACGAACCTGATACAGTACATCTTGAAATGTCGGTCTACCACTCAAATTAGCTCGATAAACCAGCGTGTTAACGAAGAAACCAATTAGTCCTTCAATTTCTCTATAATTCCGATTCGCAATTGGGCTTCCGACCAGAATATCTTCTTGTCCCGTATAACGAGATAGAAAACTTTGATATGCAGCTAAAAGCGTCATGAAGAGTGTAGCCCCTTCTTTTCGACTAAGTTCATTCAATTTATCATGTAGCGTGCTTGGCAGAACCAGAGTGTATATCGACCCGTGATGAGTTTGTATCGCGGGACGCGGGCGATCCATAGGAAGTTGGAGTACAGGAAGCTCCCCAGACAATTCTTCCCTCCAATATTGGAGTTGTTGATCAAGCACATCCTCCTTTAGCCATCCTTTTTGCCACTGAGCAAAGTCGGCATATTGAACCGGCAATGGTTCAAGTTCCGCTACCTTTCCATCCGTTGCTTTCTCATAAAATGCCATCCATTCTTCAAGTAGGATTCCCATTGACCATCCATCTGAAATGATATGATGTAGAGTACAAAGGAGTATCCATTCTTCCTCTCCCACGTGCAAAATACTTGCCCTGATTAATGGACCCTCTGTTAAATCAAATGGCACTTCTGTTTCTTGTTGAATTAAACGTTTAACTTCTTCTTCTTGATCTTCAGAAGAAAGCATAGTTAAATCCGTTTTCGGAATTGATTGAAAAGCATACGGTTCAATTTGCTGTACGGGTTGACCGTTCACTTCATGAAAGACCGTCCGCAGTGATTCATGACGTTCTATTAGTTGATTCCATCCCGTTTCCAATGCTTCAAGTAGCCAATTCCCTGTAAGGCGGCATACCATTGGTATATTGTAAAGGGCACTATTAGGTGTAAATTGATCAATGAACCATAAGCGTTGTTGGGCATAAGATAGTGGGATAGCTTCTCCTCGTTTCATTGGTATCAGCGGCGGAATCTCTCGTTTTTTATCTCCTTTACGTAACTGATCTAATCGCTTTGCCAGTGACTCCACCGTTGTATATTCAAATAGTTCACGTACTGGTAATTCAATTTGAAAAATTCCCTGTAAACGTGAAACTACTTGAGTAGCTAGTAGTGAATGACCACCGATTTCAAAAAAGGAATCCTGAACATTAATATTTTTTATTCCTAACACTTGGCTCCAAACGGAAACGATAAGCTCCTCCACTGGTGTTCGTGATGAAGTAATATCTTCACTTATGAACTGTTCTTCTAATTCCAGTAAGGCTTTCCGATTCACCTTACCATTTGGAGTGAGTGGCATACCTTCAATTTTGAAAAAGTATGCCGGAACCATATAATGTGGCAGTTGCTTCTTGAGATATTCACGCCACTCCCCAGTATCGCCTTCACCCACTACATAAGCTATTAACTGCTTATCTCCTGGTCGATCTTCCTTCACCAACACGACTGCCTCTTTTACAGATGAATGATCATGTAAAGCTGCTTCAATTTCTCCCAATTCAATTCGGAATCCTCTAATTTTAACTTGGTTATCTATTCTTCCAATATATTCTAAGTTACGATCATTCATATATCTCACCAAGTCACCCGTTCGATATAATCGTTCCCCATCCTTAAAGGGATGCGGAATAAAACGTTCAGTAGTTAAATCCGGTCGATTGAAGTAGCCACGTGCTAATCCTACTCCTCCAAGGTAAAGTTCCCCTGCCACACCAATCGGGACGACTTGTTGATATTGATCTAACACATACAACTCTGTATTATCAATCGGACGACCAATCGGAATAAGCATTGGTTCTTTTTCTAAATCACAATCGTAATAAGTCACATCCACAGTTGCTTCAGTAGGACCATACAAGTTAATTAACTTTGTTTGCTGAACATTGTAAAAGATCCCCTTAAACCGGCGAACCTGCTCAGTGTTTAACGCTTCTCCACTAGTAAAAACTTGAATTAAAGACGATACATCCCTTTTCGAATTATATAGTTCCATATAATCTAAGAAAGTAGATAACATCGACGGAACAAAGTGCATGGTGGACACGCGATATCGTTCAATATACTCTTCAATCACCGCAGGATCTTTCTCTCCTCCTGGTGGAAGTAAACAAACACGTGCTCCTACAAATGACCACCAAAATAATTCCCATACAGAAACATCAAATGAAAACGGTGTCTTTTGTAGGATTGTATCCTCCCCGGACAATGGGTATTTTTTCTGCATCCACTGTAGGCGGTTGATAACGGAATGATGTTCAATCATTACCCCCTTTGGATTTCCCGTCGAACCCGAAGTGTATATAATATAGGCTAAGTTATTTGCTGTTACTCCACTTACCGGAGCTAAATTACTCTCTTTAGAAATCATCACTTGATCCCGATCTAAACAAATTGCTTGAATATCTTTAGGTAACCAGTCCTGTAGTGCCTCTTTTGTTAACAGCACTTGAATTTGTGAATTCTCCAAAATATATCTCAGGCGGTTTTCAGGATAACTTGGGTCCAGTGGGACATAAGCCCCACCTGCCTTCAAAATCCCAAAGAGACCGATAATCATATCAGGAGAACGTTCAATACATATACCAACCAATGATTCAGGTCCGATACCTCGTTTTTGTAGAAAATGTGCCAATTGATTCGATTTTTCATTTAGTTCTTGATACGTTAGCTTTCCACCCTCATAAACTACCGCCACTGCATCAGGTGTCCGTGCAACTTGTTGCTCAAATAGCTCATGAATCATACAATCATGACCATAAACTACGTCCGTATCATTCCATTCTTCTAAGAGTTGTTTTTGCTCAGTATCCGATAACATTGACAGCTTTGTATATGATTCATCTGGATGATACGTGATTTCATTTAGCCAGTTCTCAAAATGTCCTGCCATACGTGCAATGGTACTACTATCAAATAAATCCGTGTTGTATTCAAATGAGACGAATAGACCTTCTTCCACTTCATAGGCAGTTAAGCTCAAATCAAATTTAGCAATAGACATATTACTTTCTACCATTTCAATACTTCTATCAGGCAAATCTAGTCGTTCTTGTTTTATATTCTGTAGCGTAAACATGGTCTGAAATATAGGGGAATGACTCATGCTTCGTTCAGGTTGCACAGCTTCTACCATTTTTTCAAATGGTATATCTTGATATTCGTAAGCTTTTAACGCCTTTTTCTTTGTTTGGTTCAAAATCTCCCGAAAAGTAGGGGTGCCACTCAAATCTGATCGATAAACCAATGTATTAACAAAGAAACCAATTAATCCTTCTACTCCCTTATGGTTCCGATTTGCAATCGGGCTACCAACTAGAATATCTTTTTGTCCCGTATAACGAGCGAGAAAGCTCTGGTATGCGGCCATTAAAGTCATAAATAAAGTGGATCCTTCTTGTCGACTTATATCCTTCAATTGACTGAGCAATTTATAAGGAAAAATCACGTGATGCGCAGCCCCAGAGTAAGTCTGCTTAACCGGTCGAGGTCGATCCACTGGCAGTTGTAAGATAGGAAGCTCACCAGACAATTCTTCCTGCCAATACGTAAGCTGACGATTTAGCACATCACCTTGCAACCACTCCTTTTGCCACTTCGCAAAGTCTGCATATTGAATAGATAATGAACTTAATTTAGCAGGATTTCCGCCTGTTTCTTCTTCATAGAAAGCAAGGCATTCATTCATGAATATACCAATGGACCAAGCATCAGAAATAATATGATGCATCGTACACAGTAATAACCATTCATCCTTCTCTAATTGAACAAGCTGATTACGAATTAAAGGACCATTCATTAAATCAAATGGTTCTTGCGCTTCTCTCGCAATTAAACTATCTACCTCTTTTTCTTTTACTTCTAGAGGAAGTTGAGAGTAATCCCTTACAGGTAATGCGCTAGGAAGGAATTCGACAATTTGTTGCACAGGCTGTTCTCCTATTTCTTTAAAAACAGTTCGTAATGATTCATGACGTTCAATGAGTCGATTGAATCCCTTCTCTAATGCTTCAGGTATCCAATTTCCTTTTAGATGCCATACTGTTGGAATATTATATAAAGAACTGTTTGGGTTAAATCTGTCCATAAACCACAAACGTTGTTGTGCATAAGACAACGGGAGTGCTTCTTTATTCTCCTTTTTTTGCATTTGCTTCTGAAGCCATGCTCTCTTCTCAGGAGAAAGTGAACTCAGCTTTGCAAGTAAATCACTTCTCATTTTTTTACCCCTTCCTCAATCAAATTACTCTCGAATATCCCTTGTGCTTCTTCCTCTGATAGCTCCTCTAATTGCTTAAGTAGTTCCAATAATTCTTCATCATTACTCACTTCTGCTTCTTTTTGAACATAGTCTTGAAGACTTACATTCTCCTTACTATCATTCTGCATTTCTTGATTTTTGTTATCGAGCAATTGATCAATCTGTTCTGCCAATTGCTGCACCGTATGAAACATAAATAAATCATGCAATGGTATCTCGATTCCAAAAGCCTCTTTAAGATTGGAAACAGCTTGCGTAGCAAGTAATGAATGTCCACCAATTTCAAAAAACGAATCCTGAATTCCGATGTTTTCCATACCTAAAACTTCATGCCATATCGAAACAATTGTTTTTTCCGTAGACGTACGAGGAGCAATATAACAACTCGCTATCTCCTGCTTCTCTGGTGCTGGTAAAGCCTTCCTATCAATTTTCCCATTAGGAGTGAGTGGAAATGCATTTAATCCAACAAAATAGGATGGAATCATATAATTTGGTAGTTGATCCTTGAGATAATCACGCCACTTTTGAGCATCCCCGTCTCCTACAACATAGGCGATCAAACGTGGATCGCCAGGATAATCTTCCCGCACCATTACAATAGCTTCGTTAACTAATATATGCCTTTGTAATGCCGCTTCAATTTCTCCTAGTTCAATCCGGAACCCACGAATTTTTACTTGATGATCAATTCGTCCAACATACTCCAAATTTCCATCTGGTAAATACCTTACTAGATCTCCAGTCCGGTATACTCGCTCTCCTTCTTTAAACGGATGCGATATAAAAAGATTTTGCGTTAAGTCAGGGCGGTTTAAATATCCACGTGCTAACCCTGATCCACCAATGTATAGCTCACCAACTACACCAATTGGAACCATTTTTTGTTCGGCACTTAGTACATATACTTCTGTATTGAATATTGGTTTACCAATTGGTGGTACCCTATACATGACACCCTTTTCTAATTCCATATACGTGGAATACGTAGTATCTTCGGACGGTCCATATAGGTTGTACACCTTTTCGATTGTACTTCTCTCGTATAAATCTTGAACAAGCGAATATGGCAATGGTTCTCCAGCCAAATTCATCACCTTTACCGAAGAAGGGATTGTTTTTACTCGAACCAGTTCCTTCGCTACCGATGGCACAGTATTAACCAAAGTTACACCTTTGGTAGACAACTTCTCTAGATGTAGAGCATTTTCAGTGACAATCACCTTACCACCCATCGTTAAGGGAACAAATAATTCAAAAACGGATAAATCAAAAGATAGCGAAGTTGAAGCTAACACTCCCGCTAATTCCTTTCGGGAATACGTACGATGCGCCCAATGAATCATTGTTACTGTATTCCTGTGCTCAATCATTACTCCCTTTGGATTTCCAGTGGAACCTGAAGTATAGATAATATAGGCTAAGTTATCGCCCGTCACTTCACTCATACATACCGTAGTTACTTCTTGTTCTATTTCCGCTCGATTACGATCAATACAAATCACGTCAACGAATTTAGGTATAACCATTTTTTGTTGTAACTTTTCCTGTGTCACCAGTACCTTTATTTGAGTATCCTCTAAAATGTATTGCAGTCGACTTTCCGGATACGCTGGATCAATTGGGACATATGCTCCTCCTGCCTTCATAATTCCTAAGAGGCCTACAATCATCTCAGATGAACGTGTAACACAAATCCCAACCAATGATTCGCAACCTACACCATTTTTCTGTAAATAATGTGCCAACTGATTCGAGCGTTCGTCCAACTCTCGATATGTTAGTTCTTCATCTTCGCACACTACTGCAATTGCTTCTGGTGTTTTTTTCACCTGTTCTTCAAACATTGTATGAATCGTACTTTCTTCCATATCTATAACACGCGATTTATTCCATTCCTCTAGTAGTTGCTTATATTCTACTTTCGATAACATATTCAGTTCTGATAGTACACATTTTGGATGAGAGACAATTTGATTTAACCAATGTTTAAAATGACTTGCCATACGCTCAATGGTTGTATCATTAAACAAATCAGTATTATATTCAAAGGTTAGTGATAATCCTTCTTCCGTCTCAGAAGCAAATAAACTCAAATCAAATTTGGCAACAGAAGCATGGCTTTCCATGAGTTCCATTTGTCTTTCAGATAGCTGAAGAAACTCTTGTTTCGTATTCTGTAAAGTAAACATAGTTTGGAATATTGGTGAATGACTTGTATTCCGTTCAGGTTTTACGGATTCTACCACTTTCTCAAATGGGATGTCCTGATACTCGTATGCTTTTAGCGCTTTTTTTCTTACCTGCGACAAAAGTTCTTGGAACGTCGGATTTTCACTGAAATCAGCTCGATAAACCAACGTATTTGCAAAGAATCCAATTAATCCCTCAATCTCTTTCACATTTCGATTAGCGATTGGGCTTCCAACTATAATGTCGTCCTGTCCTGTATAACGAGAAAGGAAGCTTTGATACGCTGCCATCAATGTCATAAATAAAGTGCATCCTTCTTGCAGACTTAAATCTTTGAGCTTTTCCTGTAGGGAATTCGCCACTATTAAGGACTGACTTGCACCACGATGGGTTTGAACTGCAGGTCGAGGACGATCCATCGGTAATTGTAAAACCGGTAGTTCCCCAGATAATTCTTCCTTCCAATATTGAAGATGCTGATTCAAATTCTCCTCTTTTTGCCATTCCTTCTGCCACATGACAAAATCTGCATATTGAATAGATAACTCCTTCAATTCCACTGGTTTTCCGGTTAGTGCTCCTTCATAAAAAGCCATCCATTCTTCAAGTAAGATTCCCATTGACCATCCATCTGAAATAATATGATGCATCGTACAAATGAGAACCCATTCTTCCCTGTCCACTTTCAATATTCGTGTTCGAATCAGAGGATCTTGTCCAAAATGAAATGGTTCCTCCGCCTCGTTTTGAATAAGGCGTTGCATTTCTTTTTCCCTATCTTCCAAAGAAAGATCTGTTAGATTCGTTTGAGGAATATGTCTGAACACATGAGATTGAACCTGTTGAAAAGGTTCACCCTCTTGTTCTAGAATTGTCGTCCTTAATGATTCATGACGCTCCAACAATTGATTCCATCCGACCTCCAATGCTTCAATTGACCATTTACCTGTTAAGCGACACGCTGCATGAATATTGTACATAGCACTATTTGGCATTAATTGATCAATAAACCATAGACGTTTCTGCGCATAGGAAAGTGGGATAATTTCTTCTCGTTTCATAGGTACAAGAGGAGCAACCTCTCGTTTTTTATCTTCTTTTCGTAACTGATCCACTCGTTTCGCCAATGCTTCCACTGTATCGTGCTTGAAAAGTTCACGTAATGGAATTTTAATTTGGAACAGTTCTTGCAATCTAGAGACGATTTGAGTAGCAAGTAGTGAGTGCCCACCACGTTCAAAGAAGGAATCCTGAATACTAATATTTTCTATCCCTAACACTTGACCCCAAACCGAGGCAATAAGCTCTTCCGATGGCGTCCGGGGTAGCACATTTAAATCTTCAATAACTTGCTCATCAGGTGCTGGCAAGGCCTTTCGGTCAATTTTCCCATTTGGAGTAAGCGGGAAGTGTTCTAACTCTATAAAGTGCGCTGGAATCATATGAGTCGGTAATTGTTTTTGTAAATACTCTCTCCACTCTTGGGTATTTCCATCGCTTATTACATATGCAACCAATCGTTGATCACCTGGACGATCTTCTCTAACTAATACGACAGCCTCTTTAATAAACGAACATTTTTCTAAAGTCGCTTCAATTTCTCCTAATTCAATCCTAAAACCACGCATTTTGACTTGGTGGTCCATTCTACCTATAAATTCTAAATTTCCATCAGTTAGATATCTTACTGAATCTCCTGTTCGATATAGTCGTTCCCCAAATCGATATGGATGCGAAACGAATTTTTCAGCAGTAAGATTCGGACGATTTAAGTATCCACGTGCCAAACCAGCACCACCAATATATAACTCACCCTCAATTCCTATTGATTGCAAGCGTTGATTTTGGTCTAATACATATAATTGCGTGTTCTGTATTGGTTGCCCAATAGAAACAAATTCTTGATTAGGCTGAATATCAAATGCATTCACATAAATAGTGGCTTCAGTTGGCCCATAAAAGTTGGTTAATTTCACTTGTCCACTATAATCCCATTTCTGTTGAAAACGTCTAACTAACCCTGAACTTAGTTCTTCTCCACCAGAAAATACATGGCGTACGGACGAACAATTCATGTTCAATTCAATATGATTGAAGTAATCTAAGAAAACAGATAACATCGAAGGTACAAATTGAACTATAGTAACCTGATGTTGTTTAATCACTTCAGCTATAATAGAAGGATCTTTTTCTCCACCTGAAGGTAGGAAAGATACACTTGCACCAACGTGAATGCCCCAAAACAATTCCCAAACAGAGACATCAAATGAGAATGGCGTTTTCTGCAAGACCACATCCTTTTCAGAAAGCGGATATTTATGTTGCATCCATTCTAGATAATTAATTACTGAATGATGCTCAATCATTACTCCCTTTGGATTCCCTGTAGATCCTGAAGTATACATAACATACGCTAAATTTTCTCCTGTTACACCACTTATACATGGGGTTGTTTCTTCTTTTTCAATTGCAGTGTAATCTTTATTCATACAAATCGTTTCTATATTTTCAGATACAAACAAATTTTTAGAATTCTCTTCCGTCACTAGTACTTCGATTCCAGCATCCTCTAATATATATCGAAGTCGACTCTCTGGATAAGTAGGGTCAAGTGGAACATACGCTGCTCCTGATTTTAGAATACCTAATAACGCTATCATCATTTGTAATGAACGTTCCATATATACCCCAACTAGAGACTCTGGGCCTACACCATGCTTTTGTAAATAATGAGCTAGCTGATTTGCACGCTTCTCCAACCCTTTATAGGTAATTTGTTCATTTTCGTAACTAGCCGCGATTGCTTCCGGTGTTTTTTTAACTTGCTCCTCAAACATCGTATGAATCATGCCTTCAGCCGAATAATTAACTTGAGTATGATTCCATTCCTCTAGTAACTGTATCTGTTCTTCTTCTGTTAAATGGGTAATTTCAAATAGTTTTGAGTCTAGGCTCTTCGTCATCTGAATTAATATTTGCAATAAGTGATTCTGAATCAGATTTATTGTTTCTTCATTAAAATAGCTTCGATCATACATCAACTTTAAAGTAATTTTCTTACCGGGCATTACAATGAGTGTTAAAGGATAATTTGTTTGTTCCGTGCTTTTAACATCTAGTAATCTTAAATCATCATTTCTCTCACCTTGAATTGGATAATTTTCAAACACATACAAGGTATGAAATAAGGAGCAATTTCGCGGAACCTCACTCCAGCCTTGAATATCTATCAACGAATTATACTCATACTGTCTTCGTTCCATTTCTTTCATTTGTATTTTACGAAGCCAATCTACTACTGATGCATTATCCGTTAATCGAATTCTGGTAGGTAATGTGTTAATAAATAGCCCCACCATATTCTCTGCTCCTATTAAATCAGTAGGACGTCCAGCACTAGTTACGCCAAATACGACGTCACTGTCACCGCTATACCTACTCAGCAAATAAGCCCATGCACCTTGTACTAACGTATTCAACGTTAATCGACTATTTCGTACCCACTTTTGTAAACTCTCAGTAAGTTCCTCAGATACTTGATAAGCAAACTCTCCATAACCCTTCTCTTGTCCTTGATCCTTTCTTTCCATTGCTAATGGAGTAGGTGCATAGAACCCTTTTAATTCTTCTTTCCAAAATTCCTCTGCTTGACTTTGATCTTGTTTATTTATCCATTGAATATATTTTTTATAAGGAAGAGATTTAGGAAGATTCAACAATTCTCCCTTTATCATCTTGAGATAAACTTCCATCACTTCACTAAAGACCAATGACACACTCCATCCATCTAGCAAAATATGATGATGTGTCCAGATAATTCTCGTTTCCTCTTTTGCTTCTTTAATCGCAGTGACTCTCATCAATGGTGCTTCATCCAATAAAAATCCTTTCCTACGATCTGCAGTCAAAAACTGTTGTAATTTCTTCTCCTTCTCCTCATGCGAATAGGTACTCCAATCCTCTTGATGAATAGTAAAAGGAAGACGTTCGTAAACTGCTTGTAGAGGTTTTTCTACTTCTTCCCAAACAAATACTGAGCGCAGAACCTCATGTCGTTGAATAACATATTCCCAAGCTTTTTCAAAAGTGGCAACATCCAATTGCCCCCCGAGCAAGAAACCTACTTGTACAATATAGGAAAAAGAATGTTCATCATCTTGATCGTATAAAGTATGAAACAGTATTCCTTTTTGCAAAGGTGATAAACCATATATGTCAATAACGTCTCCCATTTTTACACCCTCTTCTTTGTTAATTTAAGTAATACTTTGCTTAAGCTTTCTTCCGTAAGATCCTCTGCATCAGCAAAATCTGATACCGTAAAAGCAGACTCTGTTGTTGGTTTATTTATAAGTTGACGGAGATGCCTTAACATACCATCTGCTATCACTTGAATTTTCAATTTAGAAAACTGTTCCCTACTATACATCCAAATAAAATGTAACTTTTCATCTTTCACCATTCCGATAACATCAATTAGATGAGACGGTTTGGAATCTGGAGCATGATCTAAAAATGTAAATCCTGTCTCTTGCATAAACAAAGAGTCCCTTGAAAACACCTGATCAAATTGGCCCAAATAGTTAAAGCTTATTGAAGGCTTTTGCTGATAAAACGGAAGTAATCCTTTATTCAAGTAACGTAAAATACCATAGTCAACTCCGCGATTTGGAATTCGACGTAATTGTTCTTTGACAGCCTTTAACCCTTCAATAGGTGTCTGAGTTCCTTGAAAATTGAGATGAACGGGATAAATACTCGTGAACCAGCCCACTGTCCTTGATAAATCAATACCTTCAATCATCTCTTCTCTTCCGTGTCCTTCTAGATGAATAGAAACGGTTTGCTGATTTATACAATCAACGATAGCTTGTCCTAATGCCGTTAATAGTACCTCATCAATCCTTGTCTTATGAGTGACTAGAACTTCGTATAACAATGTTTGTGTTTCTTCTATTCCTAGAGTCCTCGTCACTTGATCAATCGATTCTTCTGTTGTTTCTTGTATTGGATAGTCCATTGGAATTTTCATCGTTTCTTTTTCTACTTGTTCATTCCAATAATTTTGTACTTCTTTTGAAATACCCGAATCACTGTATGTCTGGAGTCGTTCAGACCACTCTTTAAAAGATGTACTTTTCGCAGGTAAGCGAACTTCTTGACCTTGTTTCATCTGGTTATATACCACCTGTAAATCTTCCAATAGAATCCTCCATGACACTCCATCTACTACTAAATGATGAATCACCCAGAATATTCGATCATTTCCAGTCAAGTTATCTTCAAAGTACACTACTCTCATTAACGGACCAGTAACTAAATTGAAACTAGCTTGATTAATGTTCATCTCTTCTTGTATTATTTTATTCCACTCTTTTTCATTAACTTGATTACGTTTTACAACATGGAGTACTGACAGCTCATCAGTCCCTTCATTTCTCTGCCTCCACGTTCCGTTTGGTAACTGTTCGTACCGGAAACGTAAAGCATCATGATGTTTCAGTAAATTTAATATCGCTCCCTCTAGTAATTTCACATTCAATCTTTCTTTTACTCTTAAAAGCATTGATTGATTCCAATGCTCTGTATGTGGATGTTCTTGCTCGAAGAACCAGCACTGAATTGGAGTAAGAGGCACATCACCTATCACAATTCCCTGCTCCGCTTGTACTCCCTGCGTTTCTATAGCCACTTGTGCCAGCTCAGCGATAGTTGGGCATTCAAACATTTGCTTTGGAGTAAGTTTTAACCCCACTTGACTTGCTTGAGATATGATTTGAATACTGAGAATCGAGTCGCCACCAATTTCAAAGAAATTATCATAGATTCCCACCTTTTTAACACCTAATACTCGCTTCCAAATGGCAGTCAGTATCTGTTCGTTACTATTCCGAGGGCCAACCCATTCACTATTAATCTGCTTTTCCTCTGGCATAGGTAAGGCCTCACGATCAACTTTACCGTTAGCTGTAAGTGGAATAGCTTCCATCGCCACAAATCCCGAAGGAACCATATAACTTGGTAGTTTCGCTTTAAGATACTCTCTCCACGCATCTACATTTCCATCTCCTACAACATATGCTACTAATCTTTTATCGCCCGGCTGATCTTCTCTTACAATTACAACTGCCTCTGTTACAGATGCATATGTATTTAAAGTAGACTCAATTTCCCCAATCTCAATTCTGAAACCACGTATTTTAACCTGATGATCAATTCTTCCACGATAATCTAGATTCCCATCTGGCAAATACCTAGCTAAGTCTCCTGTCCGGTATAATCTTTCTTTCGGATTACTACTAAATGGATGAGATATAAAACGCTCTGCTGTTAATTCAGGTCTATTTAAATATCCACGTGCCAATCCTGCTCCACCAATATAAAGTTCACCATCAACACCTATAGGAACAGGTTGTTGATAAGCGTCTAGTATATACACTTCTAAATCGGGAATCCGCTTTCCAATATTACTTCTTGAAGCATGCTGCACATCATCTTGAGTAATTGGATAATATGTAACATGAACTGTAGTTTCTGTAATTCCATACATATTAATTAACTGTGGTTTTTTCTCCCCATACCTTTGAAACCACGGTAACAAGCCAATAGGTTCTAACGCTTCTCCGCCAAATATCACGTAACGCAGCTGCAAATTTTTATTCTTATCTTCTTGTTCACACACTCGTATTAATTGGCGGAATGCGGAAGGTGTCTGATTTAGAACTGTGACTTCTTCCTCCACCAATACTTGATAAAAATCCTTAGGTGATCGACTAATCCAGTACGGAACAACAACTAATTTCCCACCATATAATAACGCTCCCCAAATTTCCCATACTGAGAAATCAAATGCATACGAATGAAAAAGCGTCCAAGTATCTTTTTCATTAAACTGATACAAACAATCCGTCGATTTAAATAACCGTATAACATTGTGATGCTCTATCATAACGCCTTTTGGATTTCCCGTTGATCCCGAAGTATAGATTACATATGCCAGATTTTTGGGACCGACACTAGAAACCGGCAAAGTCTTACTTTCTTTCCCAATCTCATCTTGATCACGATCCAGGCAAATCGACTCAACATTTTCTGGTAACCAGTTCAATTCTTTTAAACTTTCTTGCGTTACGAATAACTGAATGCTAGCATCTTCTAAAATATATTGAAGTCGCTGCTCTGGATATGTTGGATCAAGTGGAACATAAGCCCCACCAGCCTTCAAAATTCCTAAAATACCTATAATCATTTCGAGGGAACGTTCAACGCACAGTCCAACTAAAGTATCAGGTCCTACTCCCTTTTTCTGCAGATAATGAGCTAACTGGTTTGCACGTTCATTAAGCTCCTTATAAGTAATTTTTTCTTTTTCATACGTAACTGCAATAGCATTTGGATAAATCATCGCTTGCCGTTCGAACATTTCATGAATAGTTACTTGAGGTGGGACATCCAGTTTAGGATTGTTGAACTCAACTAAACTTTTTCTTTTATCTTCCTCAGAAATGATTTCTATTTCAGCCACCTTCTGCTTTGGGTTTTCAAAAATATTTTCCAGTATCACTAGCATAACGTTAAAGAATCGTTCTATCTCTTCCTTAGAAAATAGCTCCTCACGATAATCAATATGTACATGTAAAGAGTCTATATCAATTAGATTTTCAATATGAACTGCAAAATCTTGTACTTCTTCACGGTTTGGAATCCATAGTGAGTCACCACTTTCATCACGATCCCTATAATCAATCGTAGTTCCGAAAAGTCTCACATTACTGTTATTCTCTTTATTAATCTGCTTTAATAACAAATCAAATGGATATTTCTGGTGTCTTAATGATTTACTTTGTTTTCTGGACACTCTACTAATAAATGAAAGTACTTCTTCTTCTGGATCAATATCCATTCTTAAAGGAACTGTACTCACCATCATTCCAATCAATTTTCGTTCCATTTTAGTCATACGGTTGCCGTAAGCCATTCCTAAACCAATATCAAGCGATGAGGTCAACCGATACATGGACAACGAAAAAGCAGCAACAAAAAGAGTATATAAACTATTTTTGTAATCTTCAGAAAATTTTTCTATCTTTCTCTTCAAATGTTCCGTTAATATAAACGTCTCACGTGATGCTTTTGTACTAACTTGGTACGTATTATAAGGCTTCAATCCAGTCACAGATGGCAGTGTTTTAAATTCCTCTAACCAAAATTTTTGATCTTTTTGAAAGCGACTACTATTCAAGTATGTTTGTTCGTTGGTCAGAAATTGAACATATGAATTTTTAATTTCGCCTTCCTCATTCTCGTTATGCATGTCATAATAATATTTTGCAATCTGCTCAGTAAATATTTGAATTGATAAACCATCCATAATAATATGATGAACATTTCCAAAGACTGCACATTCATTATCGTTTAATTTTATTAAAGCGAAATAGTATAAATTTGAATTAAATAATGTAAACGTTTCTTTTGTTTTCTGCTCAATCCATTCCTCAAGCAAATTTGTATTCTCCACATTACTGAAATCAAAAAACTCAAATTCTTGTTCTTCATGTTTAGTAAAATATTGTTTCGGTTCCTGATGCCCATTTTCTTTTAACCTAATGCACAGACCGTCATTTTCACTGATAACGCGATTCACAACTTGGTTTAATTTTGAATAATTCATTTTTCGATGAAGTTTAAATAAAAATCTTAAATTACATATTCCTTTATCAGAATGAACGACTTCTGTATACCATATTCTTCGCTGCGGATGGCTTAATGGATAGCATTCCTCATTGGTCATAAAAATCTTCCCTTCAAAAATTATTTGCTCTTATAGGTTCGTGTTTATGTTTAGCCCATAAATATTTCTGCAGTGAAACTCCAATTACTCCAATAATAACAAGCCCAATCCCTCCATAAACATAGAGTTGAGTTACTCCAAACAAATGCACTAATGGACCACTCATAGCAGGAGAAATAATTAGAACTGCGTTTGTTAAACTGCTTTGTATACCAAATACTCTTCCTACTTGATCTTGATCGGATTCTATTTGTAAAATGACTTGATTAGATACAAGCATCAGCCCACTTCCGATACCAGCGATAAAACTAATTAAATAAGCTAAAACGAAGACCGTACCGGGCGTTATCAAACCAATCCCCCCAAAACCAATTCCCATTAAAACCATACCTCCACATACTACCCAGCCATATTGAAATTGTTTTAATTTCTGAGTTAGTAATGCACCAAGTATTCCGCCAAGACCAATAATAGAAATGATATATCCCATTTTACTTTTATCATGTGGGAATAAGCTCTTAAATAAAGTTGGGAATTGTGAGTCTACTAATTGTAATACTGCCATGGCTATTGTAACGAAAATCATGGTTGATAATATTATCCGATTAGATAACACATAACCCCACCCTTGTACCCAAGCGGTCCAAGTACTTTGTTTTTGCTTTTCAACAAATTCTTTCGATATAGTTTCTTTAAATTTTATTGTGGGTATGAGAACTAAGGTAGCTAATAAACAACTTATAGCTCTTATAATGAGGCAGAACTCTGGTTGAAACCAGCTCAGCAACATGCCCCCTATAAGTGGGCCTACTATCTTTGTACCCTGCTCTACTATTCCGTTGATACTTACTGCTTTAGTAAGCAAGTCCGGGGATACAATCTGTCTTGTTAGTGTTTGCTGTGCAGGATAATAGAAAACAATAAAAATAGAACGAATCATTAATGCCACTAAGAGCCAGTGGATATCTTGTACAAATAAAAGAGCAATTGTTATTAGACCAACCATTAGATTACAGAACATCATAATTGGAATTTTTCTAAAACGATCCGCAATAACACCTGCCCATGAGCCAAAAATAATTCCAGGAAGTGCATATGCAACAGGAATCAATCCAATCATAGTAGGATCTACTTCCCATTCAAACCCAACTATAGTCATAATCGCTAACATATCAATAAAAACACCAAGCATAAGCAATGAATAGGCAGAGAAAACTTGTAAATAAACCCTATTTCCTAATAGGCCTTTTGAATCAGTAGTTTTCATAAAAGCAAGCTCCTTAGGTTACTAATATAAACGCTTTTGCGTATAAGGTACCTCTTTATTAAACCTAATTAATCAGTATTGACACCTCACCTAGAATTTAACTTCGTCAAAACTCAAATCAGTCTTATTTTTCGTATATTTAAAATAGTCAGACAAACGAAAGCGTACCTATTCCTTCATTTTTATATCAACTGTTACAAAATATATCTTTACCTTACACTAATAACAGCTAAACGTTGCCTTAATATAACCCTTTACAGTCGTTTACACATTCAATTCACATCCTTTTTAAAGTTGGCTTTTTTCTATCTCAAATACTATCACACAAATATTTCACCTACTATATTCATAAAGTTGAAATATTTGAATCAGAAAATTCGGATAAAAAACCAAATCCACAAATCATAACAAACTATTATTTAGTTATATTTTCATTTTATAGATAGCTTTAACCATAAGGGTATTAAGAATTAAGTTTTTTAATTTTATTAACATAATAGTTTAAAGAGACCGTAAATCCAACTAAACAAAAAAAATATACAATAAAGTATATTTTTTCTAATCCTACATATTTTCTATGCAAATTAATTCCAATAACTAAAGTTGATAATAAAAATATAATATTACCAATCACTAATGTACTCATAACAAGAATTGAATAATATAGTATTAATACTTCTGCAGCTACTACCTATTTTATTTATTGGATATTTATACTTCAAAAAAAATTACACATCATTCACAATTAAGATACATACCCAAAATATGATTTGAACGTTTTATTATATTTTAAGATAATATAAAATCAGTTTTTCTATAAGAGAACTTAATTTTTATGTAGTACGAAACTGTTAGTAATACAGTATATACTAATTTAGTTATAAAAACATTTAAAGACCACCTATTTCCATAAGTGATCTTTCTTTGTGATTCTGTATTTGTGCACTACTGTAGAAATATATCGTAGAAACGCTTTGTTTGCTAAATGTTTAGTTCTTTCTATTTACTAAAAAACATAGCTTCATACAATTAATATCATATTCGTTACATTGCAAACTATTATTTTGTCTTCTGTACAGGCAAACTACTAAAAATTAATTCAGCAACTTTTACATATCCTTTTGAGTTTGGATGAATTAAATCCTTAGACCAAAGCGTATTGTCATTAACTAAATGATGATTCCAAAAATCAACATGATGAAGCTTATACTCTCTGCTCAGTGAATGTATAACTTCATTTGCCTCTAATAATTGTTCTTTTATTACTTGTTTTTTTTCAGAAGCAAAAGGAAGCCTAACTGTAAAATCTGGAAGGTTTGCTATAATAATATCAGCCCCTGCTTTACTTAATGTATCTATCATAAATTCCATATCGTTCTTATATGCATCATGATTCCAACGTCCTTTTAAAACATCGTTTGCCCCTGCAATGAGACTAACCAAATCTGGATTAAAAGTTAGCGCCTTTTCCAATTGCTGCGATTGAATTTCTTTAGTTACTAACCCACGCTTTGCAAAATTGGCATATTCTATATCATTTTCACACAGTTGAACAAAATGATCTACCCAGCTTTTTAATGCAATCCCCTCAACTTCATCCCCTATCCCCTCTGTAAAACTATCGCCAATTGCTACAAATCGCTTCCACATATGTATTCCCCCTTTATTGTTAACCATATCTATACTATACAATAGCTCACACCGTAATTGTTATTTCTAAGTGGTTTTCGATTTCAATTATATTCCACTTTACTATATTTACATTTAGAATCTAAAATTGACCGATTCCTAAGTATACTTAGGAATCGGTCATATTCATATATTTACTAAAGAAATAAAATCTATCTAGGAATTATACTTTTTTCAAAAAATTTATTGTTCTTTGTTTTGCCCAGTTGATACATTTCTTTTCGATTAAATGATATGAAACTATAGAAAAAAGTAGTGTCATTACAATGCACAAAGTAAGAAGGAAAAATTACACCCTGACATTCCAAGCTATCCACATAAGAATCTATAGTACTTTGAAATCTTTTGTTTCAAACTAATATTTAGTTGTATCCTATAAAATTAGCTTTTTACTATATCAATCGAACGATCCCACATGCCACTAAAAAAAGATCCTGTTTTACGTATAAAACGTGTAAACCACTTTGCTTGTTCCACATCAGATTTTGTTACAAGGTCTATTTGTAATGATTTACCTGATAAGAACCCAGGATCTGTATTATCTTTAGGCGAGATAATCATTTTACTAATTGTTACACCTTTTTTAATAGGCGCTTCTTGTTCTTTATTCAATACTTTAAATTCTTTTTTATAAATGTCTTTATTGCCCTTCGACATTGGAAGTGAAACAGCTTGCTTCGTTTGAACTACTACATCTTTGTCTTTTGCATTTGCCACTCGAACTGTTTCATATCCTTTTATTACTGAATCTTTTCCATAGAAATTCTTCACTTCAAAATTCGCAAATCCATAATCGTATAATTTCTTTGTTTCATCAAAACGTGCCGTATGAGATTTTGCTTTTATCACTACAGAAATTAGGCGCATACCATTTCTTTCTACTGTACCAGTGAAACAATCTCCCGCTTCTGGAGTCGTTCCTGTTTTCAAACCATCTACACCTTCATATTGCTTAATTAAACCTTTTAACATCCAGTTAAAGTTCGCCATATCAATTGGATATTTACCACCCTCTTGGAATGTTTTTTTAGGAATTTTTGCTGTATTTAATATTTTGGGGAAATCTTGAATAAGACGTTGCGCTAAAATTGCACAATCCCTTGCAGACATTTTATTTTTCTCGTCTAGAGTTGTCCCTTCTGGGTGATATCCTTTTAAATCTTGATTTGTTAAGCCTGTAGAGTTTACAAATTTATAATCTTTCATTCCAAACTCTTTCGACTTATCGTTCATCATTTTTACAAAATTGACTTCTTTACCAGCAATCTGTTCAACTAAAGCAATTGTTGCACCATTTGCAGAGTAAATTGCCATTGCCTCATATAACTCTTTTACCGTATAAGAGCCACCATTTTCTAATGGAACGTTTGATAATGAACGATCTTGCGAAATCTTATGTGCATATTCAGAGATTTTAACTTTTTGATCCCATTTAAGTTTTCCTTTATCCACCGCTTCATGAACTAAGTATTCGCTCATCATTTTTGTCATACTAGCAATTGCCAATGATTCATCTGCATTTTTTTCATATAAAATTTTTCCGGAATTTGCTTCTATTAAAATTGCTGATCCCGCTTCAACGTCTATAGCAGAAACTGTTTCCGCTGCTGCTCTTCCAAATGTAACGAACATGCTAAAAAATAGTGTAAGCACTGTTACTATTGCAATAAATTTCTTGCAAAACATACCTTTCACTTCTGTTACCTCCAATACCTTTGTACTCAAAAAAAGCGTTATTCTAACATAATCTCAAAAAAATAGACAGTGTTCTCAAATTATATATACATATTAGACGTTAGGATCGCTTTCATATAGACCATCTCATCCGACACTTTTAGGTGCCCTGATACTTTGTACTCCCACACATATCCCTATTTTTAATCCCCTTATATTTTTCAAAATGATTCGCACTTTCATATTTTTTAGGATTACAATTAATAGACAATCTAGATGCTACATTTGTTCCATATTTACAAAAAATAAAGTGAAACTTTAATCAGTGGGAGTCTTACTGCCCGTTAATGCTTTATTAGCTATCAATGATTTTAATTATTCAATTCAGCTATTTGCTAGACCTATATTAGAGATGAATTTTATTTAGTCTAAACTATTAGTTTTTTGTAATCAAAAAACTACACCCTATACTGGATGTAGTTTTTCTAACTGATTTATTTATTTTTCACTTCATTTTTATAAAAAGCAAATAATGGTTCGATGGATGGACTAGATAACAGCGGAATTGCCTTCTCAATCAATTTCCTATCCCAATCAAACCAACGCATTTCCATTAACATGTTTATTTCTGTATCAGTGAATCGTTTCTTTATTTCCTTAGCAGGATTTCCACCAACTATTGTATACGGCGGAACATCTTTACTTACGACAGATCCTGCAGCAACAATTGCCCCTTCACCAATAGTAACGCCAGGCATTATTATAGCATTCATTCCAATCCAAGCATCACTTTTTATGACTGTATCACCCTTAGGTTCATATGATTGTTCAATTTGCTCAGCGAATGGATATACTGTAATCCATTCTGAGTGATGATTATGGTTACCACCCATTAAAATGACTACTCCACTTGCAATGCAAACATAATTCCCAATAATGAGTTTATCAAGATGCCATCCCATCTGTTCAATTGGATTGAAAAGTGCTTGAGACTTAGCATCCCCCCACAAATACCTTACACAGCCATCTTCAAAATTTTGATGACTATAATAGCCTGAATAATAGGAGTACTCTCCCACTTCAATGAGTGGATTTGTTACTATATCTTTTATATACTTTGTTTCTGACCAATGATTAAATAATGGATACTTCATAACTTTATTCCTCGCTTCTAAGTATTATATATTTTGCTATTTACTTAGAAGCTTACTACGACAGCTACATTTTTTAGCTTTCTCAAACGACGAATCATTATCTTCAAGCCTTTCTTTTATACTAAAAAAAGCATAACGCAATACATTACACTAGTCAAATTGTGTAATTTTGAACACATCTTAAACAGCGTAATACTGCAATAAGAACATGAAAACACTCTAACTTTGATCCAAATAATATATTGATTACATTTAGTTTATATTTTGTAAAAAAATTTTAATTGCCATGACAAAGCAAACAATAACCACTATTGGTCGTATTAATGACGTCCCTTTTGTAAGCACCATCTTCGCTCCAATATACGATCCTATAATTTGACCAAGCATCATAATCAACCCAATTGTCCAATCGATTTGGCCAAAAATAATAAAATATAACAAAGCAGCGAAATTACTTGTAAAATTCAAGATTTTAGCATTTGCAGTTGCTCTCGTAGCACTATATCCACATAAAAGAATGAACGCTAAAGCAATTAAACTACCTGTTCCTGGGCCGAAGAAACCATCATAAAATCCAAGGAATGGAGCCACTGTTAACGCAAACAACAACATACTTATTTTTCTCGGTCGATCTTCGTTTGCTATATTTGGAGATAATAGAAAATAAAGACCAATAATAATAAGTAAAAAAGGTAATATCATGATTAAATATTCTGCTCGTATCTGTAAAACAAGCCATCCACCGAAAACGGATCCCAAAAAGGTCATTAAGATGGACAAACGCATTTCTTTAAGATTAATTTCTTTCTTCTTAATAAAAAACACTGTTGCCATGAGAGTTCCGCTACTCCCTTGTAGTTTATTAGTTGCTATCGCTACAGAAGGAGACATACCTACTAATAACATTATCGGGATAGTTATCATACCACCGCCCCCAGCAATCGTATCTATCCATCCTGCTAATACAGCTACTAAAAATAGTAGTATAAGTAATTCAATAGTAAAATCCATACAAAGAATATGGGAAGGCTTGAGCTATTATAACCCAAACCTCCCCATCGTCCCTCCTCTCTTTAAACTAGTTAATTAAATCTGTAAAGTAACTTTCTTTTTGATCACGTAATCGACTGGAAACGTATTGTCTGCAAACAATTCTTCTTCCATATTTATTGTTTCCAATCGGGATTTTATATTCTTCCTCAGATAACCTTTCCCTACCATGAGTTACATTTGTTTGTTTACCATAGTATGAATTTGGTATAAGTAATAAATCTTCAGATGTAAGTGGAACCTTATAAGTAGGCGTTGTTCGTAAGAGTTCTAAAAACATGTCAAATTTCAATTTTTCTTCTTCACTTTCTCCCACATAAATTAATCTATTTTCCGCTCCATTCAAACAAGTTGCAATAATATCACCATTATCATCTAAAAATATAATTTGGTTTATTTCTCCTACAAATCCCGATATTTCACCATCAGCCATTCCTGCGATATGAGCAATAGGCATTTTACTTACCGCCAATATGTCATCTTTACTGAAGTGATTTTCTTCAAGATGCTTTTGCAGTAATTTTGGCGTTCCAATATGAGTTTGAGTTTTTAAATTTAACACTCCTTTTAATAAAAGAGCATCAACTCTAGTAAATTTTCCACAAGTAATTTCAGACACTATTCGTTCCACGGATTTATTAAGTCTATTTGATACAATTTCTAAATTCGTATTGAATGTTTTCAATCTTGCTTCAATATCTGATTGGTCTTTCATATCTGTATACACTGTGGCATCGTTATGTTGATAAAAGTTCCCGCCACCGGTGCTTGCACCGACATTTCGCAAAACTTCATCGTTGTTTAAAGGTGAAATAAGATGAAATCTATTTTTCCCTGCATGTTCGGATGGGTGAATTAAAGCATCATAATTAAAAAGTGTGGCAAAAAGCCATGTGACCCATTCTGCATAAAAATATTTTTTCATTCTATCGTGTTCGTCTTCGCCATAATTAAAACCTCTGCGATTTTCCCCAGGTAATAGTGTTTCCATAGGATCACATGGAGTATTTTTAATAAGAGTAGGTGGTACGTTTCCGCCACAATTCGCTATTTTTATTATATGTAGTAGGTTTTTCATATCTGAATTCGGATTTTTCTTTGAATAGTCAATCAAACAATTAAGCCACTCTTTTGAAAAATATGCTGCTATTTCTTGATCACAAGTATAAGGATTATGAGTTTTCAATTCATTTTCTATCAGATTCTTCATTTTATCCTTCAATACATTAGGAATGCTAATTTCTTCAATTTCTGTAATCTGCAGTATTCCTTTATTCATTATAAAACCTCCGTTGTTTTATTTTTTATACCCTATCTTCTATTAAACAAACTATCCATTTCTTTTTTGCTCCTTCGCTTTTCGTCAGAGCTATTAGAACTACCGATTTACAAATAAAAAACGTGGATTATAAGAGATTTCTTCTTAGGTACATTTCCCCGACGAACCTCTATTGAATTGGTAAATTTAATTTAAAAATCTCTTTCATTTTCTAAAGTTTTCCTAATTTCGAAATCAGAATTTTCAATACAACTATGTTAACATGAAAAATATAACACGAAACCAAAAAATGTAAATGAATAGTTTTTTTATAAAAAATAGTCAGACTATTTATGAAGTAATTCGTATTCCATTGAACGAACTACGGCCCCTCAATTTTATTGATAACAATAAAAAAACCCCTAAATTGATAGAGGAATTTTTTTCAAGTATATTCTATTTTAAAGTTCTTACTTACCTTTTACCCCGCTATTTGCCGGGCAGTAAGACCCCTACCTTAAAATACAGCGGAAGCAAAGAAGTTAGGTGGGGGTTCGGGCTGCCCATAAAAGCAAGATTGGTGAGGGCTGATAATCAGTGGGGATGAACAAAACTCCCCCTGATTAAAGTTTCACTTTATTTTAAAAGATATTGCTGTAACTTCTTTATTAACAGTTCCATCCCGTTTGGACTTACAATAATCTTCCCATTCGCTAACGAAATATTGCTGTCTGAAATATCCCCTGTAAGTGCACAAGCTCTTGGAGATTGATATTTTCGTAAAATAATCTGGTCCTCTTCTATAAACATTTCAAGAGAATCTTTTTCTACAATTCCTAAACTCCGTCTTATTTCCATTGGAATAACAATACGCCCCATGCTATCTGCTTTACGAGTAATTCCTCTTGATTTCATAAAATGCCACCCTTTATATTTATCTAATATTACGGTATTTATTTTAGCAATAAACAACAATTAGGAATAGTTCGTATTACAGTACTTTTTTTAGAAAAAAATAACAATTAGGAATAGTTTATGTTAGAATTCTTTCTTGTTTATTCTTGATTTTTAATATATTTTTCCTTGATCATTTTTATATATTGTTTTCTTTCAGTTAGTTCAAATATAAATAATGCTTTTTTTATGTCTGTTAAACCAACTTCATTAGAGTGCTGAACTTTCAATAAAATTGCACCTTTTTCAAAAAATAATTCACCTAATAAGTATAAAGTATTCATATTTATCGCTAATTTTATACCTATTTCACTATACTTTATTGCTTCTTCATATTGATTTGCAAGGTGTAAACATTTTGTTAACGTATGAATGAGTCTTAATTTGATTTCTTTTTCTCTAGGAAATTCTATCTTATTAAAATTAATTAAACTTTGTTTTAATATATTTATACTTTTCTCATACTCTTCATTTTCTGCATGTATTATAGCAATTGAATTCATTATGCTTATTTCTTTTTCTGATAAAAAGTTACTACTACTTAAGGTTTGTTTTAGTGCTCTATTTAAAATGTCAAAGGCATTACTTGTTGCTCCATTTACATAATATATAGCAATCGCTTCATGCCATAATAGAAATTGTTTATCTTCTTTTGATTGAAAATTATTCTCATCTTTCTCTTTTTTTACTATTTCGTAAAGCTCATTATATTGTTTTTGTTTCACACAATCTCTCATTACACATTTTACATTTTCAATATATTTTATTTTTTTATTTTTGGTTAGTGCGAATATATAATTTGGATCAATACCAAGTCTTTCAGATAATTGATACAACAATATGCTAGATGGATAAATAATACCTTTTTCTATCTTACTAATTTGACTTTGTGAACATATTCCATGACATAATTCAGATTGTGACATGTTTTTTTTCTTTCTAAGTTCTTTAATAATAATACCAAGATTGTAGAATTCCATCTTTCCTCCCTCAAATGTAACACTTTATGAGTATAAGAATATTTCCCAACTTTTAATGTAATGTAAAATTAATATAGTTACAATTACTAATTATATGGATTTATAGTTTCTTTTACAAACTTGTATTACAATACGAGAAATTATTAAAAAATGGTTCACTAATAATTAATGGGAGTTTTATCCCCCCACTGATTATTAGTCCACTCCAGGCAGGCTTTTACAGGGAGTTAGACTTCTTTGCCACATCTAAATTTTGAGGTGGGAATCTTACTATCCGCAAATAGCCTGATTAAAATAAATATGATTTTTCACCTTTATTTCTTTTAATAGTTTCTTTTGATTTTTATATAAATAATTTCGAAGGAGCGTATTTTATGAAAAGAATGTTGACCGAAAGAGAGTTAGAAGTAGCTATTTATGTAGCAAAAGGATATACAGATGCAGAAATTTCCAAAAAAATATATGTTACCCCTCGAAGAATTTCAACGATAATTAATCATATTAAAGAAAAATGGCATATTAATTCTAGAGTGGAATTAGGTATTTTAGTCTATCATTATGGTTTTATAGATGCACCCTTATTTTCAAATAAAAAAATTCAGCTATGTAAAAAGGTTGTACAATAGATAGCGGAATATAACGAGTTTAAATTGCAAATAAAAATAGAAGAGCAGACAAATTTTTATTATTTGGTTTACTCCATCAGTTTTTAAATTTCATACATTAATATAAAAAGGTTAGAGAATTAACTTCTCTAACCTTTTTATATACACTATTAGGTTTCAAACAGTAAAGATGCCCTAATGCTACCATTGATCCTGTTCCCTATTCAACCCTGTATAAACACAAAAAAGAATCAGACATTACCACTATTCAAAACCAGTTACAATTCTCTCTTTCATTTTCTGTAATACTTCACTGCTCAATACTTTTTGACCAGTAGGAAGTTTTAATATGGCAGCGGCACCTTTACTAAGGTATATTTCTTGATCATTATTTTGATTTACTACCAATATTCCTTGCCCTTCAAATTCGAAATAACTAATATCTTTTGTTTCATTTGTATTATTCTTTATTGCTGTATATAATCCATATAAATCTTTACTTCTATTTTCTCCGCCCGTTCGAATCGGTTCAATATCATTCGCAACAATTAGTCCTTCTGGCTGCTCACCCTTCATAATAAACCACAGCTTTTCATTTGTTGGTAATAGTAAATTCTTAAATTCAGAGCTATTTAAAATTTGCTGTGCTGGAATTGTTGTATAGATTGGTAACGAAAATGGAGATGTTGTTATTTTTTCAAAACTTAAATTTTCAGAAGAACTTCCCTTACTATATTGATAATCTTTTAATGCGATCGATTGTACTGATTCACTTTTATTTTTTGATGCATAACTAATTTTACTAGCGAAAATAATAACGGTCATTAAGCACATGCACGGTATCACAAGCTTAAGTAGTTTTCCCATTTATGAACCCCCGCTTTTAATATTATTAGTTTGCATGGATATTATAAACAGTTTCACTCCACCAAAAATTATTATTGTTATGGAACGTACTGAAATTATGATTATAATGATCACCATACCAAGGGTCCATGTACGTTATATAATCTGTTCCATTTGTCCCTTTATAAAATCCATCAAGTACTAGAAAGTGTCCGATGTTAGCTCCATTTTGCCACATAATGAGTGCAATCATCGGCTGATTACTATTAATTTGACTTTTGAACCAATCATATGATTTTGCTCCAGAACTTATAGCTGAGCTAACACCATATCCTGATAATCCATATTGTATTTCACGTGAAGTTGCAGGATTATTATATGATCCACCCTTAACATACCTAACGTACTGATCTTGTGAAGGAGTTTTCCCAAAATAATTTAAAACTGAAACCGAAGTGCCTGCCCAACACCAATTTGATCTTTCTTGTAATATGTTAGGTACAGATAATTTACGATCTATTGATGTATTTGGAGGATTTCCATTAATATACGCTGACGTTACATATACTTTTTTTCCATCTTTAAAATAATAAAACCAACGATTATCTAAATTTCCTGTCCAGTAATCTTTAACCGCTTCACCATACTCCCATCCTTTAAAAGATACTGTTGTATTTCCGGGAATCACATCTACAATATTTGCATTCAAACTTTTTGCCTCTCTAACATTAACATTCAATGGAGCTGTTGTTCCTGTAAATTCAACTTCCTCTGCTATTATTTTCTGAACACCAATAAAACTAAATGTGAAGAACAATAAAAACATACAAACAATAAAATGCTTTCTTCCCTTCATTTCTCCACCCCTTCATCAGTACTAAAAAACATCAACAATTCATCCTTATTAATTGTTCAAGCTTAATATTACATACTAACGAAAAATGACTTCTCATAAAGTGAAACTTTGATCAGTAGTGGTTTTATTCATCCCCCACTGATTGTTAGTTAAACCAATCGGGCTGCTCGGCAAATAGCGGGATAAATTCCAATACAAAAAAGGAGCCTATAAATTTTTATAGGCTCCTTTTTATTTCGTCGTTATTACTTAGCTAATTCTTTTGTACCCTTCATTACATCAATGAAGAATCCCCAGTTATTCACTACAGAAGAGATACTGATATGTTCATCTGGGGTGTGGACGTTAAAAATGTCTGGTCCGAATGAAATTGCATCTAATTCAGGCATTTTTTGAACGAATGCGCTACACTCAATCCCCGCATGCACAGCGAAGATTTCAATTTCTTTATTGTATTTTTCTTGATGCACTTTTTCAAATAAATTACGAATTTGTGAGTTTGGATTGTATGGCCATTCTGGATACTCTGACTCTATTTCAAATGTAGCACCAACTAATTCAGCAATATATTTGATTTCTTCTGCAACATGTTGTTTTAAACTACTTACAGAACTTCGCACTTCGTTACGTAATTTAATTTCATCTTGCAACGTTTCAATAACGCCTAAATTTGTTGAGCTTTCTACAAGACCTTTAATATCCATGCTCATACTTTGAATGCCATTTGGAATTAAGAATAATGATGAAATAAGCTGCTTTTGTGTCTCTTGAGCAAATACTTTTTCAACTGTTTCATCCAATTTTGTCAGTGTAACATGAACATCTGGATCAACAGCACGCATTTCTTCTTGTAATACACGTGTCCATGATTCTAGTTTTTCTTCTACTTGTCCTACATCTTCTGTACGAATTAAAAGTGTAGCTACACTTTCACGCGGAATTGCATTCGTTTTTAATCCGCCGTGAACTTCACTTATGTTAAACTCCGTATGTGCCGATAAATCACGTAATACTCGTCCTAATACTTTGTTCGCATTACCGCGTTGTTTATCAATTTCCATACCAGAATGTCCGCCTTTTAGGCCACCAACATATAGACGGTATGCATCCATATTCGCTGGCGTTTCATCCCAAATTACGGGAATTGTTTCAACAGCTTTCGCACCACCTGCACTACTTACAAGTAATTTATGATCTTCTTCAGAATCAATATTTATAAATATCTTTCCTTCAAAATGATTTGGATCAATAGCAAAAGCCCCGCCCATTGTCGTTTCTTCTTCAGTAGTGATAACGACTTCAAGTGCTGGATGCGGAATTTCTTTCGAATCTAATAAAGCTAATGCATACGCAACTGCAATACCATTATCAGCACCTAAAGTTGTTTGATTTGCATATAACATGTCCCCAATGATTCGTAATTCAATTGGATCTTTTTCAAAATCATGTACTGTTGCTTGATTTTTTTCGCAAACCATATCCATATGACCTTGAATAATAATAGCTGGTACATTTTCATAACCAGTTGTTGCTTCTTTTTTAATAATGACATTTAATGCTTCATCTTGAATGACTTCTAAGTTACGCTCTTTTGCAAAGCCCACTAAATAATCACTAATTTCCTTTTCATTACCTGATCCTCTAGGAATCTTTGAAATTTCTGCAAAATGATAAAATACAGGGTGCTTTGTTAATTGTTCTAAGGTAGAATACATTTTTCAAGCTCCTCTCCAAATGACAAAATAATATGTAAGTCTCATATCATTATACCATGATTCATTATTTTACCTTTGTTTTAACTTTTATTGTTCATTTTATGTACAACAATCTTACAATATTGTAAGGGCGTTGTAATCTATATCGATTTTTCTCATTTAATAATAATCGTATACTTTTTAAAGAAACACATTAAAGGAGATAAAGAAAATGAAAAAGTTTTTAGCAATTATTACACTATGTTTATTATTTTTTAGTTTTACTATTGGCTGTGAGAGAGCGTCACTAAATAGAATTGGTAAAGATGTATATTACATGCAGATAAAAGGCGAAGGAACTATCGAAAAAGTAGATGGTAGAAACTTACGAAACTATACGCTGCCCGCATATGATGAAGATGGTGTCAAAAAACAAATTACATTTAGAAGTACAAAAAAAGAAAACGACCATAAATTAAATAAATACGCGTTTTTACGCCTTTATGTAGATCAAGATGATAATAGCAAAAATGAAATATCATCAATTGAAGTAAAGTCCTATGAAGAGATTCAGAAAGCAGATTTACCTGAAAAAGTAAAAGATAAGTTTACTATTAAATAAAAAAACAAAAGAAAATGCTCTATGCATTTTCTTTTGTTCTTTTCACCTGTATATATTTTGAACTACTATTATTCATTAGTTTCTCTAACCGATTTATATTCTCCGTTAATGCACCTTTCACAAGAGAGAAATCTGTATTGGATTCTTCTTTTTTTTCTTTAAAAAACGAAGACTTTTGCACATTGACTTCAGCCATCTCTTCTCCCCCTTTTCAAAAAGATACAACCTTTTATTTATATTATATAGCAAATGTAGAAAGAGTGTACACTTATGATTTTCTTTTTAATTCTTCTTCTAATTCTTCTACTTGCTGCAACGTATCCCCTTTTATTAAAGAGAAATCTGTTGTATCTTCGTTACCTTCTTTAAAAAAATCATTGTCATAATCTTTTACCACTACAATCACCTCTACATGCTAGTGTAGGAATGATTGTCCAATTTTATTCAACTTTGTCGGATTTTGTTTTTAATTTATGTATAGAAGAAAAGGACAGAAAAAGATTCTGTCCTTATTTACTAAAATAACTATGATGTATTGTTAAATTATATACATTTTCAAAATCCCGATCTTGCAGGTTATTTTTCTTTCCATCAATAACAATGAAAACGTCACTTACTATTTTTGCTGGTATAATCCCGACATTTTCTACTTGCACCGCTTTCTGCTCATTCAATTGCTCGATATGTTCTAACGGAACGATAATACTAAATTGCGAGCGAATACCACGAAAGTTTGTATTTAACTCTTTCGCGGCTTCAAAAACAACAATTTTCGCGCCAATCTTTTCCCCATATGAATCTAAAAATGCATTTAAGCTCTTTGTATATTCCTCTTCCGTATGCCATTCCATCGTACCGAATACTGCTGGATTAACATTTTGAATAATTGTCGTGTATATTTCCCCTCTCGCTTTAGATGCAATTAATGATCGTTTTATTGATTGAACTGTCTTGCCAATATCGCTAAATTTCGCACCCCATATTTCTGAAATATTAGGCGTTAAAATGAACGCAATATCAACAAAAATAACCATTGCAGTAAACATTAAAAGATTTTTCCAGAGGGTTAAATCAATTCCTTTTATCATGAAATACACGGTGACAGATATGATAAACAAACCATACCAAGTCTTTCTAATACGTTGCTTTTTCTCCTCGTACAACTCCTCATTTTTCCAATAAAAGAAAACAAGGACTACAAAGACAATCGCTAAAACAAATAAGCCAATTCGAATGTTAGAGATCATTAATCACATCACCCTCCATTCAAAAACTACTCACGATATCATTACATGCGCAAGCTGCTCTCTTTATGACAAAAGACGTGGACAAGCTTCTAAAATTAGCTACATCGCATATATATTAGAAAGTACCACGTCTTTTATCCTGTTATTTGTGGGAAATAAGACCCCTACTGATTAAAATTTCACTTTACCATGAGTCTATATTGTATATGTAGACAAGCATTCATTTCAAATTTTCGTATTAAAAAGAAATATGTTTCGGAATTTCCCCTTCAGGTACTTCTCCATCCATACTTAAATAATAATGACGAATCGGACGTAAGTTTTCGTCTAATTCATAAACAAGCGGAATGCTAGTGGGAATATTTAATGAAACTACACCATCACTTGAAAGGTTGTCTAAATATTTTACTAGCGAGCGAATTGTGTTACCGTGTGATGAAATAATTACTTTATTACCACTTTTTAATGTCGGCGCAATTTCTGAATGCCAATAAGCAAGTACTCTCTTCTCCGTATCCTCTAAACATTCAGTTAATGGAAATTCACCTTTTTTGAGTGTTTTATATCTTGGATCGGTCGCTTCATATCGAGGATCGTCTTCAGTAAGAGCCGGTGGTCTTACATCAACACTTCTTCTCCAAATATGAACTTGCTCCTCACCATATTTTTGTGCAGTTTCATCTTTATTCAGCCCTTGCAATGCACCATAATGTCTTTCATTTAGCTTCCAAGATTTATGTATTGGAACCCAAGTAAGATCCATCTCATGAAGTACAATCCATAACGTCCGAATTGCGCGTTTTAATACTGATGTATAAGCCACATCAAAAGTATATCCGTTTTTCTTTAATATTGCTCCTGCTTCTCTCGCTTCACTTAATCCATTCTCTGATAGATCAACATCTGTCCATCCCGTAAAGCGATTTTCAAGATTCCATAAGCTTTGTCCGTGACGAATAAGTACAAGTTTTATCATTATAATTCCCCTTTCGGAAATGTGAATTTTATTGTTCCATTGCGTACACGTATAAAGTATCTAGTAATGTATCTTTTTATCCATTCACTCTATGACCAAATCATAGTTGCCAAATGTATGGATAAAATTTGTTCTTTTTCAAACGATAAAAACAGAAGTTTTTTCATTATTTTTGATCGACTGGTATTTCACGTTTGGATATCCAAGCATCAAAACCTGATCGGCTATTTGCCATTTCATTCATAACTTGGTGCCAATTGTCCTCACATGATTCACCAAATTTTGAAAAAATAGCACCCATTTGTTGTCTTTGTACATCACTCAGTTTTTTCTCTAAATCTGTACCTTTTTCTGTTAAAGACAACTGTTTCACACGTCGATCATGCATAGCTTCATTACTCTCAATTAAGCCCTTTTCCACAAGTTGACGTAGCGGTCCGTGGAGAGCTTGTTTACTTATTTCTAATAGTGATAATAACTCATTTACACTTATCCCTGGAAAACGTGCGATAAAAAATAAAATTCGATGATGTACTCGTTGAATGCCATATTCTTTTATAATTTCATCTGGCTTTTCAGTAAATGTTTTATATGCAAAATAAAATAATGCTAATGCCTCATTCATCTGTTCTTCTTTATGTTGTGTCATCTACTTTCCCCCTGTATGTAAATTATACCACAATCTAGTAATGAATATTTTAATCAACGCATTAGAACTTATTTAGTCTATTGAAACATTCATTGCACAATTAGGAGATGATTCATTTGAAAAAACAATATACTGTAAGTACATATTTATTGGATAGACTACATGAATTAGGAATTGAACATATATTTGGGGTTCCTGGTGATTATAATCTTGCCTTTTTAGATGATGTGGTAGCACATGAAAATTTAAAGTGGATTGGCAATTGTAACGAATTAAATGCTGCATATGCAGCAGATGGGTACGCTCGCATAAAAGGAATCGCTGCTCTTATTACTACTTTCGGTGTTGGAGAATTAAGCGCTATTAACGGTATTGCTGGCTCATATGCGGAAAACGTGCCAGTTATAAAAATCACGGGTACGCCACCAACAAAAGTAATGGAAAATGGAGCAATCGTCCATCATACGTTAGGAGATGGAAAGTTCGATCACTTTTCCAATATGTATCGAGAAATCACTGTGGCACAAACAAATGTAACACCTGAGCATGCTGCTGAGGAAATTGACCGTGTTTTACGCGCATGTTGGAATGAAAAACGCCCGGTTCATATTAATTTGCCGATTGATGTGTATAATAAACCAATTAATAAACCTACAGAACCAATTTTATATAAACCGATTTTAAGTAATAAAGAAGCGTTGGATAAAATGCTTCTACATGCCACTTCAATAATAAATAACGCCAAAAAACCTGTAATTTTAGCTGATTTTGAAGTAGATCGATTTCACGCTAAAGAAAATTTACATCAATTCGTAGAAAAAACTGGGTTTCCCATCGCGACGTTAAGTATGGGAAAAGGAATATTCCCAGAAAAACACCCTCAATTTATAGGGATTTATACTGGTGATGTAAGTTCTCCGTACTTGAGAAAAAGAATTGATGAATCTGATTGTATTATTAGTATTGGTGTGAAGTTAACTGATACTATTACAGGCGGCTTCACACAAGGTTTTAAAAAAGAACAAGTTATAGAAATCCATCCCTACACTGTGAAAATTATAGATAAAAAATACGGTCCAGTTGTAATGCAGGATGTTTTACAACATTTAAGTGATTCAATTGAGCATCGTAATAAAGATACCCTTGACGTTAAGCCATTTATTTTAGAATCATCACCTTTTACTGAAGAGTTCATTCCAAAAGCACAAATGGTCACACAAAAACGTTTTTGGCAGCAAATGTACCATTTCTTACAAGAAAACGACGTCTTAATTGTAGAGCAAGGAACACCTTTCTTTGGTAGTTCTGCTATCCCTCTACCTAATAACACTGCATATGTAGGACAACCGTTATGGGGATCTATCGGATATACACTGCCCGCTCTACTTGGTACACAGCTCGCCAATTTATCACGGCGCAACATTTTAATTATTGGTGATGGTTCTTTCCAAGTAACTGCCCAAGAGTTATCAACTATATTACGTCAAAATTTAAAACCAATTATATTTTTAATCAATAACAACGGATACACTGTTGAACGTGCCATTCACGGCCAAAACCAACTTTATAATGATATACAAATGTGGGATTATAATAAACTATCAATGGTATTTGGGGCAGAAGAAAAAAGTCTAACATTTAAAGTAGAAAATGAAGCAGAATTAGCAGCAGTCTTAACAAATATAACTTTTAATAAGAATCAACTTATCTTTATTGAAGTTATAATGAGCCAAAGCGATCAACCTGAATTGTTAGCTAAACTTGGAAAAAGATTTGGTCAGCAAAATTCTTAATATAAAAGCATAACCTAATTATACAATTGGTAGTGTAAAACTTGTTTTGAGAATAGTTTCGACACTCAAAATACATAAGGAAAAGGATGGAAAGCACCATCCTTTTCTATTTTAAGAGCGTTCTTCGACTAACGCCCCGTGCGACAAGCAAAAATTCTTAATCCATCTTTAACTTTATAGCTTTTGTCGCAATAAATGTTTTAATATGCTTATCTAATATCCTTGTTCCACCAAAATCATCCTCATAAAAACCTGTTATAGCAAAACCAGCTTCAATTTGGCCTTGGATTTGGTCTTCTAAAGTATGCGCATATTCTATTGTTTGATTTGAATCGATGTAATCTTGAACTTCATCCTCTGGTAAATAATCCAATGTTGATGAAGGAATTGAATGTTTAACATCAAGAATACCTTTTTGCTCTTGGTTATCATCAAAAATCCATAGTAACGGATTTGTAAATCCAGCAATAAGAATACCTTTATTCTTTAAAACCCTAGAAACTTCATTCCATACAAGATGAACATCTTTTACAAACAAAAATAAGCTACGCTTTTTCTTTTTTATTCAGCAAGAGTTAACTGCCAAGATACACCATACTTATCATTTAACCAGCCAAACTTTTTACTAAACGGATAAGAACCTAAAGGCATAAGAATTGCTCCATCCTGCGCTAGTTTATGAAAGACCGTATCAATTTCTTCTTCTGTCTCACAAGTTACATAAAGAGACATAGCTGGAGTGAATGTAAAATTATGATTTACATAACTATCAATACACATAAACTCTTGGCCATTTAGCGTAAAAGTTGCATGAATTACAGTTCCCTCTTTACCAGGTCCATTTTCATCATAGCGAGAAATACTTACAATTTCTGATTGATCAAATAGCGACGTATAAAAATTCATTGCTTCCTCAGCTTTGCCCTCAAACATTAAAAACGTAGTAATTTTTTGATTTGCGTTACTCATATGGAGACAGCCCCTTGTTATGTATTTATGTAAAACATACGTCACTCAAAAACCGAACGTATATTCCTATGAATATATTGTCTATAAAAACGATGAGTTTGTCAATTATCTACTTTATTATTTCTTCTTAAATAATGCTGTCCAAAGAAATGATTCTCCAAACATTTCATTCGGTTGTTTCATTTGTTTCATCCTTCTAATCTCAATTACCTCTAATTCTTTAAATATCTCTCTTAACTTTTCTTCCGAGTATGCAAGACCACCTTGTAGACTCCATTCTCTATATACGTCCCAATCTGTTATTTCTGATCCATTTCGCTCATCTAAATCGCCTGCTGCAAAACATGTTAATCCGAAATAACCACCCGATTTTAATGAGTTTTTAATTAAATCCACATAATTTATTCTTCTATGCGGTGGAATGTGATGCAAACAGCCCGAATCATATACAAAATCAAATTCGTTTTGAACCTCTAAATTAAAAATTGAATCACAAATAAAATGAATTTCTACCCCTTTTGCCAATGCCCTTTCTTTTGCCCAGTTAATGCCTTCTACAGATAAATCCACTGCTGTTACATCAAATCCTTCATTCGCTAGATAAATTGCATTTCTACCCGGACCACATCCAAGTTCTAATACTTTCCCTTTTAAAACTCTCTCTTTTTGTATATAAGAAACTAGATTCTCATCTGGAACATTTTCAAAAAACGGAACATCCTTTTCTCTATTCTCATAAAACTCATTCCAAAATGGTTCAGCAGGTCTTAATAATGAATCAAGCATTTTTAAAATATCTTTTTGTGTGTGTAACATTTCAGTTTTCATTAATACCCCTCCATAAATTAATAGTCAGAAAATTATTATATATCTTTTCGAACTTTCAAACAAAGAAAAAACTCCTATATTCAATAGGAGTTTTTGTCTTTAAAATCCGAGTACAGCTAACCATTTTAACAATTTCTCTTCTCGCGCTTTTAAATCATCATTCCTAAACTTGCCTAGTTGTATTTCACTAACAACTTCTCCGTCCTCCATAAAAAGAACTCTTTCTGTTTTCTCTGCTACCTATACAACATGAGTCACTTAAGAAGGTTACTTTGCTGAAAAATAAAGCCGATTTCGTTAAGGGATATTTTTGCTAACGCCTCTTCTTTCATACATGTTATTTCATACAATCATACTTTTCTAATAAAATAACGCTTTTGTTCACTTTTTTGATACATTTACGAAACATTCATGTGTTACCTTCATTAAGTTCTTTTCTTTTTATAATGTCGTGTGAGATATACCAACAGAGGAAGCCCTAGATCCCCTAATCCTAGGGCTTTTTTATAAGAATTTTATACATTTTATTATTTCCACTAACTCTTTAAATTGTATATACATAATATAAAATTTTCATGTTGTTATATTTTTTGATGGCCTCTTATCTTTCCTTAAAAGGCTTTTTTTCAAATAACGCTTTTATTTAATTTATATTTAAAAAGTTCCTTTTCATAAAGACTTCCCTTATATGCTATACTCATTCTTAAATAATTGTATAAGGAATGTTAAAAATGGATGATAGATCGTCAAGACAATGGAAATTGCGACAAAAGTTAAGAGCACTGAAAACCAAAAACAACAATGACACAAACCCTTTGTTTAGTGAATGCCTTGAATCCCTAGGAAACGAAACTCTCATTTTCTCCCAAGAAAAAAGCCAGCAGATTGCTATTATTTTAATGAATTCATTTCCTATAACTGTCTCGGGAAGAATAGATTGGGAACAGATAGATAACCAATTCATAGCTTCGAACAAAGAACAACTAATTTCCCTTATTAGAGCAAACCAACTAGATTTTGACGAACAGATTTTTATAATATGGGATAACTATGAAATCCCTGTAGTAAGTACAAATCTTGATAAAGTATTCCAATCACTAGTTGACGTTGATGCAGTCAGTTTTTATTACTGGATATTAGACAAAGAATATAGATTCGTAATTGAAATAAATGATAAAGAATTGATTAGGATTGGGTTTCGCTAATACTCTAAGCATATTTCCTCATTCTACTGATCTGCAAAATTTAAATTGTATTATTTATCAAAGACTTAAAATATACGAATGTCACGTAAACCGATTGGTGTTAATCATGTTTATGTTTATAATTACGTTGATTTGGATAACTTGCATTTATAAAATGTAAATGTTTTACAAATTCAAGTTAAACAAACATTGTTATATCAAGGTTTGTTTGACCTAACATGTTATATTCTTGATACTAAGACGGTTTTTATGAGCATTTCGTATAAGTGTGATTTAACTGATTAAGACTATTTTTAAAAACGACATATCAGCGATAATTTATGTCTATTCTGTATAAGTGTTAGCAAGATCGTTTGCAAACTTGTTAGCACTTTTTTAAAACTTAAACCAGAGGAGATTCATACAATTTAGTAACAATGTAAAATTGTATTTATCAAGGATAAACCATTTAACAAATAGTTTGCAGCACTGAATGATTTACAAAAGAATACCCATCGATACACTACGAATAAAAATAATCAGCTAATCGAGGGAATATAATTATTTTTATTTAATTCGCACTTGTACTTCTTGTTCTTGTATTACTTGAATGATTAACTCCAATACAATATTTTGTATTAACTGATGCTCATTATCATGAAGTTTACTTTGTTCTGATATGTATTCAATACATTGATATATATACCCTTCTACCAATAAGCTCCCTTTTTCAACTGTAAGTGTATTTTGCTCATTCTTTTTTACCTTTGGTATTAAAAATTCGGTTTTTGTCAAAATAATCTCCTGTTCAACCTCTTTTATTCCAATCACTTTTTCTTTAAATACAACCTTTTCTCGCAAACTAATTTCACCTTTATATCTTCCTATTTCTATTGGTAGTTTCGCTGTAATAAAATTATTTACGTCTTCCCCATTTTCACTCTCTAATATTATACTGTGAATAGGAATCCATGAAGATGCCTCTACCTTATTCTCTTCTTTATTCCCTTTATTTTTTTGGTTATATAATTCAAAATGAATTCTCTTCTCATGAAGATTTAAAGAAACTAATTTACAATAACTATCCGAATAATATTGTTGCACTGTAGTTAATAACTTACAATCTAATTCACGCCCTTCTACACCTTTTTCATTCCTAAATACAAATGCTTCTTGATTTTTAACATTTATTTTTGGAAATATTTTAAAACTAGTTACTTCTGAAAAAATAGAAAATGGAGTTTTGACCACCAGTGAGCGTATTAAAGGCCCTATTTGTGATCCAGACGCTTTACCTTCTTTCTCTAATTTTGATGCTACATATTCTCCCTTTAATTCAGGTGGTATTTCTTCTTTTCCCCCTCTTTTTTCGTGTAAATTATCTTGTATATTCAGTTTTTTATACTTGTAAATTTCATCCCATATCCCCTTACCAATCCATGGATTTTTCATCACCATCCCCCCGTCTGATGAAATTCAAAAAATTTGTTTTTTGTATGTGACCATTTCATCATTATATATGTTGTATAAAAATAAAAAAGAAATTGTCTTTTTAACAAAGACAATTTCTTTTTATTTTTATAGTGCTACTTGTACTTGTTGTACTTGTAAAACTTTTAAAGTAAGATCTAGTACAATTTTTTCACGAAGCGTATCAAATGGTTCGTTTAGGTTTGTAGGACAAGGTGAAAAGTCTAATTCAAAAAATTGAGCGCTTACTAATTCACAATATGGTTGTTCGTTATAAAAAACTGCATTTTCAAAGAAATATTTGTCTAGACGTGGTAAATCACCGTTTTTAGGATTTATAAAATGAGAAGTAGTGTCCGAAGAAGAAGCTACTAAAGCTAATGATAGAAAATCACCTTCTGTCAGATCTGCAAAACCAGAAAATGGAACATTTGCAATACGATCATATAGAACTCCATTACACTCGTCATTTGCATATTCAATATTTTTACGAATATAGCCTTGTACAAATAATTTCGCTCTTGTAACTCGTCGGTAAGGTGTACCTGGTACTGGTACGAATGCTACAGGCACTAACTTACATTGTGTTAAAAATACGTTTTTTAAGATGCGTTTAATTTCGACTGCTGGAGGCTCTAATGAAATATCAGACTCTACAACAATTTGAAGCGTTCTTTCAGCTAATACAACTGGAATCTTTACAATAGGTGCTCCTGGAGTAACAATTGGTGTTGCAGTCTCATCACTTAATGGTGTTTGGGTTTGTCCCGCTACCTGACATGGTACATTAATTGGACATTGTTCGCTCATGTTTTATGCTCCTCTTTTTATAAGATTTTAGAGTTTATGAAATTTTCAAACTCATAATACTTGTATATGTCTTTCTTCTACTAATGTTTGGGTTCTATAGTAGCCTTTTTAATCATTATCATTAAGTTAGTATAATCTAATCATTTTTATCGAAAATTCTGAAAATTAATATTTTTAGAGGAATACAAATTCTGTTTTCAACGTATCTCGCAGATTCGGTAAAATTATGAAGTCTTTATTACATGAGTTATCTTGAATTTAATTTTGGATATCACGATATGAACATGGTTACCAAATGATGATTTTTATTTTTATCAAGCTATATATTCGTAAAAAATCGCTTTACATATACTGAAGTTTTATTTGTTGTTACATAAAATCTTTTACCTATTCAATTTTGAAATATACATTCAAGACAGTATACTCCAAAATAAGAAATTATTTTAAATTAGAATATTTTCTTTGATAAATGTGTGTTGATTAATTTCATAATCAGTAGTTCTATCCACTCTCCCTTAAAAATTAGCATAGTTTTTATGAATTCTATATCTAGTAGAAAGCTCTCTATCATATAAAAGTATAATAATAGGTTAATAAACAAGCAGTTTTTTTACTAAAACATAGAATAATACTGACCCTAATTGAAGGGAGGCATAAAAGATTTCCTGGAATAATGATTGCTGAAAATTTAAAGACAAGCACCATTGTGATGACGATAAATTTAGATATATTATTTAAATAATTTGTGTTATAGTTTCAAATGTTAATTAATTACAATATTTTTCAAAAAGAGTATACATAGTCATATAAATCATGTTATTTTGGATAGTTTGTTCTTTAAATTAGGAATTAAATAAAGAATTATAAAAACGCGCTAGGTACAACTAAGAAAGAAACAGGATAAAGAATAAGTCATATTACCTGTAGTAATAACACTAAGTGAATTGCACCTCTTATAAGTGACTTGTGTATCTCTTACTGCGTTTGAAGTTAATTGCCAATATTTCGTGTCGTTCTTCTACAAGACATTGCGTAAAACCGTTTGGTTACCAATTCCACCAACGTAATCTTCAACATCTTTCATTCACTTCATTAAATTGTCCTGTTGCTTGATTTTGTGCTTCTTGAACTTTTTTATTCAACTCTGTTTTTGTGGTTTCAATATCTTTGTTGACTTGCTCTAAGGTATCTTCCTTTACTTTGTCCATATCAGGAACAACCGACTCCCAATTGCCATTCTTCCATAATTTGAGGATGCCAGGCTTGCCGTTTGAAATATCTAACCATAAGGTTTTTCCATTTTCTAAACCGATTGTCGGTGGTTTTGCGCTTTCAATAATTTTTGTTTGATAATTTTTAAGGTTTTCTTGTACTTTTTCTGCTAACTTTTTTGCTGCTTCTGATTCCTTTTTCACAACATCAACTTGTTCATTTGTCTCTTTCACAAGTTCTTCCAACTTATCTAACAAGCCTTTATTTGCTTTTCCAGCTAGACTGCCCATAACTTGGGCATACATGTGATCTAACAGACTTCTCGTATCTTCTACTTCTTTAAAATCAACAAAATAATATTTATCATTTGCCGCATTTGTATCACATTCATCCGCTGCGATAAGACGTGCTTCTAAAAACAAAGGTGGCGTAAATTTTGTATCTTTGAAATGGACAATATCGCCCTTATTTACTTTTTCATGAGATAAACCAAATATCTTTTCTAATGCAATTGGAGTTACTTCATACTGTACAGTGCTATTAATACGTTTCTTTAGTTCCGCTTCCGTTAGTTGTTTTAATCTTTCGGCTGACATATTTTGATCTTCTGTTTGTGGACTATAGATGTCATATTTGTGTGAACCATCTTCTGTCCAACGTTGTAAGGCATCTGCATCAGCGACGTATAACTTCCCACCGTTAATCTTTTCAAAAGTTAGATACTCACCTGTTTCTTCGTTTACTTCAACAGTAAAATCCTGTAGCGGTTCTTTTAAACTTTTCCTAGCCACTCCGCCATGCCATGTACTACCTGCACCAAAGTTATCTATAACAAAGCGCTCACTATCTGACTTTAGAGTTCCTGTGTTTTCACCTTCGTTAGTGTTTGGACCATTTTGATTCCAACCAACCATTGTTTTCATTTCATCGTGCATAACAAGCTGTTCTTTCTCGACTGTTCGTTCTTCCACAGAAACAGGGTATCCCATACGAAAATGTTGAATTTCTTCTTCCTTTTTTCGTGAAATATCAATAAAAGTAGAGGGAGTTTCTACCTTAACTATGAACGTAGGATCAGAATATTTACTCTCATTATTCGATATATTTGTAATTAATCTACTTCCTTGTAATTTGAAATCTATTTTTCTCCTTGGGCCTAGTTTATAAGGCATTGGACAAATGAATTTTAAGGTGCCTTTTCCTAAACTCATAAAATTATCAACATTAAAATCTTCATCAATAACAGCTATATATGTTCTATCTAGTTTTGTATCAAAAGTTAGCTCGGTTGCTTGTTCAGTAATTAACCATGTCGCTATTTCTTCTTTTAACGTTTCTAAATCTGTTCCATCTGGAACGATAATTCCCACAGGGACAGAAAGTCGACGAGGATCTGTTTCCATTCCTAATAATCTTGCGCCTGGATATCCAGGCGTGTTTAAGAATTTACGTTTTAGAGGTTCCCATGTTGGCGGGCTCCATCCTCTTTCTAGTTGGATATATTCTTTTCGTTGATTGTTGAATGTAAAAGAGCTCATTTTGACACTCCGTTTTTTTATAAAATAAAAGAAACCCAAACCTAAAAGGCTGAGTTTCTCTTTTCTTCTCTTTCTTGATACTCGGTTGTATAGCCGATAAGTACCGCGTGCCACGTCTCTTCCTTCTAAATTTACGGGTACTTCAATAAATCTCCACCAAGCATTGGAATAACTCCACCGCCAGATGATCCGAAAGAATTATTAATGACTTGATTTGATACACTATTTGTCATGGCTTGTCTACTGTTTGACATACTTCCATATACACCACTCATGACGGTCTTTAATCCTCCTAATTGGCTTGCGGAAGTAGCCATCATACGGCTTATATTATCCATTAATTGATTTTATAGATTATAAAGGTATATTATGAGTTGTGTTTTCCGCCACTTCTCACAATACAAATATATCACGTTAACTCCAAAACGACCGGCACATTTCCTGCCAAAAAACGGCCATAACCCTTTCACTTTTTATTATCTGATTTACATATAATTACAATGAAAAATGCAATTATGCTCACAAAAGAAGGGATTATTTTTAATCCCTATCTTTTGTGATTGTAGTATTTATGAAATTAGAGCTATCAAAGAGATGTATATCAATAAAGGCTGATGTTAGTTTTCATCTTTATCATTTTCTGATTTCGTAGCAGTATCTTTAAAAAAATCACCTGCTAAATTAAGTAGTTTCTTTCCACCTTCACTATTCAAAAGATTCATTAAAAATACCGGATCTTGAACCTTTTGAATAAGAGCTTGCATAAATACGGATTTAGCAACACCTAATATCTCTGTCGAAGTTATTTTTATATTAAAATATGGAATATTAATTTGGAATGGCGAATAATCAGATGAATTATTTTTCTGTTTTTTTAATGTTTCATCAGTCGTTCCATTGATTGCTTCATTGGTTGTTTCATTATTCGTTTTGGAAAGTGTAACAGCTTCGGCCGCTATTATTCGACTTTTCTTCTGAGTTACTTCGGTTATTGGAATAGATGAAGTTTGATACGAAACATTTTTATTAAAATATGGGCTAGATCCCATTTTTTTCTCCTTTCATAACGAACACATTATATATTCTAAACATATATTAAACTATATTAATGAAGGATTACTTCACACTACGTGAAGCAACCCTTTATTTATTCTTGGTGATATAAGAAGGTTGTTACTTAAAAACCACCATATCCGCACCAGCTTGCACCAACGATAATAAGCAAGATAAACAATACGATTAGTAATGCAAATCCTCCGCCATAACTACCACAACCACTTCCATATCCTTTTTCTGCAGCCAAGATACACTCCTCCTCTCTAGAAAAAAATGAAGTTCATAAACTAGCAAAAACAAGCAGCGCCAACGATAATAAGCAAGATAAACAATACGACTAGTAATGCAAATCCTCCGCCATAACCACAACCACTTCTATATCCTTTTTCTGCAGCCAAGATATTCCCCCCCGATCCTATAACAAAGATGCGTTTCATAATAACTAACAGAAGTTCTATTAATTTAACTCGTAATGAAAACAAGCTAACAGAAAAATAATTTTTCATTGCAGTCATGTTGTACTTGCTTATCACTACACTGACACTATATGTATTGGGCTGTAAACGGTTATGTGCTTTTATATCAACTTTTCCATTTTTGAGGAAAATGTCATTGACCATTTTTAAAATCGTTATATTTATATTAATAATTTTATAACCCACATTTAAATTTAATCATTCGTATCTTTTTCTCTACTTTGACGATTTGAAATCATTATCTTCTTAATCCATACTATTTTCACTAAGTAATTAATATATTATTTCAAGTTCTCTATGACTTACCCATATCTTATATTGTGTGTAACTGAACCCTTTGCTGAATCCCTTGGTATCATTGAATTTATAACACTTTCTTTTTTGAGTTACATAGTACAAAATTTATGAGTAACTGTAAGGAATACCACCACATTGCTACCAAGCTAAGAATATGAATTTTATCAATCCATGTTTTTCGTTTGCATATTGGCTAGTATAGAACAAAAGGTTATCAAATGCCGAGGGAACTCTCAGCAGATGATAACCCTTTGAACTAGCGTATCAATAATTTAATTAGATAACCTCACAAATATATTATTGAACCACCCCAAATACATTAATTTCAGCGGCACTTGTCCATGGATTGTTGTTTACCTCGCTTAATGCACGTAGTTTAATATAACGACCTGTCTTGTTTACAAAGCTGACCTCTTTCAAGTTAATATTGTTTGCAAAAGCACCTATGGATACCGCTGTTCCCCAGTTTACTCCATCACTACTGACGTAAAACTCATAGTCCTTAATCGTTCCATTTATTTGGCCGTCTTGCCTTGGCAAGTAGCTGAATTTGGAGAGGTTATAAGTTGCACCTAAATCAATTCGAATCTCGTGCGGCATTGGAGCTACGGGGCTCCAGTTTGTATGCCAAAATGTGTCTTTGTTTCCATCAAAGGCATACGTACCTAAATTGTACCAATTATAACTATCTATATATTTTAGTGTCCAGTTTGTTTGCGGAATTAAACTAGCTTCTTTTGTTGTGACTGCTACATTCATAGCAGAATTACTTGTACTTGTCGTTGTAATCGTTACTCCTGATTTTTCTCCCGTGTAGGTATTACTATTCGGATTAGTGTCTGGACCAAAGGTAGCAGCATGATTTTGATTCGTGTAATAGAACGGGTCTTGGTATTCACTGATTGATTGTTCTATATCAATGAAAGGATGAGGATCACTGGAATTATTATTCATGGATTCATCAATATGCCAAACTGCAATACCACCAGAATTTGTTGGTAAGCTCGCATCATACCCAACCTTTGCGCGATTCTCAACTAAAAAATACGTATTATCCTTTAAAGGAATCTTTAACACATTATAATTATTTGGGATAGCATTTAGAGTAAAGTTATTAGTGGTATTTACTACATTTGGTGTTACAAATCCTAATTTTACTTTTGACCAAGCATCCATATGACCCGGTGTAGCTCCATAATCTTCTCCTTGTAGACTATTCCAAGATCCATTACCCATTATACTTAGGCTACCCACACGATTATTATCACCATATAGATCTGGCAGGCCAAAGGAATGACCTAACTCATGAGCAGGGATACCAATTGTTGCCATATGACCATATTGTTTTTCACCCTGCGCCGTATACATGCCTGATACCGTAACACCATCGTGATTTGTATTTGGAGCATACGACTGATGTGCCCAAATATAAGGAAGTGGAGCACCAGGAGCAGCCTGTTCATTACCAGCAAGAAAACTTACAATGTAGAAGCCATCTTTAGAGTCAATGACTTGATCATTATTAGTATCAAGACTAGCAAAATTCACTTGAGAATCAGCTTTAGCCAGTGCATCTGTTATAACCGTACCCATACTTTTTCCCGATGTACTCGGATGAGCGTAATCTAATTTCACTTTAACCACTCCATCATTTTGAGTACCATATGTTTCAGGAGCTGGAGTTATCTGTACTTTTCCGTTACTTACTTCATTATAGTAATTCTTAACTGACTTTTGATTTGTAGAAAAGAATTTGTTACTCCAGTCGTTATCGTTATATGCAATATCAACATCTGTAAACCCAATTAACAAAACAAGTAATTTTTTGGTTCCTACAACTGGAGTGACAGTTCCATCAATATTTTTTGGTGATTCTTTTTGTAATTTATTCATGTGCACCTGTTTTTTCTTTGCTTGAGGGTTGTATTTTTTTATCCATTTATTCAAATTTTCCTCATTTAACGCCATTGAAGGCTTCTTATCGATTTTATATTTTGTACCCGTTGATATCAGTTCATCTGATGTAAGCTCAGCGTAATTCCAATATCCCTTCTGATCTTGTAAAAGTATGTCGCCATCCTTTGTACTTACCCAGTGGAACCATTCATCTCCATGTAACGTGCCTTCAAAAGTTTCGCCTGACGGCTGCTTCATTTTGACAACTCCCTCGTATGCTGGTGCGGCAAAAGCGTTCGTTTGAACATACAAAACACAAATCAAAGAAAAAACGAACATGAACAGGAACTTTAAAATTCTTTGCATAAACATTCCCCCTTTTTCAATTGTGTGTGAAATATTCTGTTGATAGCCAGACTAGATTCATACATGGAATAGATTGAAAGATACATTTGTATAACACTAACAGAATACCTTTAATTATAATTACAGGAAATTGAAAAAATGTTAATTTTTTATCCAGATAAATATTTTCTCAAGATTATCCAATAAAACAGGATTGATAATGGTAGTTCTTCAGAGAACTACTGATTTTCCGCCTAAAATGTGTCTTAACATAACATGCGAATTTTTTTGATGTGGCAATCCCATCGCAATCAGGCTAAGGTTTTAAACTATCCCAAAAGAAAAAGCAATGATTAAATTTTAAACCTAGTCATTGCCTTATCCATTGCATCTTGATTTACACCTATATAACGTAACGTGAACTTCTCTGACGAGTGATTAAATATCTCCATGAGCAATGGGCTATGTTTTTCGTTTGCATGTACATGTGAGACCCGTATGTTTTTCTCAATGTATGTGTTCCTATTTCATCTAATCCAAACTCTGCCACTGCTCCGCTTAATATCTTATATGCCATACTACGACCAATTGGACGATTCCTACCTTGTCTACTTTGCAATAAATACTCATTATCTTCCCTTTCTTCGATAAACCATTTAAGCTCTCTTTTCAGTGCTGCAGTAATTTGTATTCGTTTCTGTTTCCCAGTTTTCATTTCTCTCATAGATATATGACTACCTTTAACATCTCCTACCTTCAATTTCAAAATGTCCGAGATTCTCAGGCCTGTATTGATTTTCATAATGAAGAGGATGTAATTGCGTAAGCTCTTTTCCTTAAAATACTCTTTAAGCTACTGTATTTGTTCTGGATCACGTATTGGCTGAACAAAATTCATTATTCATTACCTCCAGTTTCTTCAGTCTCATAAACTTCTAATCTAAGAGCAAAAGCAAGTTTATAAAATACTCTAGCCTTAACACGTCGATAAGTACGCTCACTCATGCCGATTTCGTTATATACCATATAATCACATACATCTTCATCTTCTAGATAACGCTTAATGATGATGTCTCTTTGCTCCCTTCCTGCACGCCCATTACCCAAACGACTAAGAAACTGGTCAATACGAAATGATGTTTGCTTAATCCATTCTTCTCTTTTACTTTGTTGAATATTAGCCATCGCTACATCTTCTAATGGCTTTCCTACATCATTTGTAGATCCGTGATATCTAATTTCATAAGAAGGAGTAACTTTCATTTCTTCACGCATCATTCCAAACTGTCTATATAAATGTACATTTTCGAGAGCACCTTCTAATTTTTTCTGCGTTGCTACTCTATCGATTTTTGGTAAGAAAAATAATTGTTTAGTCATGTAAGACCACTCCTGTTTATTTTTAAATTATTTTTGTCTTAATGCTCCGTGTCTTCGTTCATAACAAGGTCTATGTATTCCCATTAAATCACCAATTTCACGAGTACTTAATTTCTCTTTTTGTTTTTTCTTATTTTTCTTCTTTCCTTGCTTGGATTGCTTTTTCCACTCGCGTAATTGTTCTTTTAGTGCCCTCATATTTCCCCATCCCTCTTTTCAAAATAAAAAGAACACCTATTCCTAAAACAGCTTTAATTGCTGCTTTAATGAATTGGTGCCCTCTAGTTTTCTAGCCGGACTATATTCTGTTTGTTTTACTTTAAAAGGATTATTTTGTTAAAAAATTCATTCTAACTTATAAACACTATCTTTTTCTTATATTTCCCATTAAAATTTAATAGAAATATTCCGATAACAAAGGAGCAACCTATGAAACATAATATAAATCTATGGTCCTTTATTTTTTCATTCGTTTGTATTGCTTGTTTTCTTTTATATCTTGAAGTATGTACACCTGAAATAAATGCATCTTTTATAAACGCCGTTTATTTTCACCCTTTATTTTTCGTACTTATTTTTTCAATAGGAACTTTTTTTGCTGGTATTAAAGGATTCTCTAAAGTAGATAATTGGATATCAATGCTTAGAAGCATAGTAACAGTTCTACTAACAATGTTATTATCAGTGTTTTTAACACTAACTTTGATTGTGGGCTATGCATTAAGTTAATCGTAGTTCTTCACGAATAAAAACCAATATTCCGTCAATACTGTAGACACATGGTTATCTTTCTCCGATTTCCTTATATAAGCAGTTAGCTTTTGCTAGCTGCTCTTTATTTGTACAAGGTACTCAATTGACTGGCGCACATATAATATCCTGAGTTCCTTTCTTTATAAAATAGTCGTTATAAAATGAGACTCGTCACGAGAGCACTTTACTAAGTGCTCTTTTTATATTCCAACTTAATACAAAATGAAAGTTTGATTAAGCTTATTTTTACTACCGCATAACATGTTTAATTCTGCTTATAATATAGTTGTAACTTAAAGTTACATATCATTTACTTGTAGGGCCTAATCTTCTTTTGTACAACAAGCAGTTAGCTAATTAAGCTGGCTGCTTTGTTGTGCAAAATGAAGTTTTTATACGATTTTAAACACATTTAAAAATAAATTCATATGATATTATTCCTCTCTTTTACAAAATGGATTTTGGTCAGAAGAGCACTTTTACAAAGTGCTCTTTTCCCATGGAATTAAAGCTCTACAAAATAGAGTTTTTGTTCAAATTAACGATCATACAATTGGACGGATTTACTAGTATTTTTACCAAAAAATTCATGATATGGTTAATTAGTCGAGTACGTCATTACTTGGCACTTCCCCTTAGAAGCCCCGCGGACAATCGGGGTTTCTTTTATCAATATATATTTGTCAAAATAGTTAGTTTAGTGTTAAAATATCATAGATTCTCCTTAGGGAGTTTTCATGTAATTAAACAAGAGTTTACAAGTTCTCGAATCTTCGCCCCTTGGAGCGCCCTTCAAGGGGCTGAACTAATTAAAATAACGATTTTGTTCACTTTTTTGATACATTTATGAAACATTCACATGTTATCTTCAATATGTTCTATTCTTTTTGAAAAACCATGTGAGAATACCAAAACAAGAAGCCCTAAATCTAGGGCTTCTTGTTTTCAAATAAGGATTTTGTTAAAAACTACACATTTATTAAGAACATGCATAAAATATAATGTGGTATTCTTTTTCAATATTATTTTTTATCCGAGAGCGCCTTGAATGGCGCTCTTTAATTTCTAAATAACATTTTCAGATAATTACGAGAGCGGATTTTATTATGTCTTACAAGCACTACTTCACTTTATTAAATAGACTATATAGATATCTAAAAGAAGGGAGCTTTAAATTCATATGGCTGATTACTTTTATAAAGATGGTAAAAAATATTATAAAAATCAATCGCATTCCAACAATCAAAAAAACAACTGTTTTATTGAAACTCATACGATAGCTGGTTCTGCAGAAAATGCAAATGGGAATATACCTGTATCTGTTTTCCTTGAAACCACCGCTCCACAAACTGTATTTGAGGATTTTACAAACAATCATAATAAAACATTAATTCAGTTATTCGTTGTCGGTATGAGTGCACCCGTTCAAGTAACTATTCTAACAAGAAGATCTAACGTACCAATTACTACTACATTACAACCTGTTCAAACAAAAATATTTCAAGTTGAAGATTTTCAAAGTCTTACTCTTACAAAGCAAGAAGGTTCTACTAGTGTAGTTAGTTTATTTGTTCAAAAAACATTCTGTATATGCTGTAACGATAATAACGATTCATGTGATAAATATTACCACGAATGTAATTGATAGATTAAATCACCAGAAGAACCCTTTATATAAAGGGTTCTTCTCCTTTAACTCCCCCACATTTTCCGGTTTTTATTAAACTAACTATTTTGTTAAAAATCTTTCTTCATTCTTTTTAGATCAAGTAACATATCTTACTAGATAAGGATATATTCCACAAAATTTTGAAAGGAGGACTTTTTATTAACACTACTTTAATTTCTCATTTTTATAACGAAGAGTATCTGCTTCCGTGGTGGTTAATGCACCACACAAAATTATTTGATCATGGCATTCTTATTAATCGTGGGTCTACTGATCGTTCGGTTGAATTATGCAAATTATTTGCACCTCATTGGGAAATCCGTGAATCAAAGGTACTAGAGTTTGATGCCATTTTAGTTGATCAAGAAGTAATGAACATAGAAAAAGAAATTACGGGATGGAAAATGGTACTAAATACCACTGAATTTCTTTGCTGTGTTGATAAGGAAGCCTTTTTCTCATCTCTTGCCAATTTAGGGCAAAAGATGTATGCTATTAGAACTATTCTGATGGTGGATGACCCTGCTCACGGTTATACCAATCCCAGATACGGAATCCCCCTTGTCAAACAGCGTTATCATGGGAGAATAATCCCTCCTAATCCACCTGCTCCATACTATGGTGGTAGATTAATCCACCATTATTCGCATGGTAACTATTGGGCAGGGCGACATTGGTCACCTCATCCATTTATCGTTTACATGTATCCTGCTTTCATTTTAAAATTCTTTTACAGTCCCTGGAATACTGCTATGAAAAACCGAAAATTACAAATTGGGCCTACTCTTTCTAAACATAGCATCCAGCGTGACTTAGGTACTCATCATCTGGCAACACTAGATAAATTAGAAAAAAATTATATACACTTTACAACCTCAACTACTGATCTTCGGTTAAACCCGGAATATCAAGTTTTATTTCCAGATTTATGTTTTCCTAACTTACAGTAATGTCCTTAAAAAAACATTCATATATATTTATCAGATGCACTTTGAAATCCCAGAGTATCGAATACTTTTATGAGTCGACTGACCAACAATATTCGATTTATCTTTAAAAATTTATTAAAAATAACTTAGATACAAAAAAGCTACGTTTTATATAGGATAAAATTTTTTTTACGCAAAGGAGCTTGATTATTTGTGAATTTCCAAAATGATAACAACTCTAACATTCACAAACCTTGCACTTGTCCATCCCCCACGGCTAATAGCTTAAATGTTGTTCAAACTACCCCATCAATAGTTTCTGTAAATTCCGCGATTCCACTAGATACCGTGGCAAATTCTAATGGTACAGCAATCTCGTTCACACCACCAACAACTGTTTTACTTGAAGGTGGAAGAACCTATTTGGCAATCTATGAAGTACAAGTTATCATTCAACCAGGAGGTAATTTGGCAGGTATCACTATGTATCTTAATAATAATCCAATCATTGGATCTGGTACTTCTCTGGGATATACTGCAGGATTCACTTCTGTATCAGCACCCGCAATTTTCACTACACCTTCAGGTATAACAAGTACTCTTACTATTAATGTAGGACCATATTCTAATACATTAAATACATTGGGCTTGACTCTTGCTGTTGTAGCATTAACATAGTTAAATCTAATACTTTCTAAAATAAATTTCTTTGTCCTTTAACTGCGGTTTGGAGTTAACCTCTTAGAACTCACTATAACTACATATAGAAAAAGATTATTATCTAAAATCAATAGTATTGGGTGACTCGGCTGACACAATTGCTGAGTCACCCATTTTTTATAATAAATTAACGCTTTTGTTTAGTTCTAATTTTTATAGTTAGATTAGATAAATTTATTTCTTATTATCTCAAAATACAATCACACCCAATTCATATCATGCATCTACTGGATATAATCTGCTATTCTTAGAGAGGATGATATACATATGTCTAGAAAAGACAGATTCAATTCACCTAAAATAAAATCTGAAATTTCAATTTCTCCCGACCTAGTCGGGCCTACTTTCCCACCAATCCCATCATTTACTCTGCCTACTGGAATTACCGGACCTACTGGCAACACTGGGGCTACCGGCGACACTGGACCTACCGGACCCACATTTAACATTAATTTTCGTGCAGAAAAAAATGGTGCACAGTCTTTTACTCCTCCTGCAGATATTCAAGTATCGTATGGTAATATAATATTTAATAATGGTGGAGGGTATTCTTCAGTAACGAATACATTTACAGCCCCTATAAATGGTATCTATTTATTCAGTGCCAATATAGGATTTAATCCAACTTTAGGTACGACTTCTACTCTAAGAATAACTATAAGAAAAAATTTAGTATCCGTTGCTAGCCAAACAATAGATATACAATTTTCTGCAGCAGAAAGCGGAACTTTAACTGTAGGCAGTAGTAATTTTTTTTAGTAGCGCATTATTACCATAATGAACATCTTAAAATATAATAGCTACAACAAATCTCATACATATAGGAGGACCTTAATGATTCTAGCTCAAGAAAAGAACATAAAATTAATTATGCATTTTCTTACCTTATTATCTTTTTTTATTCTTATTTTCTTTAGCATCACAATTTTTTATATACCGTTGATTTTTTATTTTGTATACAAATCACAAAACATTCAAAAAAATATCCTTGAAGCTGTGTTTTATCAACTATTCATTTGGATAATTACAGTAATTTGGAATCTCTTCGCAATAAGAATCTTAATGCTATCCTTGTCTAATTTAGACTTGACTTCAAATAATACTTTGATTATTTTCGGCATAGCTCCTTTATATCTAATACTGTTCCTTTTGTTAATTTTCGGGTCTATAAAAGGGATTTTATATGCGCTACAAGAAAAAGAGTTTCATTATCCTATTATTTCTAAATGGATTAACAAATAAAATCACGTGTAGAAGAATTCAGAGTTTTACTGAATTCTTTTTTTATGGACCTTTCAAAGTCTTTTACATATTCCTCCGTTCCTTCTTTTAAATAAAATCCAAATTCTATACCAATTAATTGACTTATATTTAATTTTTTGGGATTTCATAATAATATTTACCTATAAAATCATTACCCTTATATAAGGAGCCATGAGCCTTTCCACTCATGGCTCTTTTTTATTACGATTTTCATTTCACATCTACACGATTTTGACTAGCTTCTCGACTAAATCCGTCTGGATATCTTGTTGCTAATTTAGATATATTCATTTGAGCAATATCTCCTAGGGTATATTCCCTTTCGTGAGACATGATTGAAATGTAGTACAAGATGTCCCCTATCTCTAAAGCGATTTTATGTGTATTTCCTTCTTCTTCTCCTGGACAATAAGCTGGATCAAATCCATGACCATGAAAAATTGCTTTTTTACAACATCAGCAACCTCACCAACTTCTCCCGTAAGCCCTAATGCTGCATTTAAAACAACTCTATCAAAATCGTTATTTGTATTCCATGTACATAATGTCGCTTCTTGATATTGATCTAATTCACAAATTTGATTGATATTCATTACAGCTTGTCATTCCATTGATTCACTAACTAATCTGGTTGTTTCATATACACCGTTTTCCATAGCGTTCATTTTATTTTCCCCTTCCTATTTAGCAAATTCCTAATCCTTTTTGAGGTAAGTTCGATGACTGGTATAAATCTTCAAATTCATTTATCTAATTTACATCTGTTAACTGAAATTCAATAAGATATTCTCTTTCTCCCAAATTTCGTTTTAATCTTTCTAAGTCTTCATTGCTTATTACAAATCGCTTTGAACTAACGATTGATGGATTCATTTGAACATCACGAATACATGCTGATATCGTAAATTCTTGTTCTATATTATTTTTTATAATCCATATTTCATCTCCAATATGCAGATTGTATTTTTGCATAAAATAAATCGGTACACCTATTTCCCCTTTACTAATCTGTATCACTTTATTATTTAAATCTAATAAAAAATTAAAATTAGCGTTTTGTTTCACGGAACTAATATCTATTACGCTATTATGTTCGCCTTATTTTTATTTTGTATAAAAATGTTATACCCGTTTACTTGTACTTGGATCATCTCTGCCGTTTGCTACTTTTTTACAAAAGGAGTTTTTTCTACAAATGAATCCATTGACTTTTGATTTATTTCTCCGGTATGAATCTGTACGACGTGCGGTGCGCTTGATACTTTAAACAATCGATCATAGATTTATAACGTTACTTGAAGCACTAGCCATTAAAAACTTGATAACTTGATAAACATAAATAAAATGATAATTATCATTTTATTTTTAGAGAAATCTCTCTTTAACATTCTCCTAATCATATGAAGCTAGTTCCCTTCATTTCTTAATATTTTCTTCGTCACTATAGCTATTAATATCATTATGAAACTAATAGCAAATATAGGTAAATAAATTTTCGTACTGAATCCTTCAAACATAAAACCATATACGACTTGCCCAATTGGTGCCATACATTGAGATACCGCTGTTATAATTGCCATCACTTTTCCTAGATTTTCATTTGGTGTTTTCTTTTGGACTACAGTAATCACATAGATGGATACAATTGTCATAATCATTGCGATTAGAAGAGAAGAAAGTATAAAGAGGATAAATGGTGGATAGTATCCTAAATTAAGAATAAACGGTGTAACTGATAGTGCCACTGGCATTACTAATAAAGCTATGATAAGCATCCAATTATATAATGTTCTCATCTGTAACTTTTTAGCAAAGAAACCGATTGACAATGCCCCTAATATGGTTGCAAAATCAATTAATCCCATTCCAATTCCATACATCGTATCGCTACTCTGCATAGTTACTCGTAACATAATAGGTCCTCCAACAACAAATAACGGTGTCAAAATTAAGTTTAGTAAAGCTGCAAGTAACATAGCTTTCAAAATAAAAGGTTGCTTTAAAACATAAAGAAAACCTTCTTTCATATCTTTTACAATTGTCGGTACGATATGGCCTTCCTGTATTCTTTTTATAAATGGTATTGTAATAAACATTTCTAAAATCGCAGATAAAAAGAAAGCAAGACAACTTGTTATTACGAGCATTTTCAAACCAATTATGCCGTATAATATTCCTCCTAGTACAGGTGCAACTATATTAGATAATGCTTGCACACCATTTACGATACCGTTTGCTTGTTCTAACTTTTTCTCTGGAACTAATTGCGGAATACTCGCCATTACAACTGGTGCGTACATTGCACTAATGACTGCTAGTAAAAACATAATTGTTCCAATCAATAAAATAGATACCGATTCAGTTAATAACAAAACTATAAAACTTAATACAATAGCAGCGTTTATAAAATCAAAAATGACCATTACATTACGGCGGTTGAAACGATCTGCTATTGCTCCGCCAAGAGGTGCTAGCAGAAACGGAATACTCGTTACCGCATATAACCCTGCGAATATATCTGCACGCCCTGTTATATCTAGCACATATAGTGAGAGAGCAAAACGTAATAGTGTTGAACCTAAAATAGTAATAATTTGACCACTTACCATTAAGTGAAAATCTTTCAAGGAAGATTGAATACTTGCTGGCATCCTCATCACATCCTTCATTTAGTCTAGACCGACTGCCGGTCTATAACAACCAAACAGAAAAAAGCTATTTCTGTTTCATTAAAACCTCGATCATATAATCAAAGGACCCTTCTTTTGCTCCAACAGATACTTCCATCATTTTAATATAAGCCTTAGCTCTTCTCATCATTTCTTCCGGTTTCCACTGAAATAAACCATCATCAAATATGACTTGTGCTGAAGAGAGTAATAATTCAATTGTTTCTTGTGGGTATGGAGTATAAAATATGCCTTCTTCTATTCCTTGCTCTAAAACTTCCGTTAATACAGGAGATAAATGTATAATGGATTGCACTAAACTTTTCTGATGCATTTCTGCATTATTTGGTTGATGGAATTGTTCAATCATTTTTTCTTTGACATCTCCTGATTTTGGTGATTGTTCCATTAAAATTTTAAATAACTTATCTAAAACGGGGATATCGGGATTGGAGACAATCCTTTTCGCCTTAGTGACATCCTCTTTAATAATCCTCATAATGATTTCATCCATTACTTCCTCCTTCGACTTAAAATAATGATAAAACGTCCCCTTTGCTATACCTATTTCTTTTAAAATGTCATTTACGGTTGTTTTCGTATAACCTTTCGTAAGAAACAAACGCTCAGCTGTTTCTAAAATTTCCTTTCTACGCTCCTCATACTCCTTTACAATTCGCATTCAAGTTCTCCTTCCCACCTGACCGACTGTCGGTCTATTAAAATTATATGTTTAGTTTGCAAAAAGTTTCCTATTATCGTACATATACAACACCATACTTTCTATTTCCTTTATAAATTTTTATTTTTTAACGTCCGCTCAATTTGTTTAAAACGTATCTCATGTTTCTTATCGTCACCTTTCATTTTAGGAAAAGAACGATGCCCTCCGCTTGATCCTATTTTTCTCAATTCTTCATCCAGACGCACAACACTTTGTAGTTTTTCAGCTCCTTCACCACAAGTAAGCGCATCTCCTTTACATCGATGACTTCAAAAAATGACAATTGATTCATACGACACGGTTCCCCTCCGTTCGATCTATGTTCTTATCAATGGAGTATTTTGTTGAGTTCCGATATGTAATATTGCATATTTTGTACTTTTAATTTTTGCACATGCGATAATTTATTTATAAAAATATAATTATTGATAAGGGTAATTTATATGAGCAAGTTCCGAAAGAAAATGATTAAATATTTGCAAACATTTTGGGGATGCTTAGCATTTGGTGTATTAATGTTTGCTATCTTCTTAATTACGGATTTAACAGATGCATCTTTAAATACATTAGGCTGGAGAGACTGGCTAGGTTCTGTAGCAGGCGCAACCATTTTATCTGTTGGAATATTTACTTTAAATAAATTGAATTTAAAATAAATATTCGGTCAATACTGTATGTAGGCTGTATGCCAACATTCATTTAAAGTAGTCTTCTCTGTATCTCCTTGTATTGAGCAGTTAGCTTTTGCTAGCCGCTCTTTTATTTTGTTCCGGTTCTTGCCTCTTAAAGAACTCTTTATCTACTTTCCCCCTAATAAGTACACATATCTTATCTATTCCCCATTACTACAAAATGAAATCTTTATTTTGTTTTACGCGTCGCTTCTTCAATCAGCCAGGATACAATATTAAAATCATTAGCATCACCCTTTAAAGATGTTCCGTTCCAAAAGCATTCTTTCATCACTTCAAGTAATTCTTCAACAACTTCAATTCATCTCATATTCATTTTCCCTTTCTTCCAAATAACTATTTTGTTTTACTAATTAGCTGATTAATTTCACAAACACCTTTATCAAACATTCCACGTTTCTTCACCCCGTGAATATTTTTCAAATAAAAATACATACTATTTTCAAGCCGCCGTGTCCACGGCTAATACCTCTTTCTTTTGTTACAGCAAAAGCAGGTAGGTTCTTCACTTATCTGCTTTCTCTGTATATTTTTTAAGAAATCGAAAATAATACCAACAAGCTGTTTGAACTAGCAGCTTCACTCTTCTCGCAATGGGGATGCAAATTATCACAATTAGCTAACTCATTGAACTCACTGGCAGACAACCAAAATCGTTGTCTGCTTTTTGTATGAGATTTTTCGTTTTACATATACTACTTTTGAACCTGCAGACCAATACGAGCCATTTTTGTGCTTGGGATTTCCCTTCCGGGGATAAGTATTTTTTACTTATCCCTTTTTTGTATAGACACGTATATTTAGGGTAAAACTAATTACAAGCAGATTTTCTGTTTATGCGTAGTTCTAAACAAGATTACTTTTTCTCCTATTAAAGGACGGCAGGTACGACTGCTAGTCCTTTTTTCTTATTTCGCATATTATCACTACATTACCTTCATCGTCGTAAGCAATTTCCTCATAAGGATGGCAGTGTTGCTTCTCGAGTTCCTCATCGATCAAAACTAACAAATTAGTTTTCCAGTTTCCAACGATCGTACACCAATACGAGTTTAATCCTTCATAAACTTCTCTTGTTCTATTTCGATAATTGCGGAATGTGTAATGAAAATACTCGCTCGCTTCAATACCTTTTTTTAACCAAAGTGTTCTGCTGAATGATAGTAATACCCTCGCTCTAATGGTTTTGGACTATAAAATTTCCTTTATAAATTCCAAATACGGTGAATGAAATTTTTGTTTTTTTCTTGCCATCATCCTTGTTGTATACAAACAAAAAAAGAGCCACAATATTTTGCGACTCTTTTACAATTATAACTATTTAACGGCCACGTCTTTGCTGACCTTGCTTTGTACTACCTTTTTTATTACTTGGCTTATTAAATGATCGGTTATTTTCATTTCTAGAACTATTTCTTGAATCACTTCTCGAGCTATTTCTCGAATCACGTCTTGATTCACTTCTTGAACCCTCGCGGCTATCTCTTTGACGATTTTGACCTGATTTCTTCGGAGCCGGCTTTGGTACCGGTTTTCCATTTTCATCTACACGTTTTATCTTCGGTTGTTCGATTATTTCTCTTTGTATTGGTGCACCAAGCGTTTTTTCAATTTCTTCTAAATGTTTTTCATCTTTCGCTGCAACGAACGTAATTGCAAGACCTGATCCACCTGCACGTCCTGTTCGGCCAATGCGGTGAATATAACTTTCTACATCTTCAGGGATATCAAAGTTAAATACGTGCGTTACACCATCTACATCAAGTCCACGAGCTGCTACATCCGTTGCGATTAAGTACTGAATTTTAGCTTCGCGGAAACTCTTCATAACTCTTTCACGTTTCGCTTGAGGTATATCACCATGAAGTTCAGCACAATTATAACCTAATCCTTTTAAATTATCATAAAGCTTACTCGCTCTAACCTTTGTACGACAGAAAATAACAGCTAAAAATGGCTGATCACGATCCATAACAAAACGAAGTGCATCTGGCTTTGCACGGTCTGTCGTCTCAATGACACGCTGCTCAATTGTATCAACCGTTACTTCTTCACTTTGTACTTGAATCATTTGCGGTTCATCCATATAACGCTTCGCCAATTTTTTAATATCTTTTGGCATCGTTGCTGAGAATAACATCGTTTGTTTACTACCTGGTGTCTCATCTAAAATATCTTCAATATCATATAAGAAACCAAAATAAAGCATTTGATCCGCTTCATCTAATACAATTGTTGAAAGATTACTTAAATCAATTGTTTCACGGCGTATATGATCTAATAATCGTCCCGGTGTTGCTACAACAATATGTGTATTACCTTTTAATTTTCTCAACTGTTGCGCAACATCTTGTCCACCATATATCGCTAGTACATTAATATCTTCTCTTTGAACAAGCATTTTTTTAATTTCAGTTGTAATTTGCAGGGCTAATTCCCTTGTTGGCGCAACGATTAAAGCCTGGACATCACTACACTCTGGATCAATTTTTTCTAAAATCGGTAACACGAATGCTAACGTTTTACCCGTTCCTGTTTTCGCCTGCCCAATAATATCTTTACCTGACAGAATAACTGGAATTGCCTTCTCTTGAATTGGTGTTGCTTCTGTAATTCCATTTTCACGTAATGTATGATTAAAAGTTTCACTAATTCCTAATTCTAAAAAGTTTTTCAAATAGACCACTTCTTTTCCTTATTTTTCACATTAGCTTTCATTGTACCATTTGTTTCGCCAAATATGAAAAATAAAAAAATTCTTATCTTCTTTTTTTATATTCATCCTGTACTAGATGAACAAATTCTTTTTGCTTTTTCTCAGATTTTATTAATGTTTCCATGTTAGTAGAAGACAAAATGAACTTCTTAATTTTTCTATTACTCCAAATTAAACTTGTATACTTCGGATCTTCATGTAGATTTCGAAACCACTCTAATTCACTTAATTTTGCGATATGGTGTTTCAATTTCATGTCATTTCGAGGATAAAATAAAATGATATCTGCTATTACATCAAATAACGAACCCATTTTCTCCCCCCTATACCCTTGCTCAAATTATATATATTCTTCTTTACATATACATTTCAATTTTACCGAAATATAATGTTACTGATTTGGTTGAAATCGCAAAATATATGAACTAAAAAACCGATCTTTTCGATTTAGGAAAGACCGGTTTTCATTAATTTATACAGTAAGCTTTCCTCCATGATAGCAATAATACTGTGCTGCTTTAAAACTTTTAATCCTATTTAAAGACTGTTTCGCTTTTTCTATATCCAAACAAAAATTCGGATTAGCTATTACTAACTCACGATTCTCTTGAACAGCCGCATCTCCCGTAATTACACAGTCTAAATTCGGAAAATATAATGAAATATGCCCCGAGGTATGTCCTGGCGTTGCCACTACTTGACATTCATTATTCAAAATCATTTGACCATCATGTACTTTTTCATCGACGGAAATATGTTTTATATTTTTTAACTGTTGTATAAACCATTTGCCAAATTCTTTTTCTTCATTTGGCATACGTTCTAACATTTCTTCAGCTTGAACTAACCTCTCTGATTTTATATCACCATTAATATAGTTAGATTCAATTTCACTAGCAATAACATTAATATTTGGATATTTCACTTTAAAATCATATACAGCCCCTATATGATCGTCATCATAATGGGTAATAATTATATTCTTTAAGTTTTTCATCTCATATCCATGTTTTAATATTGCATTTTCAATTAAAGGTAAAAAACTTGGATATCCTGTATCAACTAACGTTAATTCATTATGTAATATAATTAAACTTGGATAAATACATTGTTTTTGCCCGTTAAATTCGAATTCAATTGGTAGTTCTATTATTTTCATTTTTCTTCCCCCATACCGCTTATAAAATGCATAATAATAACTAAATCATACACATACATTTTACTGTACACATCACAAATAATTTGAATCCAAATATCCATTTTGTTAGAATTCACGTTTAATGTGTAATTTCTATATAACAAAGAAAAAAGCACCCGTTATGGATACTTCCTTATCTTACCTGCTCAACTACATAAATCAAATTGAGTCTATCCGAAACCTGATATGTATAGTCTTCATTTTTATGCATATATGTTTCTATCCTATTTATCACTTTAAACATTCTGTCTGAATTCGCACTGAAACGAGATACTGAATCACATAAAACTATTGACCCTTTCTTATAAAAATTTATAATTTCATAAATATCTCGTTCTAAACAAACTTCTCCTACTTGCAAATCCTCTTTCGCTTCATAATTATAAATTCCCATTCTCATTTTCCCCTCAAATTGTATTTTTTCTTACAACATCCCCTTGTTACATAAATAATACCACGATAAAATTCTCAAACTCAAACTCATCGGCTTCATTTGAGAAAATAAAAAAGCCATCACCGAAGCGACAACTTTTAAAAAAATGGGAGAAAAGAGAGGAAAAATGGTTCGAACCAAAGTAACACCTGAAATGCTAGATGAATTGGCTAATCTTGCAATTAATACCAGAATTACATTAGAAGCCTATGAATCACCACCGAGTAAAGAGGCTATTTAAGAATTACAAAAGTTCTCATCAATAAATGCACCCTTAGATTATTTAGAAGTAATTCAATATTGTACGAATGCAGAGATTAATGTAGAAAATGAACTTTAATACGTATTACCACCAAACGTTACCTGCGTAGTACCTTTACTTGGAACGAACACATACTATGTAACGGAACACTGTTCAAAATAATCCACATTATAATATTTTGAACAGGTATTCCCCTATTTTTATGGAAATATATAATTAAGAAAAACAATAAAATTGATTAATCTCTCACTTCTTTGTCCATCCTTTTAAAAAATCTATGTTTTTGTAAAAGGAGTGTTTATATGGAGAAACAGACACTTTGGAAAAAGTTCAGAAAAAGCTCTGTAAACCTCGGTAAATCCAGCGTATATGAAAGTATTATTTTATTCTACACAATGAAAAAGCAAGAATTACCTACTAAAGCAAAATTCATAATATTAGCCGCTTTATCTTATTACGTATTAACAATCGATTTCATTCCAGATATAGCTGCTATTATTGGGATTGGCTTATTAGATGATGTTTTAGCAATCGCTGTAGCGCATAAATACGTTATGAGACACGCAGATGCTGAAATTCGAGAGAAGAGCAAAGTAAAGATGGAGTCATTATTTACTTCAGCACAAGCATAATTAAACTATCTAGTCATTTACCATGAGAGCATTGCAGAATAAATTCCTAAACAGTAAAAGAATTTCTCTTAGTCCTCAAACCGTAAACAAATAGGGTGTCAGCACTTGTTCCTAAGTTCTGGCACCCTTTTATTTGTTCTTATTTCTATCTGTTATACAGTTTCATGCGTTCCCTTATATAAAACTGCTATTGCCGCTACTATAAGAATCATACCCATAAAAGCAGGTGCGGCATGACCAAGTGATACATAGATTTGTCCTCCAAGAATAGGACCAATCATTCTTGCTAAAGCTTGAATAGATTGGCTTCCACCTTGAATCCTTCCTTGTTCACTAGAACTGACAGACTTTGAAAGCATCCCGTTGAATGAAGGTCCGAAAATTGAATCCCCAAAACCATACATCAGCATCCCAATGATAAGTAGTGGATAGAGTGAAAACAAAGCTGATGCCGCAATAAAACTGTATCCTATAATCTCCGAAACCATCCCAAGAATTGCTATTTGTTTATCACTAAGCTTGATCAAAAGCTTTGGCATGATAAAACTTTGTGAAACAATGTCTTGAAAGCCCAAAATTGAAAACATAAGTCCGATTAATGCAGGTTTCCAACTGAAAGTATCCATTGTAAATTGCGTGAAAATTGATTGTAAAGATCCGTTAGGTATCCAAAGTAAAAACGCTGAGACAAGTAACCACTTTAAATTTTTCATGGAAAGTATGTTTGCTAGCTGCGCAAAAGGATTTAACCTTACAAACGTAATCTCTTTCAACCTATTATTTTTGTCAAGGCTCTCAGGCATATATTTGATCCCATATACAACATTTATTAACGTTATGATTGCACCAAAATACAAAGGTACAGTATCACCAAACTTGGCAAGTACCCCCCCAATGGTTGGGCCAATGATAGTTCCCGCACCTACAACTGCACTCACCCATCCAAAATATTTCGTTCTCTGTTCTTTTGGAATGATGTCTGCAAAATATGCGAAGATAGTACTTATGCTCCCGCCTGTTATTCCTTCTATTATGCGTCCAGCAAATAGTACCCATAAAGCTCCTCCTATTCCCAAAACTAAGTACCCAATTGCAGAACCAAATAAGCATATTAAAAGTAATGGACGACGGCCATGCTTATCGCTTAAAGCCCCGAGTACTGGGGCAGCTAAAAACACGCAAGCCGCATATACGGAAGTTAGTAGTGTAACAACTAATGCTTGTTCTTCCGGATTACTTATATATGGCTGTACTAAGAATGGCACTACAGGCATGATGATACTGAAACCTATACCACAAAGAAATACAGAAATAAGTCCGAATAGTAAAGCATGTTTATCTATGTTTTTTTCAGTTTTCCTTTCATTTTGTGATCTAAATATAGACATTTAACTTCTCTCCTAAAAAAATGTTACTTTGTCAACAAAATAATAACTCTATTTTGTTGATTAGTCAACAAAAATAAAAATAATAAAAAAGCAGCCTATTCTCATTAGAGTAAGGCTGCCCGTAAAAGCCCGATTGGTGAGGGCTGATAATCAGTGGAGATGAAGACCCCCCACTGATTAAAGTTTCACTTTATTATTAAAATATATTACGATTTAATATGTATACCTTGTTTCTTTATTTCTGCATCCAAATGTCTACTATACTTTTCCACAAAGCTAATTATACTGTTGAATTCTTCTTCAGTTACTTGTTCAAATACAGCTTTATCTCGCTCTTGAAACTCTTTGTGCAGATTTTCATGGATTTTATAAATTTCTTTCCCTTGTTCGGTAAGCCTAAAATAAATTTCTTTCTTATTTTCTGACTTTTGGTAGCTTTCAACAAGGCCTTTTTGTATGAGCTTCTTAGTCATTCTACTTATAGCACCGCGAGTCACATAAAAAGCCTCTGCGAGTTGTGTCACGTTAGAATCTGCATTGTTTTCAATATATTCAATGCAGTGGACTTCAGAAGACTTAAAACCTTTAAGACCCTCTTCCATCTTATCTTTATTAAGCCAAACCAGCTTATTATATAATTCCCTGAAACCGTTCATGACCTGTTCTTCTTTATTCATGCCCTGCCCTCCTCACCGCTCATTAGCACATTAAAACTATTATATTAAATTTCTGCTTACGTTTCGACAATATTGAAATAATTATTATAACATTAAAGATATGTGTAAAAATAGGCGCTTAAATAAAATAATTTTTAAACAGCAAATTTTGCAAGTCTATTTCTACTTACAGTAAACGGTAGACAAAAAGTAAGAGCTAAGATCATTTCTCTTAGCTCTTCTTTCATAAAACTATTTCACTTCATTAGCGACAAAAAAGTGCTCACATACACTTGATATGCGCTGTAAGTCCACGTTCCCACCAGATATAACAGCCACTACTTTTTTCCCTTTTATATAACTATCAACTTTTCCTGCAAGAAGTGCAGCAGTTGCTAATGCACCTGCACCTTCTACAACAGCTTTCCCACGTTGTAATAAATCTTTCATCGCTACTTCCAGCTCTTTTTCTGATACAGTTACAATATCATCTACTAATTCTTTTACAATTTCAAATGTTAATTCACCTGGTATTTTAACTGCGCAACCATCTGCAATAGTAGGCGCCTCATAGTGTTCTACGATTGCTCCTTTATCGTAAGATGCCTTCATTCCATGAACATTATCTGCTTGGACACCAATTATATTAATGGATGGATTAAAAGATTTCAATGCTACAGAAATACCGGAAATAATTCCGCCTCCACCTATTGGTACAATGACAGTATCTACATCCCACATATCATCAAGAATGTCTAATCCAATTGTACCTTGACCAGCCATTACCTCTACATCATCATATGGATGTAAGTATGTTTCACCTGTTTCCCTTATAATTTCTTCACATTTTACCTTTGCATCATCAAAGGTTTCACCATGTAAAATCACTTCAGATCCATATCCTTTTGTTGCTTCAACTTTTGCCTGAGGTGCAGAAATTGGCATAACAATTTTACTCTTAATACCGAGTAAATGAGCAGATAATGCAACTCCTTGTGCATGATTACCTGCTGAACATGCAATTACACCTCTTTCTTTTTCTTGATCCGTGAGCCGCGACATTTTATTAAATGCGCCACGAAATTTAAAAGAACCCGTTAATTGCATATTTTCTAATTTCAAATGAATTTCTCCACCCGTTTTACTAGTCAAGTAAAAAGATTTTACTAATGGCGTTTTACGAGCATTTCTATCTAGAATTTTGTGAGCTTTTTTAATATCGTCTATATGTAATGGTAGTTTTCTAGTTATCATACCGACACCTCTTCCAATGTTCTATTCCTAAGTTTTCGTAAGTCGTAGCTCCTTTATACAAAAAGAAAAAGTCTTTATATATGTACCCCACTCTGAAATAAACACATTTGCAAACAATTTAACATCCTCTTCATATCGCGTTCTTTATAATGATTTAAACATGCAATTTGGATCCAATTATTCTTTTGTAAATAAGATGACTCATAATGAACGATGTATCCTTGTAATGCTAATGTATCGCCTACTACTTTAGAAGAATAATCTTCGCTCAATACAATAGTAAGTATAATTGGCGCGGCATGTTCTTTAGGTGAAACAAGCTTTAAACCCATATCAGTAATAACTTCTTCAACATAATCATATGTCTCTTTAATTTTTACAAATGCCTTTTCATCTTTAAATCTCTTCAACGCTTCTTGCAATGCATAAATTAAATTCCATGATTGTGAGTATGGAATACTTTCATTTTCTTCATACATGCCAATGTCCATATAGGCCGGCACAGCCTCGTTTATTTTTACAATGTGGTTATGAAAAACGAAAGAAATTCCTGTATATGATTTAATCGCTTTACCGCTAACACCACTTGCAAAATACACATCCTTCAAGTCTAATGGTATTGCTCCAATTGAGCTTATGCAATCTACACACAGTTTCATTTGATTCTCGTTACAAAGAGTATTTAGCTCGTTTAAATCGTTTAACATTCCAGTAGATGTTTCATGATGAACAAACCAAATCCATTCATAATTTCCAGTTGTCATAATTTCTTCTAATTCGGTATAAATAAATGGATCTCCCATTTCCTTTTTATACGTATCAAAATGTAACCGTGCTCGTTTTGCATGTCCAACTAATCTATTACCAAATTCCCCATTTGTTAATACTAGTCCTTTCCCTTTTAAAGAACGTAACTGTAAAGCAATCGCATCATTTGCTAACGTCCCTGTTCCTAACATAAGCTGTACATGTTTTGCTTTTGTCATGTGAAGTAACCGTTTTTTCACATTGTCCATCATCACTTGAAATGACTTAGAGCGATGGGAAATAGGTCGCGTAGAAAATGCCTTTCGAACGTTCTCTTCAATATCTACTGGACCAGGTAAAAACGTATATTCTTTCGTCATAATCCCCCCAACACTCGACTCTTCAAACATAGCAGGGGTAACATACATTGGCTGGAAGGCTGCTTCTTCTGTACCAACTAACGTATGGAAAGATTTGAATCCCATTTGCTCATATAAAGCTAGTTCACGTGTTGTTGCAGAAATGAGTGCTAATTCATATCCATTTAGAAGCAAATAACGATGTAGAAAACGAATTAATCCTAACAACGCTCTTCCATTTCTATATTCACGTTCTACTGAAAGTAAACGAATTTCATACACTTTTTCTCCATGCTCTTGCAAATAAATATCTAAATTTGAAATTTTATAATCTAACGAGAATGGTCGTTTTCCCCGCACTGCGACCATACCTACTAATCTATCCTCATCTAAACAAATTAAATATGTATTTTCTATATGAAACCGATCTATACGAAACCGTTCTTTCGTTTCTTCATGTTGTGGTATCTCTTCTACAAAAGTTTTATAATTCAATTTATGTATACTTTCAAATTCCCAATCTTGATCAGCAACTTTATAAATTAACCCCATGCCTTATCTCCTTTATCTATTTAATAAAAAATGATAAGTGGAGATTATCCCCACTTATTAAACATTCATTTTATTCTCGATTTACATATAGAATGAGTACAATAATTATTCCACTTAATATAGTGGTAACAATAGAATAAGAATAAAGAATCATACAAATTGGTAAACAAGCAATCGTAATTAGTCCTGGCTTCGTAAACCCTTTAAATATTAAATAAAATACAATAAAAATGCCTAAGAGGGTAAGCGCTATCAAATAATCAAATGCGATTAGTCCTCCTATAAATGTTGAAATACCTTTACCGCCCTTGCCTTTAAATAAAACTGGATAAATATGTCCAATAATAACGGCCAATAATGTTAACATTACGAATGTAGGATCTTCAAAAAGGTATTTTGCTACAGCAACAACGATTGCCCCTTTAATTGCATCACCTAAAAATGTAGCGATGAAATACCCTTTTCCATATACGCGCCCCATATTTCTTGCGCCAGGATTTCCGCTTCCTTCATCCCTAATATCAACGTTATGTCTCAATTTTGTTACTATATAAGCGGTCAATATGTTTCCAATTAAATAAGAAGCCACCAAATATAAAAACTGCATACTATTAATCATGTAATCATTCACTTTCTACATGGGAATACATATACAATATTCAATTACTACGTATATTGTACGTTTTTAACATACATCCCTTTATACATTTTAACATCATATTTTTACAAATCATACAAAAATTCTCATACCTATTTTTAAAAATATATATCCCTCATTAAATAATATGTTCCTTTCACTGCCATTTCTGCTTGTGATACGAATGTAATTTCTTTCATACTTTCTTCACACCATTTCTTAAATACAGCAAATATTTCAGGAACTAAACGCAATATACTGCCACTTACTGCAATTGGCGTTGAGTGCTTAAAGTTCAACTTGTTATAAACATTTACTGTAATCCTTGCTAATTCCTTTCCAGCTTGCATCATAATTTCATGCGCATCATCATTGCCATCTCTCGCTTCCTGAATAACTAATGGGGCGATTGCTGCAATTTTATCTTTAGAAGAAGTATATACTAAGCTTTTTATATGAGACGGTGTCAAAAGTTGAAACTGGCTTTGAATATTCAAACTCAATGGACAAAGACTGATTCCTTGATCGAACTGAATTGCCATTTTCTTTAAAGCTTGTAATGCAATCCAATATCCGCTCCCCTCATCTCCTAAAATATGTCCCCATCCACCGCTATACTGATATACTTCTCCTTTTTTTCCTATACAAATTGCACCTGTACCACCTATAGTTAATATTCCATCCTTACCTTTTAAAGCAGCTGCATGTGCGATCATTGCATCATTAAAAATTTCAATTTTTGTTCCGTATTTCTTTTTTAAACGTAATGTTAATTCATTTGTATTCGCTCCGCTTATACCAGCTAATCCTAAACAAACACAAACACAATGCCCATTTATTAAACTCTTCTGGCATTGATTAATTGCTTCCATAATATGCACAAGAGCTTCTTCAAAATCTATTAATATGTTTCCAAAACCACTGGTAGCTCTTACAAGTTCATTTCCGTCTTTATCAAATGCAATTGCCTCGGTCTTCGTTCCCCCGCCATCTACTCCAATCATATACTTCATATGTTCGCCTCATTTTCATTTGCGTATGGAGGGAATGTTATATTCCCTAAAATTATGGAATTCTTAGCACCTGTTGCGCTCGGCACATTACTCGGATTACGATGATACGTTTCGTTTGCTAAAATAGCAAATGCAATTGCTTCTTTCGCTGCTGAAGAATGACCAATATCTTCTTGTATACATATGCTACATTTCTCTTCTCTTAATCCATTCCGTAACATTTCAACAAGTGTATTATTATAACTTCCACCACCACCTAAAATCACCTCATCAATTTCATAATACGGCAAAATAAACGCCTTATAATGATGAACAATTGAACATGCTGTAAACATCGTGACAGTTGCCAATATATTTTCTTTACTATGCTTTTTAAATCGATTCAATAATTCAGTCACAAACGCTTCTCCAAACTGTTCTCTACCTGTTGATTTTGGTGGTTTCATGTTCAAAAATGGATGGTTCATACAGTATGTTAAAATTTCATCTACAACTACCCCCTGCTTTGCAATCCAACCATTTTGATCATATGGTACATGAAATAATCTTTGACATACTTCATCGATTACCATGTTGCCTGGTCCAGTATCGAAAGCAATAACACTCTCTTTACTTCGTTTACTTGGAACCACTGTAACATTACCAATCCCACCAATATTTTGTAGTAGTCTATTTTTAGTTTGATGCCGATATAAAATAATCTCTGAATATGGTACAAGTGGTGCACCTTGTCCCCCTGCCGCCATGTCCATCGTTCGGAAATTCGAGATAACCGTCGTGTTCGTTTCATATGCTATTACTGCTGGTTCCCCAATTTGCAATGTTGAAGAAATAATATTCCCTTCTTGCTTTGGCTGATGATAAATCGTTTGTCCGTGAGAGCCTATTAAATCTAATTGTCTCAAAGGAAAATTGGCTTCTTTACAAACTTCCTTTACAGCATTGGCGAAGCATAAACCAAGTTTAAAATTTAAACTACATATAAGTTGGACATTCGAAGTTTCAATTGATAACGCTTGTTGGATCTCATTTTTCATATCATTACAAAATGGAACAGTAGTAAAATGGATGAGTTGGATTTTAGAATCTACACCACTTCCTTCTATATGAACGAGCGCTACATCTATTCCATCTAATGAAGTACCAGACATTACCCCTGCAATATACATAACGTGCATGACCTCCTATTTACTAAAAAACAATCATGTAAGTAACGAACGTACAACAAATCGAAAACAATATAAATCTAAAAAACAACTGAGCTTTCGATGCAAACGATCCATCAATGAAAGAAACAACTACCGTAAGCAAAATGCTTGCCGCAATACTTGTAACAAGCCAGATACTATGCATTTGTGATAGATTTAGCATGCCTAATAAAGGGACAAAAAGTAAATTTGCACAAATCACTCCAAATAATAATAAAAATACGCCTTTATAACTAAATTTTATATTCATTCTATTTCCCCCTTTCTAGTTTTAATGTGAAAGAAGTGATAGACAAAAAGTCTATCACTCAAAATAACAGCGTGCAGATTAAGGATTAACAGATTCCCCGTCACCATTTTTTTCAATTTCAAGCATATTTTTGTCGTACATTTTAAAGAATGGTAAATAAATAAGGAACGATATTGCTATATTTATAAAAACTAATACAATCGCACGCCAATCTCCTCCTGTTGCTAAATATGCACCAATTGGAGCAGGTAGTGTCCATGGCGGCATAATATGCGTTGGTGTTACAAATCCCATCGCAGTTGCTGAATATGCAACAGTTGCTGTTACAAGTGGTGTAATGATAAATGGGATAATTAAAATTGGATTTAGTACAATCGGTAATCCGAATATGACTGGTTCATTAATATTAAAAATACCCGGAACAATACAAGTTCTTGACAATGCTTTCGAATATTTCGATCGACCAAATACAATCATAGCTAATACAAGCCCTAACGTCGCACCAGAACCGCCAATCCATATAAACCATTGATATAACGGCTCTGGTGAAATAAATGGCAACTGATCTGCTCCACTAGCAACTGCTTCACCATTTTTCCCTAAGTATACTTCCCATAATGGCCGAGCAACAGTTCCAACAACCGACACACCATGGATTCCGAATGACCAAAAAAACGTAATTAAAAACACTGGAATCATTACACCGAAGTAACTATCCCCAGCTTTTACTAATGGTGCTGCTAATTTATCAACAACATGGTGTAAATCAATGCTAAAAACGACAGTTACTAGACTCATTATAATAATAACGAATGCTGCAGGTATAAGTGCTTCAAATGAACGCGATACAGATGGCGGTACTTGTTCTGGCATTTTAATCATTACATTTTTCTTCTTACAAAACCTTAAAATCTCTACGGATAAAATAGAAACAATCATCGTCACAAATAATCCATGACCTCCGAGATTTGTCATCGGAAGCATGAATCCTTTTTTATCAATTAACTCAGGCGTTAATGTTAAAAGTAGTGAACATACCGCGAGCTGTGCTCCTGATAAAGCATCTAATTTATAACTTTTCGCTAAATTATATCCTATTCCAAATGCGATATATAAGGACATAATAAACATGGTTAAACGATATGGTATCAATATACTTGTTTGATTCTTTAATGCCCAAACTGATATAAAACTATCTTTCGGCAGTGGTGGAAATGCTACTATTAAAAAGAAGCTTCCTACTATAATAAATGGTAACGCCGAAATAACTCCATCACGGATTGCTTGTAAATGTCTCTGCTCAGAAAGCCTTGCCATCGGTCCAGATAAGTTTTTATCAAGAAACGTGACAAACTTATTCATAACGTTTCCCCCTAACTGATTAATTCATTTACAGTTTTTAATAAAGTCGGGCCGCCAAGCGGTGTGTATGCTTGCGGCGGTATGATGCCACACGGAATAGATTCCTCCTCTGCAAATTTTTTTACAGAGTCAAATCGGTGTCTTATTTGAGGTGCTACCATTACGACATCCCAGCCATTCTTTACTTCTTCCTCTACCTCATTCGTTCCAATTGCATGCACTTCCATGTTCACACCATTTTTCTCCGCTTCTTTTTTTAAAGCGTTTACAACAATTGCACTGGACATTCCTCCAGAACAGACGAACAAAACTTTCATTTATTAATCCTCCTATACTTATAATTTATTACCCTTCAAATGAAAGGAAGTTTCACTTTACTAACAAGCATATGAAGTAGTAAATGAATTTAGTTATAATGAAAGTAAATTTCATTAAAAATATTTTTCCTATTAAATTAATGTTTCAATATGCAATTTTCTCTATTGCAAGGTCAACCTCGCCTCAGATATTATTTTAAATAATCATATGATAGGGAGGCGTATAAATGATCGTTAAACGTTTATTAATGATATGTTGTATCGTTATCTTGTTCATCCCTTTCTCTTTCATTCCCCCTCACTCTACTTATGCTGAAGTAAATACTACGTACAAAAAACATGAATTACGTGCTGTATGGATCGCATCAGTTCTGAATATTGATTGGCCCTCAAAAACTGGCTTACCTATTGAAAAACAGAAGCAAGAATTTATAAGATTATTAGACGATGTAAAAAGCACTGGTATGAATGCAGTTGTTGTACAAATTAAACCAACCGCTGATGCTTTCTATCCTTCAAATTACGGTCCTTGGTCTGAATACATTACAGGAACACAAGGAAAAGATCCTGGTTATGACCCGCTCGCATTTATGATTGAAGAAACTCATAAAAGAAATATAGAATTCCACGCTTGGATTAACCCATACCGAATAACGATGAATCACACCGATATAAATCGATTATCAAATAATCACCCTGCAAGGCAACATCCCGATTGGGTTGTCCCTTATGGCGGAAAGTTATATTACAATCCCGGTATTCCGGAAGTGAAAAAATTTATAACAGAAGGCGCTTTAGAAATCGTACAAAATTACGATATTGATGCACTGCATATGGATGATTATTTTTACCCATATAAAGTAGCCGGTGAAGAATTTCCAGATCAGAAAACGTACGAAACATATAATAATGGTAGATTTACAAATATAGAAGATTGGCGACGTAACAATGTAAATGAACTTGTAAAAGATTTAAATACTGCTATAAAACAAGAAAAATCATATGTAAAGTTTGGCATTAGTCCGTTCGGCGTATGGCGAAATATAGCTGACGATCCTACTGGCTCTAACACAACCGCAGGCCAAAGAAACTATGATGACCTTTATGCTGACACACGTGAGTGGATACAAAAAGGATATATTGACTACATTACACCGCAAATATATTGGAATATAGGTTTCACCCCAGCTGCATATGACATATTAGTAGATTGGTGGGTTAAAGAAACAAATAACAAACCGCTTCACCTATACATCGGTCAAGCGGCCTATAAAATTAATAATAACTCCGTCCCTGCTTGGTCTGATTCAGAAGAATATCCAAAACAAATTGCATTAAACCGGCTATATCCTGATATAAAAGGTAGTATGCATTTTAGCTTAAAAGATATTAATAACAATCCACTCGGAGTTAAAGATAGACTTTCAAAAAACATATATAAACATCCTGCATTAATCCCGCCTATGCCTTGGCTTGATCATGATCCACCAAAACAACCGACTTTAAAAGGCGCCATTCCAAGAGATGAAGGTATTGCAATCGGTATCATTGACAATAGAGATAATGATTCTGCTTATTACGCTATTTACCGCGTGAATGGGAAAAATGAAGTGGATATACAAAATCCCAAAAATTTACTTACTACTGTAAGAAAAACAAAACTTGGAGAAATTTATGTAGATAAAACCGCTATTTCCGGAGAAACGTATACGTATGTCGTAACTGCAGTTGATCGATTGCATAATGAAAGTGTGGCTTCTAGTCATACTACCGTTAGAGCAAAATAAAACCTCATAAAAAAAGCGCCTTAAAGCCGTGATACTTAGCTTTTAAGGCGCTTTTTGTTATTTATTCTTAAACTTCTCAGTCGCTGCCCTCATCTTCACATTTAAATCGTGATCAATCGAGTCGCGAATATCTCGCTCTACTACTTCCATTTCTTTTTTGAAATTTTCCAAGTAGATCTTCAGTTCTTCTTCCTTCTCTGGTCTTTGTGAAGGTGGTAATTGTACTACCAACGATAACATGGCCGTTAAATCTTTCATTAAGAATGTTTCAAGTTTATGTTGTTGTTCAAACATGCGTTGCTCTTGATAGTACGGAAGTGCATTTAATACTGAAATTGTAATATCATCAACCGTTCTTTGTAATGAAGGATTTATTGAGCGTTTATACGCTTGAATTGTATTTAATGCGTCTGGATAACGGTCATAAAAATACAATTTGTAAAATGATAAGTCTGTCGGTTTTACCGTTTGCTGCGCTTCTTGTCTTAAGAAATCTTTCACTTTCATCGCAGCCACATCAATATCTTCATTTGTAAGCTTTTTCGTAGTTTTTGCCATTACATGCACTTTTTTCTGCTTTTCTTTCGGTAACATCGAGAAGACTTGCTCTCTCGTACGTTGACCTGATGCACAAAATAGAGTATTTAATGTATTTTGTTCTTTCTTTCCTTCGGTGCGAATCCAGCGATAAAACAGTGGATGTTGTGTAAATTCTTGTAGAAACGGTATTGATTTGTTTGATATCTTATCTAAAGAATCTTGCGCTCTTTTATATGGCTTCGTCCATGAAAAATACAGTTTCCGCCCGAAGTATACGACTAAAACAACGACAGTAAATGCTATTAAAAGCAATGTACCGAGTAGTAATAGTACTGTTTGAATGAAACTCATTTGTTCACCTCCTCTAATAATCCGTTATTTCCTTGGACGCTGAATGAGTTTCTGCTTCATCTCATCATTAAATGTGTCTAGTTCAATAACGAACTTCTTGCTTGACTCAATAATACGTTCTGACGATTTTTCAGATGCTTCAATTGCAGCGAACACATTTTGGAATGATTCACGTAATTTATCCATGCTAATAGCAGGGTTTTCAAGCAATTTCGTCGTTTCTTCTGTATTTTGTTTTAACGCTTGAGAATTACTTAATACCATCGATTCAATTGCTTCATTCGTTGCATTTACCGCATCAATTGTTTTACGTTGATTCGTTAATGCAAGCTGAATAGCAGCTGAAACTGTTACAACGTTTTGCGTCATCGTAATTGCATTACGTATTGCCTCTGTTAATTTTTCATTATTTTTCTTAATGATGTCTACAGAAGCTATAGATTGTAATAATACACTTTTCGCTTGCTGCATATTACGTGTACGTACAAGTATCTTTTCTAATGCATCGTTAATTAACGGAATATCCCTTTGACGCTCTGGGTTTTGTTTCTCAGCTTCAAGCATGCCAGCAAGCTTTTTCCCTAAGTATACTTGTTTATCAAGAGCATGAATTTTATCGTGCGATTGTTCTTTTAACATTTCAAGACCAACTGTATCCTCTTGTAAGTTATCACGACCAATTAGAAGGGATCTAATAATTTCCTCAATTTGCTTATCTATAGATTGATATTTATGCACGTATGTTTCAAGTGGATTTTTCTTAAATACTTTAAACATAATTTTCTTCATACCACTTGCTTTTAATGAATTCGGATCAAGCTCTGATACTACTTTGCGTAATTCTAACAATGTATTTGGAATTTCTTCATTCTTTCCATTCATCATCGCTGTGACAGGACGTTTTAATGCTGATAACGTTTGTCCTGCTGCTTGTTGTTCTTTATCCCCCAAATCTCCTAGCTGCGACAATACTTTCGATAAATCTGTATTTTGCTCGCTATTTAACTTTTGTACATAAAGATCGGCTTCTTTATTTAATTCATCAAGTTCTTCATCTTTTATAACTGTATCAACCACTACTTCTACATTATTATCTTTCACAATGGATACAGGTTCTTTTTTCTCGAGTTCAGTCAACAAAATCGCTCCTTTATTTATATGTGCGAATTTATATGCACTATATTTCATCAATTATATCGTATTTCATACACATTCTGATTGCTTGAAATCGATTTTTTTAGAAATGTCTGTTTATGCAGTCATTCCCTGTTTCTTACTATAAGTATACCTGTAATCAACATAATTTTCCTCAGACTTAAGACCTAGAGAACTACATGCTGAAGGCGGATTCTTCATATATTTCCTAAATAATTTACGTTCTTTTAATCGTGCTACACTCAATCTTTTGACATTCACCCGTTTTCAATGTGATAATTCTATTACACTCACTTCTATTTATTTTTGCGAGCTACAAATGCTCCCTTTTGAAACGCTAATAACACTGTTTCAAACGTATCATCTTCTTCAATCATTTTTATAAACCCATCTAATTCACTTGCATGAGAAGTTGCATTATCAACAACAAGAAAACCTTTTGGCTGTAACATACGTTTTATATGCTCAAACCACCACATGTATTGCGTGCGCTCTGAATCTAGGAAAATAAAATCAAATGAATGATCTAATTGGGAATCTAAAAATGCCCCTGCTTCTTGATTGTGAACATCAATCCTTTGTAAAAGGTTTGCCTTTTCAAAATTGACAAGTGCCTCTCCAACTCGTTCTGAAGAAAGCTCTACAGTTGTTACATTTCCATTTGTTTCTTCTACCGCATTAGCCAACCACAATGTAGAATAACCATTAGAAGTTCCAATTTCTAAGATATTTTTTGCATTACACCCTTTTACTAAAATTGATAAAAATTGCCCCATCTCACGAGAAACATTCCGTAATTTTTCTTCCCTTGTTTTTTTATTTCGATCATGCTCTTCTCCATATTGTTCAAGTTGAAGTAATAATGAATCTAACGTATCCATTCTTTTCATCGCCTTTCCAAGCAATATGATGAAAAAGCTCTTGCTGCCCGTCTACTTTTATTATATGCGAAACGAAATCCTTTTTCCCGTTATATGACAAAGATTTATAATTTTTTATAGCATATTGTTTCGTTTTTTGGTAAAGTTAATTTCTACGTGCAATTATTCCATTCATATTATTTCATATAAAAATTGCAGTTATTAAATTATATAAACCCCATTTAAATGAATCGGTATTTCAAATTCAATTAAGCGCCCTTTTCGGACGCATTTTCTTTGTTTATATATTTCCAGAAGAAAGGATGCTTACAAATGAACGTGATTAGCTTAGATGCTGCTCGAAAACGAAAGCAGCATAAAAAATTAATGATTACTATACCGATTATTACACGTATTTATGAAGAAGACGGGGAAATTAAATTTGAGGTAGCTGGCGAAAAAGATGTACCTCTTGAAATGTTAGAAAAATAATAAAAAACGCATTTCTGAAGAAATGCGCTTTTTTATATTTTTACATTCAAATGCATAAGTTTTTCAGGATTAACCATCATATAGATATTTGAAATCTTCTCATCCTCAAATGCAAACGAAAGAACATATGTTACTTTATTATTTATTGTAACTATAACTCCTGGTATACCATTTACCATTTTGAAATCAACAGTGTACTCTTCTGTCAATCGTTGTGCAATCCCAAAGAACAAACGTATAATTCGATCTGCAGAATAAATTGGATTGATCGCAGTCGTAACTTTACCGCCACCATCAGCTTTGAGTATAGCATCTGCTTTTAATACTTCCAACATACCTTCCGTATCCCCACACTGTAATGATGCTACAAACTTTTCAACATAAGAAGCCATTTTCTCCGTGCTTAATTTTGATTGCTTCGGTTTCTCCAACATGCTTTTTCGTGCACGTTGAAAGATCTTCCTGCAGTTCACACTACTCTTATCAACAATTGAAGCTATTTCTTCGTATTCATAACTGAAAACCTCTCTTAATATGAAAACAATCCTTTCTACCTCAGATAGTTGTTGTAAAAGTAATAAATATGCGGTGGAAAGGGATTCTTTCATTATAAATGACTTTGATGGCTCATCACTATCTTCTACAAGTGGCTCTGGTAACCACATCCCTACATACACGTTACGTTTATGCGCTGCCGATCGTAATTTATCAATTGAACGATTTGTCGCCATCTTACATAAATATGCTTTCATATTTTCTATAGATTGTGGATCTTCTATATTATTTAGCGAGATAAATACATCCTGAACGATATCCTCAGCATCCATAACACTCCCAAGGATTCTGTATGATAACGAAAATAATAATGGTTGATACGCTTCATATAACTGCTCCGTTTCCATGATGAACTGCCTCACTTTCATATTGCTTTAAAATGTGTAACGCTGCACGTTTCCCGCTTGCTACCGCAGCATCAGCTAATATTTCATCATGCCCTGCCCAATCCCCTGCAACATAAACACCTGGCATTTCAGGTATATTAGGACCCGGCTTTTCAACACGGTCAATATGAGGAAAATCATGTACTACTGTTATTTTCGGTAAATATTGCTGTGCAACAACTTCCCTTTTCCAATTTGGGTGTAACAACTCCATCGTACTTTCCAACTGTTCTTTATCTTCATGAATATGATTCATCTCTAGCACAGGATTATGGTACTTAATTAGACTCACTGCAATTGATCCGTCTTCACTTAATTTAGCTGCTCTCGATTGATTTGTGAAAAATATAGGTTGATCTAATCCTAATACAAATTGATGTGTAGGATTGGGTAATTGTCTCAAGCCAATATCTAATGCACCAACAGTAACCGGTACCGATTGTTCACTCCATTTATGCAAACTTGTTCCTTCTGCACCTTTTATTATTTTACAAGCCTCTTTCGGCGGAGTCGTCACGATGACTGTACCTACTTCAAAAACCTCATCATCAACACAATGTATTCTTTGTTTATCTTCATAATGCTCTATTTCCAAAACATGCTTTTTAGCCAAAAATTTTACCCCGACATCATTCGCTAAATCTCTTAATTTTGTTATTATCGTCTCCCAACCACCATCTACATAAAGCACTCCTTCTTTTATAGAAAGCTGTATTTGCTTTAGTACAGATGATGCTAATTGTATTGTAGGAGCAAACGTATATGTTGTTGTCCGGCATAGCGCATAAAATATATTGCGAACCATTGGATCTTTTATTTCATTTTCTGCCCATGTAGTTAGACTCATTTTCGGAACTTCTCCTACATCTAAATTTCCTAAACGAATCATAAGACGTGAGAATTGTACTTTTGCAGACCAAGAAAGTAGTGGTGTTGATAAAATTGAGCGAAAATCTGTTGGGATGGTGAATATATCCCCTTTCCATATTCCATGTGCTTTTGTAGATGGTATTCCACCTGGAAGATTCAAACCGAGCTCATTAAAAGTTATAAACGCTGCCCCGCCTCTATATAAAGCATGTGCACCAAGATTCATGCAGATTCCATTTTTATTTATAGTTATCCCTCGGCCACCGAATTGACTGGATTTTTCTAATACAATCACTTTCTTTCCAGCTTTCGCTAAATATATAGATGCTGTTAATCCAGCAAGCCCACCGCCAACAATTGCTACATCAAATGTATTCATAATAAAATCCCTCCTTATCGTTCTACATACAAGACGAACGATTAAGGAGGGATGTGACATGAAAATAAATTTTTATTACCCTACTTTATTTCATTACTTTTTAATTCGGTCATATTGCATACGAAATAACTCAATTGCAAATGGAATATCCTCTTCACTCTTTATATAATAACTGATCCATCCTGATTCAGGTAATACGTGATGTGGTTTTACCAACCCTTGCTTCACTAATTCATCTCGCTTTAACTTCGGAAATGGTAAATCAGCTAATTTATCACCATGAAGATGGCCAAGTTCTTTCTTACCATAATTTATTTCAATACCACCAAATCGATGCGGTTTTTCAGAAACACCCGCCCAGCTGAGTACTTCATTTCTAATCATTTCACTAAATGACATGAACATTCACTCCTTATAAATGATTGATGTACTTTTAAATTAACATTTTCATTACTTTTTTCCATCAATCCAAAGTATGAATGGGAATACGAATATAGTTTAATCTTTATACTTTATTCTTTATGGAATAAGTGAATTTATTAAGCTACCGACAACAGCACAAAACAAAGACTAGACACATATCCTAATTTTGTAACCTAACTTACCTATAGAAAGGCGGGTAATACAATTGACTGCCAACATCGACTATACCTCCCCTTCAACCAATTTTACTTATGATGTAAATAAAAGTAATTTTTTTCGGAAAGATGCCCAAAATTATATAAATGTACTTGGTATTAAACAATTAAATACTTTAGAAAATACTTCTTTATTAGATATTTATTTAAGTACAGGAAATGTTGTAGAACCACATATTCATCAAAATGCAGCTGAACTTGTTTATTGTATTTCAGGGTCTGCTGTTGTTTCTTTACTTAATCCATTTACGAATCAAATATTAAACTTACCGATAAAACCCGGGCAAGTTGCCAACATTCCACAAGCGTGGTGGCATTATGAAATTGCTACAGCAGATAATACTCATTTATTAGCTATTTTCAATGCTCCAACTCCAGAAGTTATTTTCGGTTCTGACATTTTAAGGTTAACTCCAGCTCATATGATGGCCCATACTTATTGTCTCAATGAACAACAATGGAAACAAGCGGTTTCCCCTATCCAATCAACTACCGTAATTGGTCCTCCGGCAAACTGCAATCAAAACCGTGAAATGAAAAATTATCCAACCCAGCCCCTCGCTCAACAACAGAATCCGTATCACCAAGATTCTTATTACTTTCCTCTTTACTGGGGCTATTAATTTGTAAATTTTCAAAAGAATCATCATTTATCTCCTAGGAAAATACCAAGGAGATTTTTTTATTGTATGTTCTCTTCCTATTAATAATAGTAACAATTGATAGTGTACATACATATAATATTTATATATTAAATTGGAGGTGATAGTACTATGAGTAATTATAACTATCGAAAAAACTACTCTTATAATAAAAATAGTAGCTCTTCAGCATCCTCTCAATCTTCCAATTCTCAATCTTCCAATTCCCAATCGCAAAGAGACTTAGCCGAGCAAGGCTATGTAAAGAAAAAAGGATGTAACTGTAATAAAAATAAATAGTTTATTTTATGGATGAGTTCTTTTAAAAGAATTCATCTTTTTTTGCTGATCGGAAATTTTTAAAGTTACATAACTTATTCCTTAAATGAGAAAGGGTAAATTATACTTTTTTATACGAACTTAACAAAGAGTAATTGTTCAATGGATTTATTACTTATTTCTCAAAAAAATATAGTCCTTCCTAAATTTATTAGGAAGGACTATATACAAACCCCTGTTTAATTTCCTACTAAATGTAACAAATTAAACGATATTAATACCTGCACTTACAAATCCAGCAACTGCAGCTATTGGACTTGCTGCTGTTAATGAAACATATAACAGTATTTTATCCCCAGCCGCTACTGGAATAGCTTCAGGTATGATTCCTGATGCTGTAGAACCAATCGCTATTGCGGCAAATGCTGGTGTTAATAAAAGAGGTGCGCCTTGTACTGTAAACGTATTGCTTGCTGCAGGTGCAGTTAATATTTGTATTTGCACTTGAACAGGTGATAATGGAGCTAATGCAGCTGTTGCACTAAAGAAACCTGCTAATGACGTAATAACCCCTGCTCTTGGTGCTACAAATGCATAATCACCTACACCTAATGCTAATGTGATACTTGTTCCACCCGTTAATGCTATACCAGGCTGACTAAATCCAAATCCAAGAAGAGTTCCTGTATTAGCTACTAACGCATTAACTAACGCTGCTGGTGTTGTACCTGAAGCAAACGGAATAATAGCTCCGCCACCAGTTGCACCCGTTGCTCCTGTTAAACCTGTTAAACCTGTTGCTCCCGTTGGGCCTGTTGCTCCTGTTGGACCTGTCGCTCCTGTTAAGCCTGTTGCTCCTGTTAAAC